>NZ_JAMYOQ010000027.1:0-78868 GCF_040319905.1 Mesorhizobium sp. M0833 | reverse complement strand
CAGAGAACCTTGCAGACCATCGACAACCCGTTCGGCACGAGGTTGTCACCCATGTCTTAGGTACATTCTGTTACCCATGTCTCCGGGTCGTACCCATGAAGGATGGGCGTGACGGCAGGACTTGAACCTGCGACCTCCCCGCCCCTAGATAGCGGTGTCACGCACCACCCAGGTCGAAAGCGAGGCACTCTTCCTCTGAGCTACGTCACGATCTGCCTATTTTTCGTTATCCACGACCAGTTTCGGCTTCTTGCGCCGCAATCGGTCTGACCGCTCTTGGGCTGCCCGTTTCATTTCGGCGGCCTTCTCCAGCGCAAACGGCCTGGCGGCATCGATTAGACCGTCGAAGCGGTATTTATTGGTCATGCTGCCGTTTGGCGTGTGGCGCCGCTCTTCCCGGCCGAGCAGGCCGTGGGCCTCCAGCGCGGTAATCCGCTTCTGGATCGTGCGCGGTGTCACTCCGATTGCTTTGGCGATGGTTTCGACTGAAGGATGGGGGAGATTCTCGGGCAGCCACCAGTATTGGACCAGGTGGATGATGATGTTCATATCCAAGGCGTCCAGGCCGAGGGCCTGCTGCTTCTCGATGATGATGTTCGGGAACGCGCTCCAGCCGGTGGCCATCAGCGCCCTGGTCCATTTCTTCTCGTTGGTGCGGAGCTTGTCGACATCGGCTTTGGCTGTCACTGGCTGCGCCATGGAAGGGCTCCTGGTGTTCAATTCTGCGATCAAATATCGGCGCTTCCTATCTCGAGCACAAGTGGGAAGGGGGCGAATTTTGGTTCGGGGGGTGGGCGATCCAGAATTCACCCAACGCTCGAACTCCCAGACAGGGGCTGGTGACGCGCGCTTCGCCCAAAAAAGGGATATATTGATAAAACGAATTGTCGATCAGACGAAGCTCTCGATATGCAACCGATAAGATAGGCCCCCCGTCCCAAGGCTCACCCGGGGTATTGACATGTGGTTTATGCACACAGATAGTTTCTATGATCATCAATTCGAGATTGGTTGCAGCCGGCGTTAGACGTCGGGCAACCGATCCCGTTACCGTTTAGGCGAGGTGACTTATGGATTTTACAGCTGACGTGCTTCATCGCCTCGAAAAGAACGCGAAGGCGGCAGCCGGCGTTTCGAAAAAGGCCGCCGACAAAGAGCTGAAAAAAATCGGAATACTAACCCCTAAGGGTAAGTTGGCATCGCCCTACCGCAATGAAAAGCCTAAAGCCCGCCCTAAGGCGAAAGTGGCTTAGAAACGCCCCTCTCGGCGTTTTTTCAGCTTACAGTAGGCGGAAAACCCCTTTTATGCAGTCGGGGTTGCGAATGCAGATTTGGATGTGGCTTTTTTTGAAGAAGCCTGAGCCCTCATAAAGTGCGCCGCCCTCTTGGTAGAGACCACGCAAGCTGTCGGCGGGCGGGTGGTTGATGTCTTTGATCATTTTATGCAAGGTCATGACCACAGCGCAATCCCGTCGCCTCAGCAGCGCATCCGTCCCGCCCTCGTTTATCGGCACGGGGTTGCCGCTGGAGGCGGACAAAGACACCAATTTGTCATACGCTTGGCTTAGCGCCTGAAGGCTTTGCTCATTCAGGGTATCGATGCAGTTCCCCAAGGTCAGCGCCGCCCCCACGACCATCGGTTTCTTTACGCGGCCCCATTTCACTTGCTGGTGAGCAAAGCTCAATGCGCGCTCCGGGTTCGCCTCCCAGAAGTAGATACCGTGACCCAGCCAATCGTAATCGTTCTCGCTTGGCTCGAACTTGTTTCCGGCAAGAATCTTCTCACCGACCGCTTCGTCGCAGCCATGATAGCCCAGTAGGAGATTGGTGCTGAGTGCGTGATACATGCAAATCGTAGTCCTGTCCGTTCTTCGCGGGCCTTCCCAGAGCCCGCTCGGTCAACATCAGGCGGCCGGGCGTGCTCGTGTCAAGGGCAAGCCCCTCCTAAGGCGTCAGATGCGAAGGGACGATTTTAGATATTTTATCCGCAAACGGTGACTGCGCCAGCCTTCTGCGTTTCAACGCAGCCTTCGTCGCGACCTGTCGTGCCGAAGCATGGCCGTCAATTCCGGCTCGAGCGTCACGTCCCGATCACTTTCCTGATGTCGAACTGCGGGTCGCCTAGCGCGTCCTGGCCGCCATAATGGGGGCAGACATTGGGGATGTTCATGTAATGCGGCCGCTCGCTTAGGGCCACCGTCTGCTGATTACCATCCAGTTCGAGCCAGGTGTAGGGCTCCCGGGCAGGCAGCCAAGGTGTGAGCATTTTCATGAAAGCGCCGACAGCAAGGCTTGCCAAGGTTCCGTTGGTCCACACGACTTGAGGATTGATGCCGGCGGCGCCATACCTGTTCTCCTCGATGGCAAGATTTTCCGGTGTCAAGAACCCGAGGCAGTGCATGCAAGGCTGCCCTGGAAGGCTTACGATCATCTGCCCGGCGACCGCGAAGTGCCCGTCGGCGACCTGGGTGATGTCCATTCCGATATCGATTAAAGGCACCGCGAAGCGGCGCGCCGCGCGTTCGAGATAATCCCGCTGCTGGTAACCATCCACGCAGCCGAAAATCACATGGGCGTCGCGGATTAGGTGATCGGATTCTTGCCACGTCGTGTCCGCCGAGAGGACCTCAGCCCAGGGACGTATGCCCCTGATCAGACGCGTGGCGATGTCAATTTTCTTGGTCCCGGCGACAATGTCGCTCTCGGTTCCACCGACAAGCCGGTTCAAGTTGCTGGCCTCCATGGCGTCCGGATCGATAAGTCGGAAATGGCCGACGCCCGCATGCGCCAATTGTTGGGCGATATGAGATCCGCCGCCGCCGAGTCCGGCGACCGCCACGCGCACGTTGGCGAGGAGGTGTTCAGCTTCGGGCCCGAGGAAGCTTTGGCGTGAGAAATCCCTATCGACCGTCATATGTAAAACTCCGTGCTGCCGTCGCGGGCGGCCCGATCAATGACTAGGCGCGGACCGATGGTGCTGAACTCATCGATCTTCACTACCTGCTCGGGCGATAGCCAGACGCGTCCCGCCGCAGTTTTCGGGTTCAGGACGATCGCTCCATGCGGCATTTGCGGACAGACCGTGAAGAAGTCCGGTAAGAACTTAACCTGCTCACGCAGGTCGATTCCGCTAAACCAGAGGTGCTTGGAAAGCCCGTGCATATGGGTGTGGAACACGCCGACACCCTTCAGGAGGGCCAGTTCGAGCGCCTTGCGGATTGCTTCCGACCCGATCATGGCCCCTACCGACGGATCTCTTACATAGTCGTCGTCAGCGACTGGGTAATAGTCCTCGGCAATCAAGGTGACTCCCTCCGCGCCTTCGGCAGCGCGAACCGTAATGAACCCGACGCGTTCATGGGCAAAGGCGTGACGGCGCTCGAGGTCCGCGCGGACGCGAGACAGGAAGGCTTCGCTTGCGCGGAAAGTGACCCTCAAGGCGGGAACGGCCGGAGGCGGGGAGGAGGTCAGCGGCTTATCGACAGCCCCTAGCTTCCCGAAAACTGTCTGATAGAGCCAGCGTAGGAACCTGTTCATGATCAGGCCGCCTTATCGCTGGCCAGCGGCGCCAGGTGCGCCGCCAGGATTTCATGATATGGCAGGGCAGGGCTGACGTCCCGCCATGAGAACGAGTGCCAGTAGCGTCCGAGTAACGGCACGTTCGCTTCGTTCCAATTGACCGGCCCGCCCACGTTCTCCGCCATGTACAATTTCGTCGGATAAGTCGGATTGTTATGGTTTAGGCAGAGCACCGCATCCGTGACACGCACCTGGTTGCCCACCCACAGGCGCAACTGCTCCATAAAAATCAAATTTCGCCACCCTTCGGTTTTGAAGTTGACTTCACCGGAGCAGAGTTCACGGATTTGATCCAATCCATCAGGAGGGTCGCCTCCCTCCTCGACGCCGGCGATGATCATGACGAACCTCCGGTGCGAGCATGGCTCATGAAGCGCGATCCGTCGCGCACGGCGACAGTGCTAGCATCATCGAGGTCCTTGAGGCCGTTCGGCGTGATTTCGGCAAGGATCTTGGCGGGGTCAACGCCGACCTGGGCCTTCAATTCGCTGACGATCCACTGGCCGCCGCGGACGCGCTTCTGCACATTATCGACGAGGATAGTGACCTTATCGTCGCCGTGGCCAGGGTTGCCGCCGCCGTGACCGGGATTGCCGTCACCGCCGCCGTGGCCTGGGTTGCCACCATTGCCGAGGCCGGAGTCGTCTCCGGCGTCGGGATGGCCTTTACCCTTCTCTTCGTCCTGATCGCTCATGTTAGTTCTCCTTGATCCAGAGGCCTATACGATATACAGTTTCTCAACTAATCAGCCGATATATACATAGTTTTTATAAGTGTCAATGGGATGGTGCATATGAATGATACGGATGTGCGCTGGACGGTGGCCCAGCGCTACGAATTCATGGAATGGCGTATTTACTGGACAGGTTCGGTCAACAGGAGAGACCTCGAGACGAGGTTTCAGATCTCGTCGCCTCAAGCCTCGGTCGACTTCCGGACCTATCAGGAGATTGCCCCCGGCAACATCGAATACGACGCGTCGGAAAAGTCGTATGTGAAGACTCGGAATTTCCGCCCGGTTTTCCTGACGTTGTCGCCGGAACGTTATCTCGCACAGTTGCGCGCCATCGAGTCAGGCGCCGCGCGTCTGGCCGATACCTGGTTCGAAAAGACACCGCCGGTGGAGATCATCCCTGAAATATCCCGAGGCCCCGAGGCTTACGTCCTTCGGGCGGTGGTCGACGCGATCGAGACGCGCTCCCAGATCGACGTCTTTTATCAGTCGCTGAGTCGGACAGGCCGCAGAACGATATGCCCTCATGCTCTGGTTCACGACGGGTCGCGTTGGCATTGCCGAGCGTTCTCGGTCGACCGCCAAGAATTTAGGGACTACGTGCTCGGGCGTATCCTTTCGTTCTGGCCGCCCGAGCCCTGTGACATTGATCCCGCCGATGACTTAGAGTGGTCGACGGATTTCGTCCTTAAGATTAAAGCCCATCCAGGCCTTGATGCAGAGCAGCGAGCCGCCATCGAGCACGATTTCCGCATTGAGGGCGGTGAGCGCAAGCTAAAGATGCGGCTAGCGGTGGCGTTCTATTTCGTCAAGCGCCACAACCTCGACCTGCAGTCTCATCCGGACGTGCCGCCAGCACGTATCCAGCTATGGCTGGAGAACCTGGAAGAACTGAACAGGGAGATCGCGTCTGCGAAAGAACGCTCCAAGCGCCTCATCACCGGCCGATCAAACGCACTCTGATATCATCGCCTAAGCGCAAACGTGTTCGTTACTCGTAGCGCCCGCCGACCAGATCGCCCATTGACCGCCGCTTCTTGTACGCAATATCGCGCTGTCGCAGATGCTCCGGTCGTGCAGCATGTGAGAGCGCTGGCAAAGGCGCGCAGGTTCGCCGGGCGTTGTCTGCTAGGTCGTGATCGAGATGAGCCGCCGCCAGCACCACCTTGGTGTAGAGGACCGGCTCGGTGCATTCAAAATGGGCAGGGAGTTGGAACAAGCGCTCTCCCGTTCCTGACCGCCAGCTTGCCGCCTCCTCGTCCCGCCATCGGCCGTCACCGAGGTGCGCGATGGTTTTCCCATGCGGAGGACGGCCAAGTGTAGGCTGTTCAGGGCTACGTCGCTTTAGCTAGACGTTCCGTTCGTCCGACATGCCGGCGTCCGCGGCAGTCCCAGCGACAATCTCCCACTCGCCACGAACCCACATCGAGTACAACTCGAACGGGTCGTCCGGCTTTTGGACCGGATCGGCGTATGTCGCTGTCTCGACATAGGGTATTCCCACCTTCAGCCGCTTTCCTGGGACCTCACCGAAAAGATGGTCGTAGCAGGCCAGCAGCACCGCAATTGAGAGGAGCTTTGAAGACAGCGGTGAAACGAAGGCCTTGCAGCCGCCAAGCGTATTCAGCGCGCGTCGATACCGGTCCATCGCCTCGAACACCTGCTTGTAGGCTTCGAAAGGGTTGTATTCGCATGCGAGGAGAATGTTACGTGGCTCGACTTGGAAGGTGTCGAACAGCAATTCGCGGTGCTCATAGATGATCTCGTCCCCACGTCGCGGCTCTCGCGACGGGAACGGCACAACCGGGCAAATCTCATCCGGGGTGAGTTTCTGGTGGATCCTGTCGAGACGGTCGCGCTGACTCTCCCCAAGAACGGGAAACCAGACGTGCGGTAGGTTCTTAGTTGTCTGCGATGTCAGTTCGCCGGAGAAGCCGCGCACGAACGACACTTGGTCTTTCAGCGAGCCTTGGCCCGCCGCGAGGTCGGACGTGACGCTCTCCGCCGTGGTGACGTGCAGATTGACGCACCTGCCGGTCGCCGATGCGATGTCGAGGCCACGCAGCAGCACGGCGACGCTCGTCATCGCGACCATCCGAGGCATCGCACTGATGTCCACAATGACGTCGTCATACAAAGTTGGATCGCCGGCCGCGCGAATCTTTTCATAGGTTTGCCGCGACGCGACAGGGTCCTCGAATGCGCCCCCAAGGTTGATATCCACCTCCATTATTCGCTCGGGCGGAAATAGCTTTCCGAGGCCCTCGACGTTCTTCTCCGTCCTGGCACGACGAAGCGCGCTGTCCTGCTGGCCGTTGTGGAACGCGAGGAGCCAGACATGAACGTTGGCGCCGAGCCCATGGAGCCGACGCGCGGTCTCCAACGCGCGGACGTCGAAGCCCTTTCCGACCACGAGGAGTATCCGCCGCTCGCGCTCCGCGAGGTGGCGTTTCCAAAAGATGTTGAACTTTGCATCGCCCGTAAGCGAGTACGGGTCCCAGCGCATCACCGCTTCGCCATCAGACAAAGGTCGGCTCCTCTTCCTTGCCGCCATGCGCTTGCCACGTGATCAGGTCTTTGATTTTCTTTTCCCTCCATCCCCCATACCCTAGCGGGAGCCCGAACTGTACGCAGAGCAGCCGGTTGAGGTAAAATACGACGAACTTCTTGTTTTTGTTGCTATGGTCTAACCGCGGCACCAACAGGTTGTGTGCGACCAAGGACGTGACAACATCGCGCAGGCCACGCAGGTGCTTGATCTGATCGTCGGGTGTGTCGATCAAGGTCTCGCGATCCTGCATTGTGATGCCAATCCCTGTTACGCCGGGCATATACGGCGCGGTCTCACGGAACGTCTGCGCGTGGCAGAAGGAGCAGATCCCTTCGAGCAGCGTCTTCGCGTCTCGACCAAGCGGCAGACGGCGGGTGAGATCGTTCCAGCGGGCTTTGGCGATGCCGGTGATGATGTTGTGCTGCCGTTCGGCAGACAGCGGCATCGGCACGTCCCGAAGAAACTGTATCTTGGCGGATATCTCCTCGAACAGCTCGCCGCTAACTGCGAGATACTGCTCAACGTTAAACGACGACACGTCGGCGATTGCGTCTCGCCCGAAATAAATAGGAGCCCCTATTTCCGTTCGGACGAAGTGCTCGGCGGCGCGCGCGAGCCCGCTGCTCTGCCGCTTGTCGAACTCCTCGGTTGAGAGCGAGATGAAGTCAAACGTCGGCTGCTCATTTCTTCTGTCGCGCGCGACGAGGACCTCGGTCATTCGCCACTGGATGGCGCGCTCGACCGCGCTGCCGTTGTTCTTGCGCGCCGTGTCGAGCCACACATCGTATCGCGGCGTCTGGCCCATCTTCGCCAGAATACGTGTCTCAATATCGACGCATGCCTGTTCAAACTTCGTCGCCCATACAGTGAGGTCGTCTCCGTCGGCGATCAGCGCGAACATGTCCCGGTCGCCAAAGTTGTCGGCCTTGGCTGCCCGCAGCTTGGCGATGTTTTCGACAAATCGGGCATATACCGCTCCGCGCCGATCACTCCATTGCCGCTCAAGCTGTATCACGCCGTTGTAGTCGCGATTTTCCAGGGCACCCTCAGATAGCAGGTCCTTATGGGTGAGCGTCTCTAGGCGCTCGGCGATCCAGATGCCGCACTTGGCGCGGGCGCCGGTCACGAAGTCGAGGAGCGAGCGCCGCTGATTGGCTGACAGCGTCTGGAGCTCGTCGAACAGCAGCACGCGCCGCACCTCAACAGGTCCGAGGGGACTGGAGATGCGAGAGTTGGCGAACCACTTCAGGCCATCGAGCCGCGCGTGGCCGCCTTTTACCGGTTGCGGCTCGCCGAGCACGTCCATCCGACCGTAAAAGTCGGTTTCGATCTGCGAGGCCCAGTCGAATAGTTCACTTCCTGTGGCTGTCGCTGGGATCGTACTGCCGGACTCCGGCTCCCAATCGAAACTGATCTGCTCAAGATCGCGAGGAAACGGACGGCCGAGCCATTCCAGGACGGCGCGCATGGTTGCGATCACGATGCGCGAGTTGACCAGCTCGCGGAAGAGCGCGTTGCCGCGGTCAAACGCCGCCAATTCGCGAAACTCGCTGGTAAACTCCACCATTGTGCCGAGCAATTCCGGTCCGTGGATTCCGATGGCACCCACTTCGCGGAGAGCCTCGTGCGTCGCCTTTACAGTCGAGCTTCCGTTCGCTAGCGAGTTAACGAGACCTAGTGGACGCGGTGTGAGAAGGCGCAGGAAGGTGGTCTTGCCGCCGCCGGGCGCACTCCGCATAAACACTACGCTCCCCCAGGGGTCACCGACGTTCTGGAGCAGATCGATCGCGCCAGCGCCGAAGAGCCGTACAAACTCCTCATCCGTTGTCGCGCGCTGCGACGCGCTGATACGAAAAGGGTTTCTCACGGCTGCTGCAGCTTCCGATGCCGGCTTACGCGTGGGAATAGGCCGCGCACGGTGTGCACATCCTCCGCCCAGAGAATGTAGACCGAGTTGTTGGGCGTGTTGTGGTTTAGCACGACTGGCAGCCTGCCGTTCGCGTACCCGTAGCGTTTGGTAGTCTTGCCGACCTTGCCATGCTCGTCGTCGGCTTCGGGATCGAAATATCGATCGTCGGCCATGAGTGCAAAGAATGGAGCGTCGCGTGTCTCGTCCAACCGGGCTGCGGCTCCTAGCCTACATACGACCTCGAAGCAGATCTCACCCTCGAAAGGCAGCTTGGGTAGCAGCCCTTCAATATGATTAATCGCTTGATCGCTCGCGATGTACGCGACGATGGTGACTTTGACCCCCTTCACGACGCATCCGCCAAGTCCGTCGGGTTCGGCCAGCGCCTCGATTATGGTCGGGATTTTTCCATCCCAACCTTCCTTCTCATCGAAGCGAATGGCGCTCGTTCCGCTCGCGGTGAAGTCGTCGATAAGGATAACGTTCTCGAATAGCGCGGCGTCGTCTTTGGGCTCCGCGCCAGTCATCTTTGTCAGGTCTTTCTTGAGCTTCCCCAGCATGTTTGCTGCCTTGACCTGGGACGGGTCGTAACCGAGGAAGACCTGCTCGTTCGAGATCAAGGGATTGGCGCGGCGGAACCAGTCGGTACGCGCACCGTCACTCATGCCGAGGTACAACGTGCGGCGGTGGAGGGTACGGTATTCCAAGGTCTCGGTGATCGCCTTGACTCGGTCTACCGGGATGCCACTGCGAGCGCTGGCCGTTTCGAGCAGTTTAGGCCTGATAATGGTCGGGAAGGTAAGCTCGACGAGATGGTTTATCTCCCCCGCGCTGAAGAAGATCAGGCGGCTACATACGAAGTCATAAGCGGTGCGGCGTTCGGCGCCGGTATCGAACTGCTCGAGCCATAGCGCCAAACTCTCGATGAAACGCCGGCCGGGCGAGAATTGTTGATACTCGTCGTATTTATAGGTGGCGAACGTCTCCAGCCGGGCGCGTTCCCGAGCCTTCTCTTCATCTGTCCAATCCATGATCTTGGCTAAGAGTGCCTCAGCCAATTCCTTCTTCACGCTCCGCTCCCCATTTCGGCCGGCTGCCTTGCAAGCGACCGGCTCCTCCCACATCAGCAATACACGGTGAGTCGGCGGATGCACCAGTATTTCGTTTATCGGAGTGGGTTCCTCACAGATGAAGTATCCACGTTGAATTCTTTCCCCCGCTTGCGCGGTTTTATTTTTGCCACCGCATCGATCACTGCGACCAATCGGTCCGCATCCAGTGAAGTCTCGTCCCACGCACGGCGCACCGACGCCTCCAGTTTGGCCCAAGCTGCGTTCTTCTTGGCCTGGTTGCCTGACTCTGCCCGCGCCTCAGTATGCGGATCGAAACCAAGTGTATTGCAAATTCGCAAGACGTTGCCGCTGATCGTCCGGAATTGACCATCGAGGATACGCGAGGTCTGGCCCGGGTCAACACCAGCGAGGGAGGCGAGCTGGCTGGTGGAAAAGCCGGATTTCTCCCGCCTCTTGCGGATCAGCCCGGCCAACTTTTCTCTTTCTTCCCGACTTGGTTTCATGCATATTAGCATGCATAGCTAGTGCAAATATGCAATAGGAGTGAGGTGATGACTGAGGGCGAGATCCGCTTCTATCGAGCGAGCGAGAAACCCTACGGCGCCTTTAGCAACCTCTACCGTCGGCCGGTCGACTTCGAGGACGAGACCTTCCCGACGAGCGAGCACGCATATCAGGCGGGCAAGGCCAGGAAGCCGGAGGTTCGGGACTGGGTATTGTCGGCGCCATCTCCTGGACTAGTTGCGATGGCGGCTCACGGCCTCTACTACTGGGACATCGCGCCGGGCTGGTCGCGAACGAAGTTCGACCGTATGCGCGGTGTGCTCCGTGCCAAGTTTACTCAGCACGAGGATCTCAAGAATCTGTTGCTCTCGACAGGCGACGCGCGGCTGGTTGAGAGCGCCACGGTTGACAACGAGGTCAACCGCCTATGGGGCGAGGTCAACGGTGAGGGTCGTAATATGCTCGGTCAGCTGCTGATGGAGCTGCGCACGAGTCTCCGCGACGAGGATGGGGGCCTCAACAAACGCGCAGCCTGACGTTAGCCGTCGGCGAGGATCTCACGAGCTCGGCTGGGTCCGCATTCACGGAAAATCCCACGTGCACCAATATAGGCGCAATTCGCGGCGGCCAGCCGCTGCCCCGATCGGATGCCCGCCAAGACAGTGCTGATCGATAGCGAAGCGGGGTGACAGACGCCGTTTTGAATAATCGTGTCGAGCAGGCCCAGTGTAACCATATCCCCAGAGCCGCACGTATCGCGCACCATGTGGGCATCACAAGCCTCGCACCTGTGTGCCTCTCCGGCATGCCGAACCTCGAGCCCATAGCGGCCCGCCGTTACGATGGTGAATGCCTCAGGCCTTAGTCGCCCCGCAATCTCGGGGGACAGGCGGTCCGCCGAATATTTAAAGATGTGCGCGATCGAGACGGCGCGATCGAACTGGTCCGGCTCACCGATGCCTGATGGCTCGAAGTGTATGATCGCTCCACCCGCCGCCGCCGTCTCCATTGCGTCGCAGATCGTTTCCGATATCCTATCGGCGTAGAAGATAGTGCACGACGCAACTGCGGCGCGAGCGGGCTCGAGATCATGGATCGTGATCGGCTGGAAGCTGCCAAACCGCTCCGACGACTCTGGGCAAGTGAACGAGAATGTGTGGTCGCCGGAGGCGGGGTCAAGCAACTCCGCAATGACTGGCGATCTCAGACCCTGGTGACGGCTAACGAGGCGGGTGTCCGCGCCTGCCGTTCGAAGGTCACTTTCGAGCCTGCTGCCGACCGGGTCGTTGCCGAGACGCAGCAGGGGCGTGACGCCCCAGCCTAGCATAGCCAGCGAGATTAGGACGTTTCCGCATGACCCGCCGAGCTCCTCGAAGAGCGGCTCCTGCTCGCCCACATGGATACGGTCTAGGGCGACTAGCCCCGTTCCGACCACCTGGTTGCGGGGAACGTATGATGTCAGCGCCTGCGTGTTCATACAGTGCTCGCGTCAAAGCAATTGAGGTCAAGGCGAGCATGCCCACCTTCGAAGCGCAACGCTTGCAAAATCCTCAGCAGGGCGTCGGGACCTGACGAGGATCGTCCGAATAGGGACCAGCTTCCCCCAAGGTGCCCACACACACCGTTTACGCTCACACTTGGAGGCTGGCCAAGCAACTCCTCGTCGTTCCCGCCCTGTTCGCCACTGTCGCCGACGGCGAGAACCTGGCCTGTGTTGCCCATCGCCTCGAGCATCCTCGCTCTGACTGTCGTTTTGCTAGTGCCAGCGGGCACGAAGTCAAAGCTGTGATGCGAGCTCAGCACCTTAATACGTCCGTCAGCGATAGCCGGAAACGCGCCAATTGTCGTGACGAAGGTTGCCGGCGCAGGTACCTCGCTATACTTGATCGTGATCTGAGCCCGGCCACGCTTAAGCGAAATGCCGGGAATCAGAAAGCCTTGCTCCTCTATCCAGTCGGCGAGCGCCACGAGCTCCGGATCTGGCGGCGGCTGATCCTTCTCAATATCCACATCCAGCGTGCGTATGTGGCTGCCATTATAGTAGCCAATGGTCATTGTGGGGTGGAGCCTCTCGGGAAGGGCCTTTCTAAGCGCGACGCCAGCTGAACCTCCGCGGCCAGTGGCAAATCCGATTGCGATTCCAGCATCAGCCAGACGGGTAAGTTCAGCGATCAGTTCGGGTGCCGGAGGGTCCAGCCGCGCTTCAGTGGTGACGACGGTGCCATCATAGTCGAGGACAACACCCCCAATGAGTGCGTCGGAAAGAACGTCAATCCAATGTTCGCGGGCCGCCGCCGCGGCGATGAGGGGGCAAGCGGGATCGTCGTGCAACTGCACCGCATCGAGCTTGTGCCTTACGGCGGGCACGAGTTGCTGAGCGAGATCCGACAAGCCGGTATCGTCGTAGATCGCGCCGGCGAAGTCGCCGTGTCCTGGCTTGCCGGGGTCGATGCCGGCCGCCTCGCCGAGCATCCGGACAATCTTGAGGCCCTCCGCGATCGAGACCGCACTTCTAAACCGTCCGGCGTGGCCCAAATCGGTTTCGATCAAGCGGATCGAGGGTGGAAGCGCAACGCGGATGCTTGCCCAGATATCTCGCGAGGCGGCGGTGGTGACAGCGATGAGCAACATGTTGTCTGGATGCCGTGCTGCCCAGACATGGCGTCCATGAGCGAAGTTCCGGAAATCAGCGCGTTGAACGGGCGCGATCGCAGTTTCCCAGAGCGACGTCTCGATCAAAGTAGCGAGCGTTCGGCACTGAGGATCATGCAGAACGACGACAGTGTCCCCCGACTTGTAGTCGAGCGCTGATATGTCGGGTGAGCCTGCGATTCGTTCGATCTCCGCTGCGAGCCGTTCGATGATGGCGGTTTTCCCTGAACGCCTTGCGACGACATCGGCCGCGGCTAGCATGCACGTCGCCATCGCGACCAAGGAATGGGTCGCTAAGAAGCCGTCCTTGCGCTCGGCGACCGGCGCGACAATTACCCTCGCACGCTCACTTTGCGCGGCGTTTATCGCGGTGGCGCCCCGCGGATTCACGGTAAGAAGTGTCACTCTGGCGGCGTTGGTGCCAAGGGCCGCTGTAAGCGCAGCTGCCACGTCGGGATTGTCCGCGCCAGCGCTAAAGATCCAAACGTCAAAACCGGATACGTCGTCCTGCGAAATGACGAAGTCCATCGGGGTCTGTACGATGGTCACGCCGTGGCCGAGTGTTGACCGGCAGCGGGCAAAGTACTCGGCCATGATAGCCGAGCCGCCAGAGCCAATCGCGACTGCTACACGGCCTGCGCTCTCGCACAGCGCCTCTGCAACCGTACTGATTGGGCCGTTCGCGCCTGCGTGGACGGTGTCAACTATAGTCCTGAGCTTTTCCGCAAAGATCGTCATTCTTGTATGCATATCAGGAAATTGAGAACGATTGACCCCCTTCGACGATCTATCACCGTCGTTTCAGGTCGTATAATTGTTCTCTATATGTTCGCCGTCTTATTGTCTATCTCTCCGCTTCTGATTCCGCGGAAACCTAGAGCTGCCTGTCCGCTTCGGCCCCAAATCTGCCGGTCAGCAATGCGCCTCCATTTCGGCCGTAGGGATTGACTTCGAAATTTACCGAAAGCGTTTCCTATGCCGCGCAATAAGTTGCGCTCGCGCGATTAGCAGAACCGGTGAGGTCGCCGACGACCGGACATTCGCATCGCGTCGTCGTCGCCTCCAAACCTCCATGGCAGTTAGGCGGGCAATCTGACGGCCATCATTGCGACGGCTCATCCATATGCCAGGAGTCGATGAGGACCGTCGTTGCTGCCTCCTGCTCACTTTCCGCAATCACGACAGGAATAGCGACGGACGATCGAGGGGACCTTATGCGAGGCTGCTTGCCTGGAATGCCGGCCTTCATTTCGAGCGCTCGCTTTCCGTTGACGAAGACCCGTTGGATGAAGTTCTCCAGCACGTCCATAAGTTGGTGCACATGCTGTCGCTCCGGCGTCCAGCCGCGATGAGCCGCAGCGCTTCCAGCGTCGATCAGGACCGTAAGCAGGTCGTGCTCAGTTTCGCCGATATAACCGCCAGCCTTCAGAGCGTGAAGCTTCTTGGCGAAGGTGTCACCGCCCTCAATTCCAACGCCCTCAAAACAACTGTCCAATGCTGTCCTGAGACCCACGGCCGCAAGCAAGTGACAGCCGGCTTCCTCGGCTTTGTAGGTCTCCTCCATGATGCCGTAAAGCGTGTGGTTTATGGCTCCTGAGACATCGAACCAGTCCGGACGAGGACGCGCGGGAGGCTTCGGAAAAGTCTCCTTCGTCAAATTGGCTTCGCTCTCTGTTTGACCATCAGGACCATACCACTGGTCAACGTCATTCTCGTCCCAGGAACTGGTTTCGTAAAAGACGGCGTTGCAACCGCGACATTCGAACAAAGTATAGGTTACGCCGCCGCACATTGTGTGGCCTTGGCGGTCAGACCACTCCCATGGCTTGTACACTCGACCATGAGCATCGCAGTTCTGCGATCTATTGCATGTCGGACAATGTGCCTTCTCCGGCAAGGCGATCTTCGGGGGCTCAGGCACAACCTTAGGCGGTGAGGCTTCCACGGCGCTTCCCCTTTGACAGCTCCATATTCCCTTCGCCACGACCTGCGGTTCAACGGCTCAATAGCAGTCCGCGAAGCTCAAGTTGTGCCCGATTCCGTCGAGTGGGCTATGTGATGGCTTGCGCTTTGCTCGAAACACTCTGTCCCGCCTCCTATCGAGCTGGCTACCTGAAAGCAAACGTTGCCGACCTCCGTAAAGGCACCAGTTTGAGACTTCGGGCCCGCTGGATTGAACATCTGCATTCTTGCGCAGTCTTCCCAGGACGGCGTGCCGGTTCCGTCCCAACCCAGCCGTTCAACAATTCTCACGAGTTGAAGTCAAGGGCAGAAACGGACGCAGAACTGTGACGTCAAGAACACTCAATGCCTACATGTTCGTCTTTTGTGCTTAGAAAGTCGCATAAATGGCAGTGTGGAACTCAACGGCGGCTCATTGGTTTTTGCGGGTTCAGCTCGTGGAAAAGCTCCGTCGGCCTTCCGTGAATGCGGGTTTCCGCATCGCCTACCTCAATTTGGTCGATGACCGCCGGACAGGCGAGGCGGAGCCGTATCTCGCCCGAGAGCACATTCGCGCGCATGATTTCGACGAACGCGCCTATCTTTTCATCCGCAGTGAGAAACCTGCGTTTGACGGATGCAGTGGTGCTACGCTTGTGGAGCCCCGGGGCGTCTCTATGCGGCAATCCTTCATCGTGAGCCGATGCTATTGTGCAAGTTTCGCAGCACTGCGGGTGGCGATATCGCCCAAGACAGCATGAAGAAGCGTTCCAACTTCCTGTTCGGCGACCCCGGGTGCAATTCCTGATTCGGACAGTTGAACGAGAATTGCCTTGGCGGTGTTGCGCCAGAAGGCGTTCGCGTCCTTCCCGTTCTTGGATTCCAGGACCCGGGCGATCCCTTCGACCAACTTCCGCCGCCGATGCAGCGGAAACGCGCTTATGTTTGAATCACACATCAATCACCTCACCCCTTCAGTCGCGCGAATAAGCATTGGCGGGTGAGAAAATTTGGTTAACAGCGCTTTTGGACAATGGTCAGCAATGGAATAAAGCGTCTACCCAACAAGCCAAGAGGTGTGCCACGTGTTGATGATCGGCGCGTGCTGAACGGCATCTTCTGGGTGCTGCGCTCCGGTGCTCCATGGCGCGACCTGCCTCAGCGCTATGGCCCGCGCACCACCTGTTGCAACCGCTTCGTCCGATGGCGAAAAGCAGGTGTGTGGCTGCGCAGTAACGAGTCTACGGCCTAAGGTTTGCGGAGCCTCACGCCGGCGCGGCTGCCGTTCTCCGGGATGAACTCGACGCCGGCGGCCTAGAGGGCGATGCGCAAGGCAGCAACGGTTCGCTCTTGTGTGGAGCCCTGTCGGGCCGCGACATCTACTTAATGTCTATTTTAGACAGTCGCCGCGACCATAACTTTTGATAACAGGTCAGGGTCGCGGGATGCCGAGCCGCTTGAAATACCGAGTTACGTCCGGATGCTCGCGATCGTCCCGCCTCAACCGCGCAAGCGCGTCATCATCGCCGGCGAGCGCCATAGCCAAACCGGGAGCGCTTATTCTCCACGGAGCACCGGGCATTGTCTGGTTGTGAAGACGGTGCTTGATCACCAGCCGCCTGAGTGTGTCTTCGCTTACGTTGTAGTCGTACCTGAACAGATCAATGGCCCTCTGGACCGTGATCGCCTCTGCCCGTGGGATGTAGAGCGGCCGAAGCCGTTCGCCTGTTTCCGGCGCTGTTTTGACAGGGCGCGCATTGGTCATTCGGCCCATCGCGGTTTTCTGCGGCCCGCCGTTTCGCCCGACATCATGGAACGATATCGCCCCCCATGTATTAGAAACCCATGGACACTATGGAACCCCACGGCCACGGGATGGCGGCCGATCTTTTGACATCGGAAGTTGCCAATGCCAGGCAGCGCATCCACCGGACCGAGCTCGCGCTTCAACGCACTGAAGAAATGCTGGCCGAAAATCTCGCGCTGTGCAGCAGGATACGAACTGCGGTCGAGGCCGCAGACCGCTTGGTGAAGATCGATCCCCCCAGCTTTGAAGGACGTCGCGCGGATTGAACTGGGCCGGCGTTTCATCGTCGCGACCTTGCGGCACCCTGCCGCAAGAGCCTGCCCTGTTGGCATCACAGCGTGAGCAAACATTGGACAGAAGCATTTCAACGGTCGCTATGTGCAACACCGACGCTAGATCGACACGATCTTCTGTTCAAACAGCGGGGATTTATGCTCGGCGGATCGAAGGGGGCACGGGGGTCTTCGCGCGAGCCAGTTAGCCGATCTCCCGCTCAGAAATTTCAGCCAAAATATTCCGACCTCCTGATGGAACCCGTTCGTTGCGGGCGAGTTACGGCTCATTGGGGACGGACTTCCCGAACATGACAACGAGCAACAAAGCAGACCATCAGTCTGTCTCCGGAGCGTTTCGGAAACTGATCCGTTCCGAAGGCTATCGTCATCACGTACAAACGTTCTTAAATCTGGAGGTCGAACCAGAACTGCCGCTAACCCTACAGTCATTACTTGCGGCTATTGATCGGGCCAAAGAGGGGCCGACGGAAGAAGTCCCTTAGCGGGCTGGCTGAGCGTCAGGTCAAAGAGTATAGAGGCTCGCTTCGTGGCTTGTCCCCCTGATTCCCACTCAGAAGTTATCAAACATTCTTCTTGATTTTTCTCGACAGAGGGTCATGAATGTTCCCTTGGGTTCTCGCTGAGGTGGGAGGCCTTGTATGAACGTTTGGACGAACTGCCGACCCGACAAAGTGACTGCCGAACACCTTGTTCACGAGCTGATCCTACAAGTCCGTCGCGGCCAAATCATCTCCGTCAAAGAGACTATCGCAGCGGTGCGCCGAGACGGGCCACATCTGGCGGAAACTGACTGCGAGCTGGTGGAGCTTATTGTCAATGTTGCCCCAGCCTTTGGGCTGTTCGTCGGGTTCGATCTTCGCGAATAACCGCCTCCTCAACAGGGCGGACCGTGGCGACACGGTCTCGATCAAAGCGGCACTACGCGAAGCTCGGGAGACTGCGCCTTATTTGGTGGCCTCCAACGAAGAACTAACCGAGGCGATCGTCGAGGCAGCAACTGCCATGGGCCTCTGCGTGGCTTTCGACGGTGGCGAGTAGCTGTCAGCCAACTTCAGCCGCTGTGGCATCGCAACGGAAGCGCGCCGTCCTGCGCCATTTCAATAGTCAGAGGTAATCCGTAATTACCTTCGCAACCTGCTCACTCTGCCTGTAGAACGGGAACTGGGCTGAGCAAAAGTATTTGCTGGAGGAACTTGATCGGGCCGACAAAGAGTGACCGCATGGCTCTCCACTGGTTCAACCCTCCGGTCCCGGTCAAGACCGAGCGTCCCGGGATCATCCACAATGTCAACAACGCCGAGACAGCCGGCGAGGAGCTGATGAAGTGGACCAAGCGTGGCCCTTGCTGGGACCTCGCGGTGCGCGTTTGCATGGCCGTGATTTTCGACGAGATGGAACCTGAGGAGGCCCGCAAGGCATTCCTGGCTGCTGCAAAAGAGGAGGGGACATTACTCCCCCCAATGACGACTAGGGTCAGGACCCATTAATTTGTTGAGTTGATCTCTGTTGGGTGATTCAAGGTGGCAGGAGGTGCCGCCTTGAGTGATTTGCTGATGTTGACGCCGGAGCAGATGCGCCGGATCGAGCCCTATTTTCCTTTGTCGCATGGTGTGCCGCGTGTAGATGACCGCCGGGTGCTGAGCGGCATCCTGTTCGTGATCCGCAATGGTCTTCGCTGGCGAGATGTCCCTTCCGACTACGGTCCGCACAAGACTATCTACAACCGCTTCATCCGCTGGAGTCGGCTGGGTGTGTTCAACCGCATCCTGGCGGAACTGGCCGCGCAGGGCGGCGAAACGGACAATCTGATGATCGATGCCACCCATCTCAAAGCGCATCGCACTGCCGCCAGCCTCCTTAAAAAGGGGCTCTATCCCGATGTATCGGACGCAGCCGAGGCGGACTGACCACCAAGCTGCAAGTGGTCTGTGACGGCAAGGGACGTCCGCGGCTGCTGCATCTGAGCGAAGGGCAGGCCAATGATCACAAGACTGCTGCGGCAGTGATCGAGGATTTGCCCGCCGCCAAATCCCTGCTCGCCGATCGGGCCTACAGTTCAGCGGCCTTCCGCCAGGCGCTCGTCGAGCGCGGTATCACGCCATGCATCCCACCCCATGCCAAGCATCGTGTTCAGCACAGCTACGATCCTGTCCTATACCGACAACGCCACAGGATCGAGAACATGTTCGCACGCCTCAAAGACTGGCGACGCATCCACACCAGATACGACCGATGTGCTCACACCTTCCTGTCGGCGATCGCCTTCGCTGCAGCCTTCATCTTCTGGATCAATGAGTCCTGACCCTAGCTAAATTGGATGCGGTATAAGGTTCTAGGTGTCTCTTACCAACACCGCCTTCGCGAAAGGAGCCCGCCGCCAAGCATGGAGATGAGAGGCGACGGACCCCGCCACAGCGGCTGCACATCCACGAAGTAATCCCGCTGCAAGCTCTAAACCCGCGAGGGCCTACATCGTTCCTTAGCTGCGGCTAAAGCGGGGTTGGTCAGCGGGCTCTTGGCGCTCTAAGTTCCCCCTTATGGGTCCTCTCTGGTTCTCTCCCCCGGTCTACGTGAAGACGAAACGTCCGGGCATTCGCAATGGGGTCAGCCACGTCGAGGGAGCCGCCGAGGAACTCATGGGGTGGGACACAAAGGGCCCGAAGTGGACCAAGGCGGTCCAATCCTGCGTCGATGCGTTCCAGGGCAGCGCCTCCCCCCAAGAGGTGCGTGAAGCCTTTGAGGCGGCTGCCAAGGAGGCCAACGTGTATCTCTCCCCTGAGTAGGAGGTATCATGGCGCCCATCTGGTTCGTCCCTCCGGTGTTCGTGAAGACTGAAACCGGTGTCAGGCATGGCTGCAACAATGCGAAGGAAGCCCTTGAGCAGCTCAAGACGTGGACCCGGCGAGGGCCTCGCTGGCATAAGGCGGTGACGCTGTGCCTGTCAGCCTTGGAGGGCGATCCGATTGACCCCCACATAATACGAAGGCCTTTGAGGCTGCCGCTAAGGAGGCCAACGTGTATCTCTCCCCTGAGTAGGAGTTGTCGTGGCAACCCATTGGTTCTCCCCTCCGGTGTACGTCAAGACCGACCGACCTGGGGTGACCTACGGGTGCAACAACGTCGAGGGTGCCGCCGAGGAACTCATGAAGTGGACCAAGATGGGACCTAAGTGGAGGAAGGCTGTGCAACTGTGCGCCGACGCCTTTCAGGACCGCGTGACTCCGGAAGAGGTCCGTCAGGCTTTCGAGGCTGCTGCCAAGGAGGAGGGGGTGCTCCGTGAGTAGCAGGCGCCCATGGCTATGTTGGGAAGGACCCCCTAGGCTGTCTGAATGCTGACCAAGTCCGCGCTGCTCGAAATAGACCCGGATACGAGAGCATTCACTCTGGTCGGCGCATTTATGGCCATTTTGCACTTCTTGAAACTGGCATCGGAGCTGCTCTGGGCGAGGTAGTTGGCGTCAATGGGGCACGTCGAGTAATCATCAATCGAAACATGGGGTTCGACGAGAAGATCAAAACCGTACGCACAGGGGACCGGAACCGGAATGTCAGGCTTCTAAAGCCGATGGCAGAAACCGGATACGCTGTGGCGGCATTTGAGGGCCCGTTCCTGCTCTTGATTATTGCCTGTGAGCTGTGTGCGAAAATCGGGAATGGAAGGGCCGGAGGCAGGAAGCACGGCCTCAGGCCGAGGCGCTAACCAAGCGGGTCGGCAATGATCGCGAAAAGCTCAATACGGCCGCCAGCGAAACTAAAGAAGTAGTCGCGCGTTGGACGGCGGATAACGCTGTTTCGTCTCTGAGTATGGTTTAGGTCAGAGTGGTCAAGCCAACGTCGCGTAAGGCAATCAATGCGTCGGGCGCTAGTCAAGCGAAGTCGCCCGCTCGTGACGAGGTCACTTTAGCGCCGCCCGCTTTCCGGCCGGTCCAGCTCGCAACGCTCGTGGACACGGTCCCTGCCGGCGATCGTTGGATCCATGAAATGAAATACGACGGCTATCGTATTCTCGTTGCCGTCGGCGGAGGCGAGGCGCGAGCCTACACACGATCTGGTCTGGACTGGTCTAGCCGTTTTCCCTCGGTCCTCTCCGAGGCTCGCAACCTCAAGGTGCGCTCCGCCCTGATTGACGGCGAGGCCGTGGTTGTCGATGCGGAAGGAAGATCTAACTTCCAGGCGCTTCAAAATGCATTGAAGGGTGCCCCGGCGACTATCGACTTTTATGCGTTCGATCTGCTGCAGCTCGACGGCGAAGATCTGACAAGGCTTCCTCTTGTTGAGCGCAAGGCGAAGCTGGAGGCGATCTTGCCTGCGAAAAATCCGGTCCTTCGTTACTCCGACCATATCCTCGGCCGCGGAGAAGAGCTGCTCGATCGCTTCTGCGCAGCCGGCCTTGAGGGCGTCATCTCAAAGCTCGCGGATTCGAGTTATGTGGCGGCCCGCGGCGCAAGCTGGCTGAAGATCAAATGCATCAGGCGGCAGGAATTTGTGATTGTCGGCTGGACGCCGTCCGACAAGGTCCGCGCGTTTCGGTCCTTGATCCTTGGCGTTCATGACCGCGGCAAGCTGCGTTACGCCGGGAAAGTCGGCACCGGCTTCGATACCGCTGAACTTCTTCGTCTCTTGAAGATCATGGCGCCGCTTGAGCAGAAGGCCGCCACCGTCGACGCACCACGCGCCGAAGTGCGCGGCGCACACTGGCTCCGTCCGAACCTGGTCGCTGAGATTGCCTTCACCGAAATGACAAATGAAGGGACGTTACGACATCCGAGCTATCTTGGTCTCCGTGAAGACAAGAAGCCGGAGGCGGTCGTGCTCGAGACGGAACGTCATGCAGCCGATCTCGCCGCGTCTGCGACAACCGCCATCGCGATAAGTAACCGTGACCGCGTCATCTATCCGGAGTCCAACATCACCAAGGGACAGCTCGCCGACCATTACGCAGCGGTCGCGGCGATCATGCTTCCTTGGGTTGGCAGCCGGCCGATCAGTCTCGTTCGATGCCCACAGGGCCGCGCGAAGAAGTGCTTCTTCCAGAAACACGACGCCGGCAGCTTTGGCGACAAAGTCCACCACGTCGGCATCACGGAGAAGGACGGGCACGAGGAACCATATCTCTATGTCGACGATGCCGACGGACTGATGACTTGCGTCCAGATGGGAACGATTGAGCTGCATGGATGGGGAGCTCGGATCGAGGATGTCGAAAAGGCCGACCGCCTCGTGTTCGACCTCGACCCCGATGAAGGCCTCGATTTTGAGGCCGTCCGCGCCGCTGCCTTTCAGTTCCGCGCTATCCTTAAATCGCTGGGGCTTACGACTTTCCCGATGCTGACGGGAGGCAAAGGAGTGCACGTCATCGCGCCCCTCACCCCTGGCGCCGAGTGGCCAGAGGTGAAGGACTTCGCGTCTCGCCTGGCGCAGGCGGTCGCCCAGAGCGATCCGGCCCATTTCACGGCCGTCTTGTCAAAGGCGCGCCGCAAGGGTCGCATCTTTGTGGACTATCTACGCAATCAGCGCGGGGCGACCGCTATAATGCCCTACAGCGCAAGATCACGTCCGGGCGCTCCTGTCGCGGCACCGATCACGTGGGCGGAGATGAAGACAATAGATGCGCCCTCTCATTTCCACGTTGGCGATGCTCCTGAATTAAAGAAACGTGCAGCCTCCAAAGCTCTGGCGGGATGGGGGCGCGCTGACCAATCCTTGCCCAATCTGTAGCGTCCGACGCGGGAAGAGGCAGTAAAGCCGGGATTCAAAGGGCAACGCGGCGCTCATGGCCTTGCCTGATTGGAACCTGCGGAGATCGGCCTCGTTTGGCTGAAGCCATGGCAAAAATCGATCCGAGGACCGTCGCCAGTCTTTTAAGGGAATACGCGCAACGGGCGTCCATGCGCGGCGACAATCCCTATCGCATAAAGGCATACTTGCGCGCGGCAGACAGTCTGACGGCGCTGTCGCAGCCGCTTGATCGGATCATCGCCGCCGGCGCCCTCACCAAGATCCCGGGGATCGGTGACGCGATCGCCGACATCGTGACCAAGCTTTACCAAACCGGCACGCACCCAAGCCTTGAGAAGCTACGCGAGGATGTTCCAGCGGGCGTGATGGAGCTGTTTGCCATACCCGGCCTTCGTCCCGATAAGATACTGAAGCTTCATCAGGCGCTCGGCGTGAACTCGCTGGCGGAGCTCGAGGCCGCAGCAAAAGAAGACCGCATACGTCCAGTCAAGGGCCTCGGCGCCGCGCTTCAGACAAAGCTCCTGCAGAACCTGGCCATCGTGCGAAGCGGCGAAACGCAACTTCACCTGCACAAGGCCGCCGCTCTTCTCGAACATGCGGTCAAATCGGTGAAGCAAGAGCATCCAGATTTTTCGCGCGTCGAAATTGCAGGTGACTTCCGGCGCGGTTGCGAGCTCGTTTCCGACTTCGCCCTGGTAGCGCAGGGCAGAAAGTCGACTGGAATCGAGGATACGACCCTCAGGCTTGTTGTCACGGACAGGAAGCACTTTGGCGCGAACCTGCTCGAAGCAACCGGTTCGGCAGACCACCTTGAGCAACTGAAGACGTTCGCGGCCGACAAGGGATTCACCCTAAACGCCGACGGGCTTCATCGCGGGAGAAAGCTGATCGCGTCAGCGACAGAAGAAGAAATCTACCAAGCTCTAGACCTGCAGTTTATCGAGCCTGAATTGCGCGAAGGCAGGGACGAGATTGAGCGAGCGGCAAAGCAGAAGCTACCCGCCCTCATTCGGGATGAAGATCTGCATGGCATCCTGCATTCTCACACGACCGCATCCGATGGCACCGAAACGCTTGAGGCAATGGCTGAAGCCACGCGTAGGCGCGGTTTCGAATACTATGGTGTCGCCGATCATTCGCAGTCCGCTCACTACGCAGGCGGCCTTTCGTTGCAGGAGATTGCTGAACAGCACCGCGAAGCTGACCGGCTGAACAAGGCATACAATGGAAAATTTCGCATACTGAAGGGCATCGAGGCGGACATCCTGGCGGATGGCTCGCTCGATTACCCGAATGATATCTTGGAGACGTTCGATTTCGTCGTCGCGAGCGTGCACAGCCGCTTCAAGTTGCCCAAGAAGGAACAGACGGAGCGTATCATTGAGGCGATCGGAAATCCTCGGACGACAATCATCGGGCACATGACCGGTCGCCAGCTGTTGCGCCGGCCCGGTTATGATCTCGACGTCGACAAAGTCCTCAAAGCGTGTGCGAAACACGGCGTCGCTGTCGAAATCAACGCACATCCGTGGCGACTCGACCTCGACTGGCGCTGGCATCAAAAGGCACTCGATCAGGGCTGCATCTTCAGCATCAATCCGGACGCTCATTCGATCCGCGAGCTCGACCACATGCATTGGGGTGTCGAGATGGCGCGCAAGGGCGGTGTCCCTGCGAAGCGGGTCCTGAACGCGATGCGTTTGACGGCCCTCCTTGCGCATCTCGCACGGCGCAGGCAAACGTCCTAAACTGCTTGTGCGCCCGGCCTATCAGCGCAGGAGTCCGTCCTTTTCAAAATCTTCCCAGCCGCGCAAACTGGAGTGCGCGTTCTCATCGGGGCCATAGCCAGCTGAAGCTGCAGTTCCGCGACCGCTTCTTTGAGCGCGTTTCATAGCGGCCTTCCCCGCGGCTCGCCGCCTATTCTCTGCAGCTGTCGCTGCGTCCTGTTCGCGCCAGACCGTAACCAGGTCGCGGTCAAGCACATCCTCCACGTGCTGCGGGTCGAACACGTGAAAGGTGATGTTCCTTGCCCGCCCGCGGAGTTTCACCGTTTTCGTCCCGGCGCTCTGCAAGCGACCATCTTTCAGCCAGCGGTGCCGTTCGGCCGTCGAGATCGTCAGAATGTCCTCGATTTCACGGGGGATTACGGGCAGGTCTTCGATATTCTGCAGTGCTTTGGATACGATCCCGAATACCACCTGCACATCATTCTCGGCGCCCTCAGACAGGCGCAGGGTAAGCACGCGGGACTCGATATGGAGCAGTTTCCTGAACTCCGTTGGAAGGCGGGCGCGTATTTCGAGAAAAATACCCCTCGCTCTGACGGACGATCCAAACGTTGCAGCCGGGGTTAAAGGCCACTCTCCAATCAGCTTCGCTGTTGCATTGATTTTACGGCGCGTGGACATGCCCCTTTATATAGGTCCCCGATAGTCGGCAGCGATGAGCCGATCGCAAAGCCAATATGAGTTCTAATCCGCCAGCGGTCTGAACCACGATGCCCAAAGGCGCAACCACGATTGTGAGCGGGGCCGTTTGCAACTTCGGCTAACAGGAAACGGCAGAGTTGATCTCGAAGTGCGATATCAGGCGCGTCGCCGCCTGGCCGCTTTTTGGGGGCCGTTTGCTGTCCGTCCGGTTATTGCCGAGGGACCAGTTAAAGCCGCCGTTCGGCTCACGACCTCTTCGCGGAATACAAGGCAAGTTCAGATCCCGCGGAAGCCGACATTGAACTGCCTCTCCGTTTACACGTTTGGCAAATGTTGCGAATGGAGGGAGTTGCATGTTTGAAGGTTTCTCGCTGGAGCAGATCAAACTTCCGGAAGCGACGCTCAGAGTGCGGGTTGGTGGAAGGGGCCACCGCTTCCTGATGCTGCACGGTCATCCTCGCACCCATGCCACTTGGGATCGCGTGGCGCCGATTTTGGCTGAGGAATACACCGTAATTTGCCCTGGTCTTCGGTGCTCGCCCTTGCGGTGTGTCGCAACACAATCAGCGCGTCCGGTTTGCCGTGAACAGATCTTGCTGATGCACCAGTTCGTCCGCGACGGGCTGACGGAGGCGGCGTGTGCCATTCGGGTGGATGGCCGAAAATAACCCCACCTCTGCATGACGCGAATTGTCCCAGCCCGGGTAGGCCGTTATCGGGTACAGGCAAATACCCTCGAATCGATGCTCCGACACCCATAGCGGCACGCACCTCGTCGCGGCATACATAGTGGAGCCAAGCCGGCCCGCCGGATCCCTCTGAGCCGGTCTCGGCAATGAACATCGGCTTACCGTACCGATGAGCAACCTCGAGCAACATTTCCGACAAAGCGCGGTACTCATGGTGTCCCATCGATATCGTCGGCCCGTTTATTTACCATTGATTGTGCGGCTAGAAATTCAGGCCCACGACATCGACAACATCTTCGCTCCCGCCCAACTCAGGTTCGACGCGGCCCAGCAACATGTCGTAAGCTTCGAACTGCCCCTGACGGGCGTTTTCGGCCCGACCCCGTTCGCTGCGGGTCCGGTCACGAGGAGCGATTTGGATAAGGGGCTCGGCCCAGACAAATCTGCAGGCGGGGTCGATCTCCCGCATTGCACGAACACCCGCGATGGCAGCCTTCACGAGATGCCGCTTGAACCATCCACGTTTGTTCGGCCCCACGCGGGAAATAGCCGACCTCAACAGCCCATGCGAAAAAGGAGATCTAGTTGATGGGACACAACAGAGGCGGTGTTCCGGCGATCGAACGCTGTACGCTCACGGCTTCTGCCGCGAACGAGGCATAGGCATCGATGAAATGCAGCAATCGCTGATCGACATGGTCTGGAGATCCGTAATGGAAGATGTCCCAGATAACCTGGACACCTGCCGATCGGGCCGCCTCGACCATTGGCGCCCAACTTGACCAGTCATAGGCGAAGCTTGCGGAACCGGAGCCTTCACCTGGTGCTCGTCCCTGCGCCCACTTCGCTCATTCGAAAGTCTCCTTTCAGCAGTCGGCTTCGAACTCGGCCGCCTTGTTAGGACCGGGAGCCGCGTTGGCGAAATACCGCATCCAATCGGGCGCGCGCCAGCTTCGTTGCTCAGTCCAGCTCGTCCTTGCGTGACCGGGTAATGCCGAACCGATTGGTCGAGCCTTTGTTCCTGTGGTGGACTGTCCGGAGCTGGGTGGCGAATGAGGAACAAGGAGGGCCGTGCCAAGTTCGGGGCGATATACCACCGCCGCCGATCGACTCGAGCGGCTGCTTAGCAACAAGAGAGGCACGGGATCACATGACCGTTCAGATTCGACTTTCCGAGACCGACTACGCCAGGCGCGAGGATCGTGGCGACGGCGCTTGGAGCATCGCACCGGACTTGGGCTATTTGCGGCTAGCAATCGTCAATGTCGTGTTCTTCGGCGCACCGGGCAGTGGAGATCGGAACTGGATGCTGATCGATACCGGGTTGCCGACGTCCCGCAGCAGCATTCTTGCGGTCGCGGAAAAGCGGTTTGGCACGAACGCACGGCCGGCCGCGATCATCCTGACCCACGGCCATTTCGACCATGCGGGAACGGTTCTAGACCTCGCGAATAAGTGGGACGTGCCTGTCTTCGCGCATCCACTCGAGCGCCCCTATTTGGACGGAACCGCATCCTATCCGCCACCGGATCCCTGGGTCGGGGGTGGACTGATGGCGCTGCTTTCGCCGCTTTTTCCACGGGGGCCAATTGATCTTGGCAACCGTTTGGAACTCTTACCTGCCGACGGATCGATCCCCGGAATGCCCGGATGGCGATGGCTACACACACCCGGGCACGCTCCTGGGCATATCTCGCTCTGGCGCGAGGAGGACCGCTCGCTGATCGTAGGGGACGCTTTCATCACCACCGGTCAGGAGTCAGTCTACGAGGTCGCCGTTCAGGATCTTGAGATGCACGGTCCGCCGCGCTACTTCACGCCGGACTGGGATGCGGCGGAAAGATCCGTGAAGCACCTGGCAGCGCTGAACCCGCAGATGGTCATCAGTGGACACGGTGCGGCTGCTGCGGGAGTGGGCATGCGTCAAGCTCTTGATAGCCTGGCTGAGCGGTTCACGGTGTTCGCCGTCCCGCCGAAATTGAAATTCGTGCGCGAGCCGGCGGCAGTCCTAGGTAGCTGAGGCTAACTGAGCCGCCGTCGTTCTGAAGTATGATCAAGTTGGGCAGACTCTATCTCTCGAGCCGGTAGGAGTTACCCGTCGGGTCGCGCTCTCCATCGTCGCCGACAAACTCTGACAAGCGGAAAAACCCGGGAGGCGCCGGGTTAGGGTCGCTCGATCGGCGCAGGGCGACTGCGGCCAAGCGCCCCGAAGTTCTGCGTCAGGAGAAGACGTCAGATGGAAAACGAGTACCCCGAAGGACGCGTCCTCTCCGCCGGTGAGCCGACCGGCAAGAAGTTGTTCGAGCACACACGCGTCGGCATCCGCCAAGACTTGGCTTCGTTTACCGTGGAGGAGACCAAATGGCAAATCTGGGAAGATTGGCGATCGCGATGCTTGGCGTGCTGGCATACCAAAATCGCGACAAGCTCTGTGAATTGATTCCGGGAGCGGGGTATCTTAACCCAAACGACCCGCAACGCAGAATTCTGGCTCAGATAACGAATGGCGTGTCGAGGGCTGACCTTGGTGAGATCCTCGACCGGTTCAGGGAGGTGGGGGCAGGATCGAAGGTCGACTCGTGGGTTGGCAGCGGGCCAAAGCAACCGATCGAGCCAAGGGACGTCGAAGCGGCAATGGACGAAGGTACACTCACGTCCATTTCGATGCAGACGGGCCTTTCGCGCGAGGAGCTAATCAGAAGGATTGCGCGGGATCTACCCGAGGCAGTCAACGAGATGACGCCGAATGGTGAATGGCCGCCTGAGCCGAGACAAGGCTTGGATGAGTCGACCCTGCTCGACAATGTATCCTAGGAGACACAGCCAGGAATGCAGCCGGCCAAGGCGAGATCCGGGGTGGCAACTCTACACTCGGGGACGCTCCTGCGCGATCGCCTTCATCCGCTCGGGAACCAAGGATCTGGTTCGAGCGCGCCGAACGCGCAACTGGCCGCCATCCTGAAAATGCGGCACCGCTGCATCGCGGCGCCCTCGCGCTCGCGTATATCGGTGAGCGGAAGAAGGGCGCGTTCCTGGCTGGCCAGAGCGCTGGCGATCGATCCGGACGACTTCGTGACGCAGTACAACGCCGCTTGCATGTATTCCGTGCTCGGGGAAGTGGAGCAGCGGTGCGGTACCTGGAAAGAGCCGTCGGAGGAAGCATGAGTCAGAACGTATTGGAACGAATCCGTCACGAAGTCGATTTCGACGCCATTCGCGATCATCCGCGGTTCGTGCAGCTTCTTGGTTCACTTGGCTTGTGACGCACAGCTGTACTTGCACGGCTTCGGCCTGCCTAGCAGCCGCGTTCGCGGCGCGTCCGCTTTGGGTGGCGGATTCAACGGATCGCAGCAACACACCTCTTTTCTGAAAGTGGAGTGTGAGCCATGAAGCAGCGAAGTCGCATCTACTACTCGGCCGCTCAGCGGCCTGAGTTTGGGTTCGATGGCAGGCGGGCGAGTCGATGAGCTCGATCGGACGACGATTCGATCGGAAGTCTTCATCGGTGCCGCCGCGCCTGGGCCTTGCACTGGCGGGCTGCCGCCCTTGCCTGTCGCCGGTGGTGTTTTCCGCCACATTTTGCTGCCGCTGCTTGTGCTGCTCACCTGGCCGCTCGCCATGGGCAAGTATTTCGGCCCGGCATCGTCTCTGCGGGGTTTGGGCTTCGTCGGCAAAGGACATCGCCAGCTGGCCTCTCAGCTGCGGTCGATCGCGGCCGAATCGGGATTGATGCTGGCCGACGCGCTGGCAGGCGGCCGCTTCACCCGCTACAACGATCTGTTGATGCCTGCCGGCATTACTGCCGGGGCCGGCGACCGGTTGTTCGATGCGAAAGCCGAGGCTCTTAGACTGCAATCGGAGATTCCTGGTTGTCGATATTATCCCGCAGGCCGGCCACATGGTCCACCACACCGCACCGCTAGCTGTTCTCGCCATGGTGGGGCAGGGTCGCTGCCCCGGCCAGCATGAAGTAAGCCGGCACTGGCGCGATCCCGAAGAAGTGGAATCGCGATTTTCGGAAAAGATCATGTTTAAAAGCAATAGGTAGAACCCCGTCCCGACTCTATCGGGTGTCGAATCCGATGATTTACTTCACGGCGGCACGCACTTCAGCGAACCGCATCCTGTGCATCCATCCGCGCCGGTTCGGCTAACATCGACGTCGAGGTCCCGTATCTTGGGGATTTGGCCAGGGGAACGGCCCCAATTCCGTGTTCGGCTTCTGCCTCACTTTGTGGCTGCCATCATTTAGTCGTCTGCAAATCGAGGCCACGGACTGACAAGCACCCCCGCACTACAAGGAACTGGCAGTCGGAGAACAAATGTAGACATGTCGCACCATCCATGCGGGTGCGGCTTGCGATGCATAGTGCCGGTCGATGGCTTAATGTAACCAAATCAACGGCTCGGCGTTTCGGTCAGCGCCGTTGCAATGAGCGAAGCCATAACCTCTGTCACGAGCATAGACTGGCGATTTCATGAGTCGCAATTTTCTGGTGATTGAACCTGAGGAAGGCATTGCCGTGCTCAAGGGGCTTGCCTCGTCGGCGCGGATCTCGATGCTGAAACTGCTGCATGAGAAGGGGCCGATGAATGTCAACGAAATCGCCGCCGAGCTGTCGCTTCCGCAGTCAACCGTCTCGACCAACATCCAGGTGCTGGAGGATGCGGGCCTGATCCGCACCGAGAGCCTGAAAGCGAAGAAAGGCAACCAGAAAATCTGTTATCCGACCGCCGAAAAAGTGCTCATCGTGTTCAAGGGTGAGTATAGTAAGGTCAAGAACGACGCGATCGAAGTGTCGATGCCGATCGGGCTTTACACCGGCTTCGAGGTTACCGCGCCCTGCGGCCTTTGTTCGCCGGACGGCATTATCGGTCTGCTCGATGTTCCCAACACTTTCCTCGATCCGGACCGCATGAAAGCCGGTCTGCTATGGTTCACGCGCGGTTTTGTCGAATACCAGTTCCCCAACAATGCCAAGCTCGCCAATGCCGAGATCACCGAACTCGAAGTTGCGATAGAACTGTCTTCGGAAGTGCCGGGCACCAGCGCCGATTGGCCCTCGGACATCACGCTGACGATCAATGGCGTCGATGTCGGCACCTGGACGTCGCCGGGGGATTTCGGCGACAAGCGCGGCGTCTTCACGCCCTCCTGGTGGAAGCTCAAGGGCTCGCAATATGGTAAGCTGAAGACCTGGCGAATTGTCAATGACGGCACCTATGTCGACGGTCTCAGGATTTCCGAAACCGGCCTCGCTGCACTCGATCTGAAGAGCCATCATTCAATCCGCGTCCGTATCGGCGTCAAGGACGACGCCGAGCGCCCCGGCGGGATCAATATTTTCGGCATGGGCTTTGGAAATTACGATCAGGACATCCTGCTCAGGATCAAAACCGCGTGAATCCACTGGCGGCGTGCTGCGCGCAATTATGGTCCACTGCCGAATTTCAGCTGGCAACGTCGTTTATGGCGACCAGCTTGCCTGAGGTGTGTAGATGCCCTCGTCGCAAGCTTCGCCGACTGGCTGCGTATCACCTACTACCCTCAATCACCGGTATAAAGCGATCCCTCCCACCAACCGCCAGAGCGTTTTTTTCATCCTCCGTTCCGGCAAATGCCGGAACTTACCATCTAGGCAACTCTCGAAAGTATATGCCGATCTAGGTCACACTTTGCCAACCCGAACCGCCAGCGATGGTTCGTCGCCTCACGCCTGCTCTGGTAGAACAAGGTCAGTTGCCGGCCGTCGATCATCACCGTCGAATGGCCATTCTCGCCGGGCTCACCAGGGTCGAGAACAGGGCCAACGGAAACGTAGGGACCCTTGACGTCATCGGCGATGGCGAAGAAGACGCGCTGCCGGCTGCCGCGCGGACCTTCGGGGAGGAAGCAGGTGGGGTTGAGAAGCACACGACCGTCCGGCAGCTCGACGAGCTGCGCGCCTTCGATCCCCCATTCGTAATCGGGGTGCTCGCGCGCATTGTGATGCGGCACGTCGAGATGATCGAGTATCTTGCCGAGACGTTTCCATGGCCCGAACCAGGAATCGGATTGGCTGCGCGCCAGATAGACATCAGGCTGGGGCACCCTGGTGAATTTGGGCATGCCTGAATAGACGATATAGCGCTTGCCTCCGATGATTGCGGGGTGGGGATCGTAGATGCCGTCCTCATCGGTGTCGGGCAGCGACAATATCGCCGCATTGAGCACCACCCAATGAAAGCCGTCATTGGACACCGCGTGCTCGCAACGTCCGCCGGACTTCATGAATTCGGTCTGGATAAACATGTGGAAGACGCCGCACTCATGAATGACGCCGGGCGCCGCAATGCCAGATCCGGTTACCGGCAAAACGATCGCCTCGTGCTCTGTCCAGGGTCCATAAAGATCCGGCGCTGTGGCGTGGAGGATTTTCCAGCTCTCTGTTGTGACGGTGCCGCTGGAGCCGAAGACGTGCCAGAGCGTGCCGTCGAACACCGGACAAGGGTCCTTCAGATCATCCACAACCTGCGGGTGAAACAATGGAAAGACGTTGGTTTCAAAGTCGATCTTCATTCGCCAGCCATCCCTCGATTCGTCTCGGTCTCCATTCAAATGAACCACCGGCGCGACTCAGATGAATCGATTCGCAGGCCTATTTATAGCTCCGCTAATGAATGGTTGTTGAACGATTGAAGGATTTGAACCGCTCTGTGGCAAAGGGCCACATTTGGGGAGCCGACCTGACGCGAGGGGCTTCATCATGTGGATCGAATGGGGGCGGCCGGCTCGCCCCTTCTCTGTTGAGCCGTCGCAAGTGGAGCGGACGGCTGGTCTCGCCCGAGACAGTTTGGAGCTATGGAACAACTTATCGGGATGGAAGTTATATAGAAGGCTGCGAACTTCATGTCAAAGCTGCCTCGATTGACTTGTTAGTCGAGGCATTTTGTAACTATATCGAAGGATAATCTACATGGAAATGGCGGCGGGCCGGGCCAAAACACCAAAAAACCCTGTACAACCGTCTATTTTAATTTGCTTTTCACACCTCCGATGGAACTTCGTATATCAGAGACCACAACACATTCTCACCCTGGCGTCAAAACAGCAACAGCTAATTTACTTCGAAGAGCCGATCTTCGATGAGAGGCGCCACCCTTCGATGCGGGTGCACAATGTTACCCCCAAGATCAGAATAGTGACGCCGCTGATCCCAGTTGGTACTTCCGCGACCAGGGCGGACACAATCCAGCGCAGGTTCGTCGATCAGATCCTCGCCTCCACGCCGCATGACCGATTGACGACCTGGTATTACACGCCCATGGCGCTACGCTTCAGCGATCATCTCGCCTGTGACGTCTGCGTCTACGACTGCATGGATGAACTCTCCGCGTTCAAAGACGCTCCCGCAGAGTTGACGCAGTTGGAAAAGGCGCTGTTGCAACGTGCCGATGTCGTCTTCACGGGCGGGCAGAGCCTCTACGAGGCCAAGCGCAGCTTGCATCGGGCGATCTTTCCCTTCCCGAGCAGCATCGACGTTACCCATTTCCATCAGGCTAGGGCGCCAGGTGAAGACCCGTTCGATCAGGCCGACATACCTCACCCGAGGGTGGGGTACTTCGGGGTCATCGACGAACGGCTTGACCTTGAACTTATCGCGCAGGCGGCTGCGGCAATGCCAGACGTGCATTTTGTCATGCTCGGCCCTGTCGTCAAGATCGATCGGGCGAGCCTTCCCACGGCAGGCAACCTGCATTGGCTGGGCGGCAAGTCCTATGCAGACCTGCCGAACTATCTCAGGCATTGGAGTGTCGGCTGGATGCCGTTCGCGCTCAACGAAGCGACCCGCTACATCAGCCCGACCAAGACTCCCGAGTTTCTTGCGGCAGGACTGCCGGTGTTGTCCACGGCGATCGTCGACGTTGTGCGTACCTATGGCGTCGAAGGCCTTGTCGAGATTGTTGAGGCGGAGGATATCGAGGCCAAGCTTCGCTTGATCCTGGCCCACCCCCGCGATTTCCTGGTGAAGAAAGCCGACGCCTACCTCGCCGACATGTCCTGGGAGAAGACCTGGAGCGCGATGGCTGCCCACATCGAGCGCGCCCATGCGATGAAGAGCGTCGTCCCATTCCTGAGGAGGGCGTGAGCGTGTTCGACTGGTTGATCGTAGGGGCCGGTTTCGCCGGCAGTGTGCTGGCCGAGCGTATCGCATCGCAACGGCAGGAAAGCGTCCTGATCATAGACCGACGAAATCACGTCGGCGGCAATGCCTTTGACTGCTACGACGAGGCGGGAATACTAATTCACCGTTACGGGCCTCACATCTTTCACACCAACGCCCAATCGATCGTCGACTATCTGTCGCAATTCACCGAATGGCGGCCTTACGAACATCGCGTGCTGTCGCTTGTCGATGGAAAGCTGCTGCCGATACCGATTAATCTCGACACCATAAACCGCCTCTACGGCCTTGAGTTAACGTCCGAGCAGCTGCAGGACTTCTTCGCTTCCCGGCGCGAAACGGTCAAAGAAGTCCGCACCGCTGAGGACGTCGTGGTCAGCACTGTCGGCAGAGAGCTCTACGAGAAATTCTTCCGCGGCTACACGAGGAAGCAGTGGGGTGTCGACCCTTCCCAGCTGAGCAAGTCGGTGACGGCGCGAGTCCCAACCCGGACCGATCGGGATGATCGCTACTTTGGCGACACTTTCCAGAAAATGCCGGCAGGCGGGTATACGCGCATGTTCCAGCGCATGCTGGATAATCCCAAGATCAAGATCATGCTGCAGACCGACTACCGCGAAATTCGCGACAAGATCCCCTTCCAGCGGATGATCTATACCGGTCCGATCGAGGAGTATTTCGACTGGAAGCTTGGTCGCTTGCCCTACCGCTCGCTGCGCTTTGAGCACATGACGCTTGATTGCGAGCAGTTTCAACCGGTTGCCGTCGTCAACTATCCGCAGACGGAAAAATACACACGGATCACCGAGTACAAGCATCTGACCGGTCAGCAGAATCCGAAGACCAGCCTCACCTACGAATACCCCACCGACGTCGGAGATCCTTATTACCCGGTGCCGCAGGCCGAAAACGAGGCTTTGTACAAACGATACGAAGCTTTGGCCGCGGCCTGCCCGGAGGTCTGGTTCGTCGGACGTCTGGCGACATATCGTTATTACAATATGGATCAGGTCGCCGGCCAGGCATTGGCAACGTTCGCGCGCATTCAGAGGAGCCTGCCGGCAACCGCGATTGTGCCCCCGTCGGTGCAGCGCGAGGCGGCCGAGTGAACATTACATAGTTGAGGGGCATTCGATCGATCCTACGTTGGGTTGTTGTGTTGGTCACGGACGCGGCCGATTGGCCGAATTCGGCATGCAAGTTGCGGCTCGCAGCAATCGAGGCCTTCCCTAGCCGTTATCCTCGGCGAAACCCGCCAAGCTCACCGTCCTGGCTCTCATCACCGCGGCCAAGCTTCGCGACAGTTTTAGTCATGTCGTCGTTAACGCAGGAAGCCCGGCGCCCTGTTCGACCGGCAGAACTATACCGCGCTTGCTGGTTCTTTTCCAAACACCTCGAACAATCGGCGCTGGCGTTCCAACTCGTCCGCAAGTGGCTTGCGAACAGTGCGCGAGCCGTCCGCATGAATGGTGGAGAACAAGCCGACTTCGGCGTGGCGCGAATTGTCCCAACCTGGGTAGGCCGTCACCGGGTACAGGCATATACCCTGAACAGGTGCACCGAGGCTCGTCGCATCGCGCACTTCGTCGCAAACGTAGTGAAGCCAGGCTGGCCGGCCTGAACCTTCGGCGCCGGTCTCGGCGATGAACATCGGCTTCTTGTATCGCTCGGCGACCTCGACCAGCATTTCCGAAAGTGCACGGTATTCGTGGTGCCCCATCGGTATCGTTGGGCCATTCAAGTACCATTGGTTGTGCGGATAGAAGTTGAGGCCAATGACGTCCACAACGTCCTCGCTGCCGCCCAACTCCGGTTCCACGCGCCCAATCAGCATGTCATACGCCTCGAATTGCCCCTGGCGAGCATTTTCGGCGCGCTGCCGCTCGGGGTGAGTACGGTCACGAGGAGCAATATGGATCAGCGGTTCAGCCCAGATGAACCTGCAGCCGGGTTCGGCCTCCCGCATGGCCCTCACGCCGGCGACCGCTGCCCTGACAAGGTGTCGTTTGAACCACCCACGCTTGTTCGGCCCGACGCGGGGGAAATAGCCGACCTCCACAGCCCATGCAAAAAACGAAATCTCGTTGATCGGGCACACCAGGGGAGCCACCCCGGTAGCGGAGCGATGAACCCGAACAGCTTCCGCGGCGAAACGGACGTAGGCCTTGATAAACCCCGGGCCACCTTGGTCGATATGGTCTGGCGAGCCATAGTGGAAGATATCCCAGATAATCTGCACCCCGGCCGCCTGGGCTGCTTCGATCGCCGACGTCCAACTCGACCAGTCGAAGACTCCGGGCGCTGTTTCAATCAGGTGCCAGCGCAAGCCGTCGCGGATCGTGCGAAGCCCAAGCTCGGCACAACGGCGATAGTCGGCATGTGCATGGATGTCATGTGAGGTCGCGCGGATCAGATCAAGACGGGCCCCGTCGGCGCGCCTGTGGGAGGAACACTCGAAACCAGCCATGAAAAAGCTGTCGAACCCGGAAGAGCCTGCCGTGGGCCGACGAGCGGTATCCTCGTTCATACCAACATCCTGTCGCCCAAGGCGTGGGCAAGTAATCGCATTCGCAGTCCCCCATTGTCAGTTCCGGTGGCCTAGTCGAAACCGGTCGGCCACCACCACGTCGACGGCTCGGCGGCTGCGGTGTACACGTGTGCCTGGATTGGCGAATACAACCAAGCTCCAATCCCGTCTGCCGGGGGCCGCGGTCGCGTCGATTCGATCCGAAGTTATGCGGCCTGTTGCATCGCCCGTTCGTTGACGCCTGTTTCGCCTAGTCGGGTGAGCGCCTCATCGGTTGCTTTTTCTTCCTTGAGCGTCTGTTCGAGTAGCGGGACGGCGTCTTTCAAGCCAAGTAACCCGGCCCATGTGACAAGAGTCCCGTAGCGCGCTATTTCATAATGTTCGACGGACTGGGCTGCAGCCACGAGACCCGCGTCCAATGCCGGAGCCTCCTCGAATTCCTCCAAAATCTCCTGTCCTTCTTCGATGATGCCGTCGATCGCCGGGCACGTTTTCCCTTGGGCTCTCTTGCCAAAGGCGTCGAAAACTTGCTGCAGGCGCTCAATCTGACCCTCTGTCTCGTCACGATGTTTTTCGAACGCCGCCTTCAACTCTTCGGACTCCGCGCCCTTTGCCATTTTCCGGAGCGCCGTCAGAATCTTGCGTTCGGCGTAGTAGATGTCTTTCAGACCATCATAGAAAAGGTCTTCCAAGCCCTTGGAGCTGCCCTGAGAGCTTTTTTTCGTCGCCATTGTCATCTCCTCTTTCATTTCTATCGACGCATGCATGGCTCTAACTGGACCAGTCTCTTGTTGTTCCTTCGGCGACGGCACACCGGCAGCCAACAGCGAGCGACGGTCGGGTTGACCGCTGATTCCAGTCCGCCGCGCCAGCAGCGGCTTGAGCATCTCGGCTGCGCTCCATTGCGGAACTTCCGGAATGAGGATCGTCTGCCTCAAGGGTTTCCGCTGTCATCGAGTCCTTGCGGCCGCATTTTTCGCAACGGACCTTTGCCCGCACCTGATCAAGGTTCCCGATCTCTTCTCGGAGTTCGAGAGGGTTGGAGAAGCGCTTAAGGCGTTGGCGTCCCGGATCATTGCAAATTACATGGCCGGACTAGTGGACGAGGAAGAACTACTGTCGGCTTCCCGGCAGGCGCTTGGACGGCAAGTGCAGACCTGAGCGAATCCCCTGGCTAGAATTGGTCCGGAACCGTACAATAGCAAATCGTCAGCAATACAACATGGCCGCTGACGCTTGGGAGCGACTGTCGCACTCTTGGCCCAATACGAGGCATTGGTGTAATGGCGGAAGAACAAGGGCGGCTCGGCCCGAAATCTGAAATCGTCAGCGAGCTCGCGCGAGAGTCAGGCGTATCCGAACACCACATACGCGAGATAATGTCGCTGGTCGGCTTCGATCGCGGCTCAATCCTGAGGGAAGCTCGTCTCCTCAAAAAGAACAACTAGGGCCGGCGGTTTTTGCACGGCGTCGGCGGCATCTGGTCCACCGGAAATGCATTCTGGGCCGAAGCATCCTTCTGGTTGCTCGGCTTTGTCCTGTTGATGAGCGCTGCCGCGGCGCTGGCCGGCTTTACCGATTTTCTTGGAAATTCAAGGGTGCGGTCCATCAATGCAGCGTGGCACCATATGGTCGGCAATGTCGTGGCCGTGGTGCTGGCGCTGGCCAGCTTCATGCTGCGCCTAAGCGCCGGTGCCGCCGAGGGCGCCTTGCCCTGGGGCCCGGCGCTATCAACGATTGTCGTTCTGCTGCTCGTCTACACCGGCTGGAAAGGCGGAACGCTTGTCTACGAACACAGGGTAGGCGTCCATCCCGAAGAGGGTGAGGATCTCAACTCCCGCCCGGAATTATCCCGATAGGTTGACGAATGGCCGAACTGCGGGGAGCCGTCGTCGTGGTCGCCGGCGCCTCGAGCGGCATCGGCAGAGCGACTGCTCTGGGTTTGGCGCGCAAAGGCGCACGGCTAGTGCTGGTCTCAAGAAACGCGGACGCACTCGACAAGGTCGCCAAGGAGTGCGCCGACTTGGGCGGTGAGGCGCTGACCTTTGCCACCGATATGGCGGACGATGCGGCCCGTGGAGAATGCGCAGCTTTGCCGTGTCGCGTTTCGGCAGGATCGACGTGTGGGTGAATTGCGCCGCAGTCCTGCTTTTCGGCCGCTTCGAGGAAATCCCGCCGCATGTGTGATCAGGACGTTTCTGGTGGATGGCGCCGGTACTGAACAAAGCTTGTGACCAGTCGGATGCGGTGAGTGGAAGAGCCCGCCGGCTTCCCCAGCCCCCTTGGGGTGCAACCTGTAGTGAATGGACTGGAAGACAATCTTGCCGTCCTGAATGACGGAACTGTCGGCGCCCTCAATGGCTTCGGACCTGGACGAAGTTGCCGACCAGATCAGCAGTGTATAGGGGCCGCGGACCTGTTTTGCGATGTAGTTGAACTCACCTTGAGGCAGCTGCTCGCGCAGGCGTTTGGACGACAGGCGGACGGCATCATGGCCTCTAAATTCGAATTCGCGGTCAAGAGGACCACGTCCACAGCATAGTTGCGCCTAAGATCCTCCTCGATGTCGCCAGCGGCGCGAAGCCTCAGATGGTCTTCGAAAACCCCCTCTGCGGCCGAGCACGTTATGTCTCCTTTGCAGTACCGGAAAGGCCGTGGACAGCCGTCTCGTCCTTCGCGATGCTGAACGGATGCGACCGCGGTTTGTTCCTGAGGCCAACATGCGCTGGAGCCGGATTGCCTTGCACCCCCGATCACAAACGAATGAGAACATTCAATCGGGGTCCTCATGGCTTCCGCCATCGACATTCTGGCATGCTGACCAGCGACGAGGTCGGCAATTCTCCAGGACTAGAGCGGCCGGCCAGGTGCGCTTGCAGCGGTGCCGGAGGGACCTCACGCTCCAAGGCCGTCCTCGCCTTCGCCAGCGACAACCACAAGGCCTGCAAAAAAGCTTCATCTGCTTGCGGTGTTAATCCGACCTCCTTGCAATGTTCAACGATCCTGTCCTGAATCGACACTGCGGTTTCATACCGTTGGACAACCCTTGCCAGAACGTCCTGACAGGTGCCAATCGCCACCTCCCGAATGTGGTCAGCGACGGGAGAGAGGCCAGCACGGGTGACATCATGAGCAACGGGGCGTCCCGATCAGTCGGATGTATTCCGCCTCGGGCTGCCCATAAGAACGATCCGCCAACGCGCGTCTATAGCAATAGCTTCAGCCTTCAATTGAACAAGCAATCGTGCGGGGACCGGTCCTCACCCATGACCAGGGCTGATCCGGTCATACCGTCAAAGCCAATAATGCCAACCTCGGCCTCGACCTCAGCCCGAAGCTTCGCCACCATTGACCCGAGACCGCTCTCGAAGAAATCGAGGTGTCAATCGGGACCGAGGCCTGCTCCAGGTGCGTCGTCAGTCCCAAGTGACGGCCTTCGAGGTGAGGCTGCAGCAATGTCAGATCCGGCGCGCTCAGGCGCCGCTACAGTTCGTTCTTGAACGAGGTTTCCATCTGCGCTGTCTCCCGATCGGGGCGGAAGCGCGATGGTCGCTCACAGCTGACGACGCCCTAACAATTGTCGACAGTCAGGGGAAAGTATACCTAAAAGGGCCGGGAGTCTCAAAAAGCTACTATGCTGACCAGAGAAGCTCGTCAGTTTGGCGATCATCAAGATGCTGCTAACAAGCAGTGTCCGCCTCTACCGGTCGAAGGTTGCCTTCGCAATCTGGTGTGCGCCTTTTGTCGAAGCATACGGCCCCACACTGATTCATCCTCTGGGGAAGCCAAGCGGTATCGACGCTGCCTGAAAAATTACGCGCAAGCGCTCCACACTTTCGGGGCGGCGCTTTGTCGATCGCCCAGAGTAGCCAAGCACCCCTTCTTTATCCCATAGTATTCGTCTTCGCCTATTGCTCCGGAACGGCAGAGGTTTGCGGACGATTTCGTGCTGCTTCGGCAATTTCCGGGATGTATTTCGTCGCGGTGCAGCTTCGGTTCACATTGGCGCGTGCGTCGAATACCTCTTTCTCGCAGACCCGCTTGGCGAGCTCGATAGGCACATGAACTGCCAGAGGCACTTCCACCTCAGAGATTCCAAGCTCCCGTGCGATCTGCTGTTTCACTTCGTGCCTGCCAAGCGAAACATCGACGCCGACATCCTCGGCATCTTCGGTTGTCGATGATGCGCCTTGCCCCGGAAGATCTTGCTGCTCGGTCTGAGCAAATGACTGCACGGCAAAGAGTTGCAACGCGAACACGGCGAGCGGCAAAATTCGTTGGAATACTCTCATGCCTGGCTCCTGCAGGTGCCTTTAACAACGGCAAAGTGTTTGAAGCGTTCCAGAGGCGGGGATGCGCGCGCTCAGCGGCAGTCGAGGCGGGTTTTTTCTGTTGGCGTGGAATGCGATATGGCGACCATGGTTGGGTGCCGACAGCCGACTGTGCTGGCACATCGGAGTGTAGGAAGTTGCCTACCGAGAAAGAAAGACAAGCCAGAGACGAGCGCGCCTCGGATGCTGCACGAGGATTGACCGACATTGAGGGTGCGGCACGAGACGCAAAGACCGCGGCTTCGGGAGCAGCGCCTGAAGGCCGCACTTGCTGTGACGTCGGCCCGCGGCATCTAAACCGAAGAGGACACCAAAACCGTGAAAGCCTAGCAGTCACTTGCACCACACGGACTTGCATTCAACCCCACGGTGCTCAAGATCCAAGTAGGCTCTGCAGCTCTCTAGGCTCAGAACGTCGTGCACCCAAGTTAGATCCTGCTGCAGCAGTCAGGACTACCCCAGAACGAATATGGCCAGCAGGGCAACAAAGAGAACAAGGGCGATCGCGGCGCCCCAGATGAGGACCTTTCCGGTGCCGCGTTGCTCTTCCTCGCGAGAAACGTCTTTCGCCATTCCATGCATCCTTTGCGAAGGTCCAAACTGAGCAACGTGCCGTGCCAGGCTGTTCCCAACGCTCTCGAAGCCAACTTGGTGTCAGTCCAACTGCCGGTTGCCGTAGGGCTTCTTCGCTCTAGCGCTATCGGCAATACAGCGCGGCTCTCCTCTGAGCGCGACCGCAGCTCCCTTCAGGCATGATGCGCGAGCAGGCGGATATGTATCTGACCGAAAGCAAACAGAAGCCAGGCCTGCCCACTGAAAGCACAAGGTTCCTCAACTGACGCTCGGCTGGCGGCAACTTGCTCGCCAGCCGAGTTGAGTTCAGGCGGTGGTCGGGGGAGATCAGCCAGCCACACGCTGGTGATTCCAACCTGAGCCGATGTGCCAATCAGCAACCTTCGTCGGTCTTTTTGACCTGGCCTGGCGCGGCGGTGTTGGCTGCCGTGTCCTGCTGACCTGGCGCCGCCTGCTGAGCGCTGCCAGTCTGCTGGCCGGGCGCGCAGTCTCTGGCCGAGTTCCGATTTGTGGTGCCGCTGGTGGTGGTCGTGTCGGTGCCTTGATCGCCGGACATGTTGGTCCCGCTGCTCGTCGTGCCGGTGCCCTGATCCGTCGTGCTGGGCATGGTCGTCGTGGTCGAGGTTCCGCTCGTCGAGGTTCCGCTCGAAGTTCCGCTGGTCGTCTGGGCAAAGGAAAGCCCGGCCGACACCGCCAGCACGGCCGAAGCCAAAAGGATGCGTTTCATCTTCTTTCTCCTGTCTGAATGCGCGGGATGCGCCTGGCAAATTGAACAGGCAGACAGAAGGAGTGTTCCCCGATGAAGTTCAACTTTTGTAACTCTGGTCGTAGGTCAGCCTTAGGATGGCCGGCGTATATTAGAACCTCATGACGGCGGCTCGAGTCGAAAAGCAATCAACGAGCGGAGAGGCCGTCGCGTTCCTTGTGACTGCGGTGGCGCGGTGAGGCACAAGGCTCAATGCGGAGCGCCAGCGGCCGCGATCAGCGCCTCGTCGAGAATCCACTTCACGCCGAGCGCTGGTAGCTTCATCTGCTTGCCGTTCTTACTTGCCAGGAACGACATGCAGCGGTCGCAGTATGCCATGCGGGACCTTCAATATGTCGCCGCGTCGGATGGCCAGGAAGCGGCCAGTGCCAGTTGGACTTTGTGATGGAGCGGCGCAGCGGCGAGCGTCCACGGGCCGTTTTCCTTGCGCCGATCTTCCCGATCTTCGCCTTTTCCACGCATCGCTGCAGGATTTTTCGCGAGGTGAATTGAGACCCGCCACGGCGCTGATCTCTGCGACGGTCAAGGCCCGTTCGGCGGGCTCTACTCCGGAACAATGTCCTCTTCTGAAAGTTTCCTTAGATCGCAAAGGAGATTCGAGATGTCAGAAAGCCGCGAATGGTTTGTCCAATGGCTTAGAGATGCCCATGCCATGGAAGAGCAGGCCGAAACGATGTTGAACGGGCAGTTGGGTCGCATCGAGAACTATCCCGAGCTGAGCGACCGGATCCGACAGCACCTCGACGAGACGAAGCAGCAGGCTGCCCGGCTGAAGACTTGTCTCGATCAGATGGACGAGGGTTCATCCACGATGAAGGACGCTGGCGGTAAGCTGACGGCGATGGCGCAATCGCTGAGCGGCGTCTTCGCTGGGGACGAGGTGATGAAAGGATCGCTCGCGAGCTACACGTTCGAGCACATGGAAATCGCCTCCTACACGATCCTGATTGCCGCTGCTCGATCGCTCGGCGAAACGGAGGCTCTTCGGGCTTGCGAAGAGAATCTGCGAGAGGAAGTCGCGATGGCGGATTGGCTGAAATCCCGTCTTCCCTCCACGACCGAGCAGTTCCTTGCGCGGGCCGAAGCGGACAGCGACAGCGCCAAGCGGTGATCGGGTAGGAACGTAGTAACCGTAAACTGGGTGATCGGGATTCGTCCGCTAGCGCGTCCCCCTTCGTGAACGCTGGGCAACGAACACGCCTAGCAGGCGGTCGTCGAGCTGCGCATTTCGAGAAATTGCAACGACGAGCGATGCTAATATTGCGGCGTCGTCACTTAGAGAGTCGAAGCGTTCGCCTGCGCAAGCTTGGTCGAATATGGCAATAGCCAGATCGGAAGGGCTAGCGCAGCGCTCGGCGAAATAAAGCTCGAGTGGGCGTGTTAAAACGTTCCAAACGAGGTCGCGATAGCGGAATGCCCGAGAACGCTCTAGATGACTGAGCAGTTGCGTGCGCGGGCACCGGCAGCGCCAAGCCGGATCGGAGAAAGTTCGTCCTGACAGCGGACAGAGCGCGCCGTTGCGCTCACGTTATGGGGTCGGCAGCACTTGCACGGTTTTCGGGGTGAATTCCGCTTCAGCCGGTCGCTGGCGGTTTCGCTGAAGGCCGTGACCGACCGGCCGACGATCATCATGCTCGAAGGGGTTGACCGCTTTGTCCGATCTTCTCCGCCGTGCGCATCGTCATCGCGCCGTCCGTGGTTCCAGAATATGCAATCCGATGGCTGAACTCGTCGGGACTCGATAAATGTCAGCGCGGCACATACTTTGCCTTCAGGACGACTGTTTCTCTGCAATGACCTCTGTCTACGCTCATCCAGTTCGGTCGGTGTCCATCTGCTCATTCAGACGTCGTTGGTAGGCAAAGCCGACAGCCGCGGCGACTGCCAAACCCGCCGCCGCCAGAAGGAGTTTGTCCTGCGTATGCTCATCGCCCGATGCGTCTTGAACAGCTAACGAAGCTTCATCGAAGGGCCGGGATGCTCTTGCGGCAGTCTCGCCCTGCTGCTGCCCATCGCCGCTATGGCGGATACCCGCAGCTAGACGTTCTGTCTTCTCTTTAACAGTTTTCTTGGCCACGCCGGTCAACTCGGCAGCTTCGCGTTTTATTTTGCCAGCCGTTTCAAGAGCGAAATCACTGACGCTTTCCGCCAAATCGCTAGATTGCTCCTTCAGGCGCTCCTTGGCGTACGATAGGTGATCAACCTGCTGCTCGCCGGGTGGCCGGGCTGAATTGGTCCGCAACAAGCTGATCAATCCCGCTCCGACGAGTGCGGTTGCGATCGGCGGATGGCGGAGGAAACGCCACCCCAAACCGGCCCCAATCGCCAAAGCAGCGCTCGGATTGGCAGCCGCCTTGGCCTTGAGATCGTCAATAATCGCCTGCGCCACCGATTGCATTGAGGCTCTTGCTTTCTCCACCAGGGCATCCTTTGCCTCAAGCGCTTCGTGTTTCAAATCATCGGTAAATTCGGAGAGCGTGTTTGGCGACCGAAGTGTCGACAAGTCCTCGGCGAGCTTAGCCCGGGCAGCCTCAACTTCGTATTCAAGATGCTCAAGTTGCGGATCGGCCATCATAAATCTCTCTTGCCACCGGGGCGGGCAGGTTTGCTCGACCGAGCGTTGCCCGTCCGCTGCGATTTGGCCGTTATTCCTTCCGAAGGGGTGGCGCTGCCCGGTTGCAGCTTGGCGGCCGGAGTGGATGAACCGCTCGATCCACTTGGGCTTGGCGAAGGCGGCTGCACGGGTTCACTTGATTGCTCTTCTGACAAGGCGCTTCCAAAGGCGCCCGCAACGTCCCTTGCGACCTCCTTGAGGCCGTCCGAATTCAGCCCATGTTCCTCGGCGGCGCTTTTGAGCCGTTCGCCCGCCTTTGTTGTCGAGGACTTCAAGCGGTCCCCAGCTTTTTCAGCAGCATCCGTCAATCGCTCTCCTGCTGGGCCGAGCGTGCGCCTCTCGACATCGCTGGCCGGCAAAGCAGCAGCTATGGCGGCACCGGCTGCGAAGCCGGCCAGGACAAAAGCCAATGGCTGTTCTTCCACCATGCGGCCAATCGTGTCCTGGAACGTTGATTGGGCTTGCTGCACCACGCCCCCTGACTTCTCGGATACGGTGCGACCGGCCTGTTCTGCGTATGCCGCGACCGATGATGCGTAGTGACTTGCGGTTTCACTCACCTTCTCCCCAATGCCGGCTAAATTGTCGCGCATGGCCTCAGCTGTCTCGCTAGCCTGTTCCTGCGCTTTTGACGCCCCGCCGCTGGCGGTGCGTGCGTGCGGAGCATTTTGGCGCCCGTTGGTTCCACGGGATTGCTCGCGATGCCCGGCACTTGAACCGCGGCTGCGCATTAGCAGCGCGCACCCTGCTGCGACGAGCAGAAGGCCTTCGGGATTGTTCCTAGCGGAGCTGAGAAGCCATTCTTTCGTTCCAAAATCCTGGACCTGTGAATTGCGGCTCATGTTAGTTGCTCCTTGGTTGTCGCAATATCCTGCTTTATTTGGCTTATAGAGTGTGTCGGCAGAAGTTCTTTTTGCGCATCAGCGCGGCCCCTATAGTAGGCGAAAACAGCGGCAGCCGCCGTTGCGGTCGCGACTATGAGACACGACCAGTGCAGGGCTATCCCTAAGCTCGAGATTCCAAGTACGAGGGCTTGCATTAGAAGCAGAGCGGCGGCCACTCCCAGGGCGCCAGCAGCAGACATCCACACACCTGCTTGGAGCTTCGTTGAGACGTTGGCGGACAGCTCCGCATGCGCCAGGCGCAACTCTTTTTGAAAGAGGTCCGCGGCGTCCGCCAACACTGCCGACAGTGCTTGAGGGAGAGGCGAATTCTTCAGTTGTTCCTGTGCCATCAGATCAGTTCGCTCCCGGCCGCCTTTCCTTGATGGATTCTGAAGCGGGAGGCGCGCTCTTCAGTGTGCGGAATGTCAAAAAACCCGCTACGGCGGCCAGCCCAAAAACCAAACCCGGCTTGCGCCTGGCCAAATCGGACGCTGCAAGAACCAGTTGATCGACGGATCTGTCTCGCAGGTCGTCTGCGTATCCATCAAGCCTATTCGCGAAGGTGCGCACGACCCCAGCGACTATCGGTGCATTTGTGTCGAGGTCCTCGGCCGTACGTTTGGTCGAGCTAGCCAGTTGGCCGATCACCTCGGCGCCGCTGCCGACCTGACGGTCCAACATCTCCTTCACCTGATTGGTCACGGTGGACGCGCCACCAGCGGCCGCCCGTTTGGCGGTTCCCGCTGCCCCTTGTGCTATGTCCGACGCTTTGGATAACGCACCCCTTACGGTCGCTCCTATGTCTTCCGAGGTACCGTCACCAGCTTTTACCGCAGTTGGGCGACGCCGTTCAGAATTCCGGTTGTTCATGGTTTCCTCCATTCGAGGAGCAAACGGAGGTAAGGCCCGTTGGTTCCCAATGAGCGACTGGCTAGGGTGTCCAAGTTGCGTTTTCGAACTCGGTGCGCGGATCGGGTGCGTTTGCATTGGGAATGACGAGTTGCTTGCGGGCGAGCGCAATGCGAATCACCCATCTGTCCCTTCCCTGCCTGCTTCAACTCTGATGGAAGGCGCCGAGGTGGGGACCATATCTGGCGACGGTGAGCGCGACGAGGAGAGGCTGCGCGGACCTTCACGGCCGCCGCGCACCGGTCTTCGACCGCTGCGCCTCCCGCTGTCACTGGCGATCGGCGCCAAGCCTACGAGTTTGGCGATGGCTTTATTGGAAAGGGTGCCAATCTCGGACAACTCGGCCATCAGGAGTACGCGGGCGACACCGTTGACCGGACGGAAGATCTAATCGAGACAGGCCCACAGCGGGTCGTCGTCGCGTAGCGAGGCGATCTCGCCTTCAAGTCGGTGGCTCTGACGCTTCAGCAGAACAACGACCTCGTCGAGGCTGGCGAGGGGTTCGGCATCGGCGACGGCGCTTTTGCGTTGCTTCTGGATGGTGAGATCGCCTGTCACCTCGGCAAGCCGGGCCCGCGGCTTGAGCCGTTCTGGGCCACGCTCCGCGGCGTGGTTACAGCCGCTTGACCATGGCATGCAAAGTGAGCTGCGCGCTACGCATTGCGCTCGTCAAAACGCGACTGCTGGTCGGCGTCATCGGCCGATCCGCCCAGCGTGTCGGCGACCGTGGCACCTCGCGAACCCATCGGCTGCTGCGCACCTGTGGTGGTGTCCATCGCTGTCTGATGCTCCATCTCGGAATTCAGCTCCGCACCTACAACCAGGATAATCACAGAAATCCAAGTCCACATCATCAAGCCGATCACTGCCCCAAGGGCTCCATACGTCGCGTTGTAGTTGGCGAAGTTTTCAAGATAGTAGGAGAATCCTATCGAGACTGCGATCCAGACCACAGCCGCGAGGAAGGCGCCCCATGTCGCCCATTTCCACTTTGCCCTTTCACGGCTGGGCCCGTAGCGGTAAATCAGCGTGGTCCCAACGCCAGCCATGATGAGCATCATCGGCCATCGAAGGATCCGCACAAGGGCTTCGATCCAGCCGCCGAGGTTCAGCAGTGCAAGCACGGCCGGCACAATCCCCACCGCGACGATAAAGCCGATGCCAATGAGGATGGCGCCAAGTGTGAAGCCCAAGGCCAGGAGATTCAGGTGGATGAAGCCGCGCTTTTCACTCTCCTCGTAGGCGATGTTCATGGCTTCGAATAGCGTCTTTATGCCGTTACTGGCGCTCCACAGTGTGACGGCAAGGCCGAAGATGAAGCCGAAGCTGAGCGCGCCAGTCTTCTGAGCGGCTAAGGACGCAAGCTGAGATCTGATAATATCCAGACCTCCCGAGGGCAGTACGCCGCCAAGGAACGCAACGTGCTCAGCGATGGTCTGAGGATCGGCGACGAGACCGTAGATGGACACGAAGGCGGCAAGCGCTGGAAAGAAGGCAAGAAGCAGATAGAATGCGGCCCCGGCCGCGATAAGCATAACACGGTCCTCGGTGAGCTCAGCGAACACCCGCCACAGCACGTCCTTCCAGCCGCGGCCAGGAATCTCTGACGGCCATTCGGCATTGCGTCCCCGGCCCTCCGGGTCGGGCGGCCGCTCAAGTTGCACTTTACCTTCGTAAGCGTCCTCGGTTGTTTTCTTCGACATGGCCGCCGGTCCGGAGCACCTTCGTCGCAGGGAAACGTATAGTAGCGCCAAAGGATGCAGGTGCAGACCTGCGCTTGCAAATAACACCCCGGCTGCAGAAACACTCGCGGCATCCCCACTTGGACCTTCGGCTCCCATGCCCATCTGCTGGGATGCGACGGCTGAGCGTGCATGTTGTCGGGACGACAGCCTGATTTAAATCCTCATTGCGCTGGATCACCTTAAGGACACTCGCGTTACCAGCCATGATCTCGCTCGCGCCTGAACATCAATTCGTCAACGCCGGAAGCATTCGGTTTCATGTCGTTCAGGCCGGGCCTGCCGGGGGTAAGCCGGTCATGCTCCTGCACGGCTTCCCGGACTTCTGGATCGGCTGGAGACGGCAGATCGGTACGCTCGCTTCCGCCGGATATCGGGTCATCGTTCCCGACCAGAGGGGCTACAACACCAGCGACAAGCCAGGGGGCATCCGCGAGTACACGCTCCCCAAGCTCCTCGGCGATGTCTTCGCCTTGGCCGACGCGCTCGGCATCGGAAGGTTTCACCTCGCCGGCCATGACTGGGGCGGCATCGTCGCTTGGGCCGCCGGGGCAAAGTTGCCTCATCGCCTGGACAAGCTCGTCATCCTGAATGCGCCCCATCCCGACGTGGTGTTTACCCATGCCCTGCGATCTCCGACGCAGTTTCTGCGGAGCAGTTACGTGGTTTTCTTCCAGATCCCATTGCTGCCCGAAGCCGTTTTGGGTGCGCGGCGCTCCGCCTTGCTCGCACGAGCACTCAGGACATCCAGCCGGGAAGGCGCCTTCGAAGAAGAGGAGATTGCAGAATATCGGCAGGCTTGGGAGCGGCCGGGGGCGCTGACCAGCATGCTCAACTGGTATCGCGCCTTGCGCTTTCGCCCGAGCCTGAAGGAGCGGATCACGACGCCCACTCTTGTTATGTGGGGGATGCAGGACCAGGCTCTGGAATCCGGGCTGGCCAAGCGCAGTCTCGCCCTTTGCGACGATGGCCGCCTGCAGACTTTCGAGGAGGGGACGCATTGGGTTCAACGCGAAGAGAGCAACGCGGTGAATGCGGCGCTTCTGGCGTTCCTGGAGGGCTGAGGAACTCAAAAATGGATAGAAACTGGGGGCAGCGTCAGATGGAGCCGGAGGAGGCCTGCAGGGCATTCCTGGCTGCGGCAAAAGAGGAGGGGACATTACAACTAGCTAAGTTGGATTGCGGTATAAGGTTCTATTATCTCCGACCAACACCGCGCTTTGCGGAGTAGATCGACAATGAGATCGACATCGTCCGTCGCCCTGACATCACCAAGCGTGACTTCGTCGGTAATGAAAAGAGCGGTCGTGCATCCGCCCACAAATATCAGACGCTCCCGAAAGTCGCTTTCCAGCGCCTCGGCTACTATCTGTAGCATGTGGAGCAGCTCGCCTCTGATGGTAGTCATTTCTTCAGAAGCCTTTCAGAAAGCCGCTCACCGGCAAGGCCCACCTCCCGCTGGTTTCCGAGCCGGATCGCATCGACAAGCGCAAGATATTCGTCCAGCCGCTCATCTTTCGGAACAGCTTCAGGCACGCTCTTGAACAAGGGCTCGATCGATTGGCCCATATCCCGGCCTTCCGCAAACGGCCAGATGTGGATGTACTCACCGCCGCTCATCAGCAGTCCTTTTAGCATTGGCGCGGCAAAGGCCGTCGGCATGCCGCGCGTGATGCCGCCCGCCTTGCGGGGAACACAAATTTCAGTCCGTGGACGAGAAAATTGTGTAGATTGCGGCGAGGGGGATTGGCTCGGCCCGTATCTCGATCTTTGATGGCGAGTCCCGACGAGAGGGTTCGCTTGATCGAAGCGTCGATCTCGTTTTGCTGATCCCGGGTAGCGATTCCAGGCCGCGAACTGAGTACGGGGCCTCGCCCGAGAAGCTCCAATGAAGCTCCCCGGAGCCAACTTGCCCCTCCTGCTCCTGCAAGCTCACGAGCTTCAGAAGCATCACGATATCCTGACTTTTCATCCCATTCATGCGGTGTGTCCTCTGTCCTAGGACATAAGACCATATCAAGGTGTATGACCCCAGTGCAGAGCGAACTCAGAACATCAAGGTGGCTTGCGCCGTCTCACTCGGCCTCAGCAAACTCGAAAGCCAACTCTCCGCCAGCGAACTGGCCGGGACGAACCGTCCTGATTTCGCTGCCGACCTCCATGACGATGCCGCAGTATTCTTGACCCATGTGCATGGGGCTTCGACATTCTGGATCCCCCTATACGGCCACAGGTCCGAGCCGCAAATGCAGGTCGCCGAGAGCTGGATGATGGGTCAGTCGGATGAAGAACCTTCGGGTCGGCGACTTCATCGCAGCGGATGTCGCCAGGACCATAAAGAACTGTTCCAAGCTTCCAAGCATTGTTGTTGTCCTGTCGTCAGCATGGGATCAGGAGAGGAGTTCGATGCGGAGCGGAATTCGCCTCCCACCAGCAGAGGATCGAAGCCGCCGTCGATGCGACCGAGCCTAATCAATCCCTGGACCAGTGGTAGCCGGCGTAGAAGATCGCAAGTTTGCCCCAAGGTGCATAGTAGCAGAGGTCCCGAACGGGCCGCTGCCCTCTTCGCTGAGCTTGCGCGGCAGGTAGCTGATCTTCTCGTTGTTCGCGGAGCGCACCTACTTGAAGGTTTGGAGAAGGCCAACTGTCGTCTAGCTTTGCAGACCGGGCCGGATGCTTTTCCTCGAGGATTGCAATGATCGTACATTTAGTGGACGGCACATACGAACTGTTTCGCCACTTCTACGGCCAACGCCGGTTCAACAACGGCCATGACAAGCCGTTTGGCGCCGTCGTCGGCGTGCTGAACACAGTGCTGGAGATGATCGAGAATGGCGCCACACACGTTGGGTGGCTACCGATCATGTAGTCGAATCTTTAGAAATCAGCTCTGGCCCGGCTACAAGACCGGGGATGGCATCGAGCCGGCGTTGCTCGCGCAGTTTCACCCCCTCGAGGAAGCCTTGGCGGCGATGGGAGTGGCGGTCTGGCCGATGATGGAGCTCGAAGCCGACGACGCGCTGGCCTCCGCGGCGCACAGCGCGGCTGCCGATGAGCGCGTGCAGAAGGCGTGCATCTGGACGCCGGACAAGGATCTCGCGCAGTGTGTCCGCGGTGACCACGTGGTCCAGGTAGACCGCAGGACCCAGAAAATTCGCGATGGCGCGGGTGTACGCAAGAAGTTCGGAGTTGAGCCGGCCCTCATTCCAGATTTCCTCGCGCTCGTCGGTGATGCCGCCGATGGCTATCCGGGTCTCGAAGGCATCGGCCTGGTCTCGGCTGCCCGGCTGCTTGGCCGCTACGGCCCTCTTGAACGCTTTCCGCCTGAAGCCCTCGGTAAGGTAGAGAGCTCGCGCTTTTGTTCAAAAATCTCGCGACGCTTCGCACGGACGCTCGGCTGTCCGCGTCCGGGACAGCCAGGACCCACTTAACCGACGGTGAATTTCTGCGCTGGCCAAACAGTGCGGCTGCACCTTATCAAAAATCGCGATCAGGATTGCGCGGAGAACTGGGCTTGATGAGCAGATGATTCTCCGTGGTCTCTTCGACCGCGAGTGTCTCGGCTCGACGGCATCGGTCTTGGCATCGCGATCCCTCACGCTCTGCTGGGCACGATCTCTTCGCCAGTCGTGTCTTTGACACGCTTGGTCCAGCCCGTTGACTTCGACGGGCCCTACGACGACCAGTCGATCTCATTTAGACTGTACAGCCAGGGCCTTCTCACGTCCAGGCTAATAGCCCGTTTTGAGGCGTTTCGGCTGCCGCGGGAGAAGGCAGTATTTCGGGCTTCAAGTGGGGCGGCTCTTCAGTGTTAGGGAGGCCGGCATGACCTCACATCAGATCTTCAACCATCCGCGCAATTTTCCCCAGACCTGCGGTGGTCCCTCTTGTTCTAAGGAGTCCCTGTTCAGCCGCGGCCGCCTTGAAGGCCTCGAGCGCAGCTTGCTGGCTGCAATGCCCGGCGAGGGACTCCTCGACCATTCGGATCGCGTTGAGCCGCCCCGGCTTTCCCATTCTAGGCCATGGTTGCTGAAGCACCTTCATTGCGTCGGCTATGGACGCGACCACCGTCAGGTTGCGATTGAGGCAGATTGTAATTGGACTGAAGGCCCGCATTCTTGTCGCTCCCCACGATTGAACGCAGCTAAACGCGAAGACAAGGGCAGTGGTTGCATGAATGTGGACTACCGCGAATTCAAAGAATCGCTGGCCGATGCGATTGAGGCTGAGCTGGCTCTCCTTGGGCCCGGCACTTTGCCTAGCCGGACCATCCTCTCGTCGTACAACAGGACCCGGCCGGCAAAAAGCATCTGTGCACCGTCCGACGCCGCGAACTATTTTTCGAGCTCGTCACGCCGCTTGCCGACGGCTTCTCAAGCACACCGCGACGAATTCGACGGCTGTGAGGGAGGAGATGAAAAGATTATGGTCGTTTCGTTGGGCCCTCCTTTAGAGCAGGGGCTCCGAGGCGGTTTGTATCGAGCAGATGTCGCATCAGATCTTGACCTGGAGATCGGCTCCGGCAGCGGGATCGGCGCAGCGCGGCAAGGATGCCACGTTCCTTCGGCGGCCCACCGGCGATGGTCTGGCTGACGGCCCCGCGAAGGCGCGAAGCATCGAGGCCTTCTTCTGCCAGTCGGGCGAGCCAACTTTCTTTGGCTGGGAGGGCGGTGCAGTGCTTCGGCTCGGAACTGTTGACACATGCGTCAGGCTGGCAGACCGGAAGCGGCGGCGTGCCCTGACGTCATGGAGACTAGGCTCGCTTCCGAAGCCGCAGATTGTGATCTCGTTGGCTATGCAGAGCATCCAGCCGTCGTTTTGATCCGTTTCCGTCATCCAGAGCCAGCGACCATCCATGAGATAAGCCGGTCTTGCCCCGCCGCGACTGTGTGGAAATCAGCCATGTTTCAAAGTCGGAATGCTGGACGAACTCGACAAGGAACTGGAGCGACGCAAGCACTGCTTCGTTCGCTACGCCGACGACTGCCCTCTATGTTCGCAGCGAGCGTGCGGGCGCACGGGTGATGGCCAGCGTCGAACACTTCCTCGACAGGCGTCTGAAGCTGAGGGTCAAGATACGAAAGAGCGCGGGTCAGCTTGGGAGAGGAGCGTTTCATAGTCTGGTGGGGCCTAATTCGCCTCGTAGTCCTAGTGGTCACCTATCGGCGCTCACCGGTCCCCTGAAGCTCCCGATAAACGCTCCGCTCACTGACCCCAGTTCCTTTGGCTATCGCTGTTCTGGTCATGCCCTCGGCATCCAACTTCACGATCTTGTCGCGCTTCCCCATCGCTGTTGGCTTCGGTCCTGGATACTTGGTCTTGTCGCCTTTTGGCGGCATCGATCCCGATCCGTTGGCGCTCCAGCATGACGCTACGCTCAAGGCCATCCGCCAGTATCTGGCGCCCTTCTACAAGTGGCGGCAGGCCGAGATCGTGGCGGCGGCCGAGCCGCTGATGCCTGGCCACCAGGCCTTTATCCGCATCATCAACCGGCGCGATCAGGCCAGACCTTTGAAACGCCTGTTCGTGGCCTCCACGCTCATATCGGCGCAGCGGGCGCTCGACATCACTAGAGCTCATTGGCAAGCAGTCCGCCGCTATACACTGGCCGTGTCCAGGCGTGGGCGTGGCCTTTCCGCCTGGGTATTAGGGTGCGGCCTGCCCGATCGGCCGTCCCTCGATCGACCCTGAGTTGCTGATCGCATGGGGATCGTCGGCCAGCTCGTCCTCGACTCGATGAGCGAAGTCGTCGACGCCGTGCGCACCGGGAAGACAAGCCTGGAGCTGTAGCGGCCTCGCCTGTCCCGCCCCGGTGTCGTCGCTTCGCTGGCGCCACGGTGAGAACGCATAGATCTGGTCCAGTATTTTCAGCATCAGAACGTTGAGCTGGCGGGAACTTGCTCGCCAGCCGAGTTGAGTTCAGGCGGTGGTCGGGGGAGATCAGCCAGCCACACGCTGGTGATTCCAACCCGAGCCGATGTGCCAATCAGCAACCTTCGTCGGTCTTTTTCACCTGGCCCGGCGCGGCGGTATTGGCTGTCGTGTCCTGCTGACCAGGCGCCGCCTGCTGAGCGCTGCCAGTCTGCTGGCCCGGCGCGCAGTCTCTGGCCGAGTTCGGATTTGTGGTGCCGCTGGTGGTCGTCGTGTCGGTGCCCTGATCGCCGGACATGTTGGTGCCGCTGCTCGTCGTGCCGGTGCCCTGATCCGTCGTACTGGGCATGGTTGTGGTGGTCGAGGTTCCGCTCGAAGTTCCGCTAGTCGTCTGGGCAAAGGAAAGCCCGGCCGACACCGCCAGCACGGCCGAAGCCAAAAGGATGCGTTTCATCATCTTTCTCCTGTCTGAATGCGCGGGATGCGCCTGGCAAATTGAACAGGCAGACAGAAGGAGTGTTCCCCGATGAAGTTCAACTTTTGTAACTCTGGTCGTAGGTCAGCCTTACGATTGCGGGCGTATATTAGAAGCCTCTTGAAGAGGACACTGCCCGCACCAGAATCCATGGCATGGCTCGGGGAATAGGCATTGGTGACCAGGTGGCGATTACGGCCAGGGTTCGAAGGCGGATAACAGAGGACCGCGTAAGCGTCTCTATCCCAGGTTACGACTTCCCACATTCCATCATCGACCACACCAAGGTGAACCGAGGCCAGCAAATCGACCTGAAAGGCGAGGTCACGCGCATCGACGAGGACACCGTGACGATCGACCTCGGGCCGCTGGTCACGGTCGACCGTGACAAGGTCCGGCTAATGGAGAAATATCGGCCGCCAAAACGACGAAAGGCACTTGTCGATGCCCCGGATTAGAACCGACAACATCGCGACCGGCTATGAGGGCAGGCCGCATGACGGGCCGGTAGAGGACGAGTCGAAGCACTTGGTCTACTGCCCAGTCTGCGGCCAAACGTTCGACGCGCGCGATCTTGGACAGGTCTTTCATCACGCTGAGCCGCAGCACCAGCCGCTTCCGGTCGAGCAATAGTCCAGCTAATTGAGCTCCGGCGGCAGACCGACGTTGAGACCTTCAGCGCGCCACCGGGTACGCTGCGTGCACCGCGCCTTCCCCGCGCGCCGATGCTCCACCTGGACCGCAAAAAAAGTCCCGCCGCATTGCCAGAACGGCGGGACCGATCAAACGCTTTGCACCAGGCGGGGGATGCGGGGGGGTTGGGCTTGCCAGGTGAGCGCGGACCGTAACCAACCCTAGGCGCCGCAGCGGCAACGCGTCCACCAACCGCCGGTTGGAGCGATAGGACGACTGAGCCGCCGGCAGGTCAGGTCATCCCGGGTCGCTGTCGCTCGCAGCCAGACGGTAGCGGAAATTGTTGCGGATGTGGTCGTTGAAATAGCGGCCCTTGGCGAACGCGGCTCGGAACGCGGCAAAGGTTTCCGGCGGTACCCCCTCAAACTCGTACCGTTTACGGCTGGCGACGAACCACACCGAGAGGGTCCTTCTATCCGGATCATATTCCATCTTGCGGATCGAGGTAGATGGCATGAGCACCATAGGCCGAGGCCCGCGCGTTGCGGGGAGCGCGGGCCGATCGGGACACCGATCTGCAGCAATACCTGGAGGGGAGGAATGGCTGCGTGCACCGAACTTGCGCGGCGGTCCCGTGTTCCAACCAGGATACAAAAAAGCTAGCTGCACCTTTCGGCATCATGCGGACGTTGGATTTGTGAGAAAGCGGGAGCGTCAATACCAACTTCTGGCGATGGAATTTTCCCGTGAGACAGGCACGCTCCACGGCGAAAGGAGTGCCCCGCCATGACCGTCCTCGCCTACAACCTTGCCAATGACATCGAAGGATTGTGGAGGGTCGTCTTCGTGCCGGACGAACTGCATCTGTATGTGGAATTCAGCCAGCCAGACGCCGACACAAACCCGGCTGATTGGATGAGCGTTGATGATTTCCTTGCATGGCGGCCAAAAGGCGCACTCCACGAGCGAGCGCGCGACAGCTTGGTTTCGCTCATTTGCAAGGCGCTGACAGGGCGATGAGACAAGGGAAACCCGCACCGAGATCCAGTGCGAGCGCCGCGAGTGGGCCTAGGGCCCCACAAGCCAGTGCCACCCCGCCGCCGGCAAACCGCGGCGGGCGAGTGCCTCGGGGACACGATGGTAGATTGCTAATGCGTTCGCGCGTGTGGCCTTAAGTCGCAAACTATTGGCTTCAGAAGCAGGGCGTCGGGCTTCATTGATGGTGCTACCAACACCATATGGTGACCCATAGCCCTCCAAAACGAGAGAAGCTCGTCCCGACGGGTCGCACTGCGGCCGTCAGCTGGTAACTGCTACGAACTAGGAAACCATCATGCCTGAAAATATCAGACCAACTTCGAGAGATGTCCCCCTCATTCAGCTAGGCCTCTATCAGTGCCGCTTCCAGGTGAGCGAAGACGCTTCTGTACCCGGCGGTTATCGTTTTTGTGCTGGGCCAACTTCGCCGGATCGCGTCTACTGCGATCACCACCACCACATTGTGACCGCCGTGGACCCTCGTCGAGCCCGTTCGGGTCTTCACCTCGCTCAACGACGCGCCGCGTAAGTCTGACTGGCGGCGGCCTCCCGGCCAGGCGCTATGCGCTCCAAGGCCGCCTTGGCTACGACCTTTCCGTCGGCTCGGTCTGGCCCATCCTCCCTGTCTTCGCCGATGTATCCCCCGTCGCCCGATTGAGAACGACGACTTCTCGCCGAGCCCTTCAGCTCGCTACTCGCACAAACGCGTCGGCTCCAAAGGTTTGTCTGTCAGCACATCTTCAATGTGCCCGCGCCTGAAGCCCCAACATCTTCTGCGACCTAACCGCGTACCTGGCACCGCCGATCGGTTGCTGCGGCGGATTTTCGCTGTTCGGAGCTGAATAATGCCTATCAACCTTGTCATCGCACCTAGTCGCACGTAGCGGCCGTTCGAATTCTCATCGCTCGGCGCGATGTTTGGTCCGTCTGGCCAGAAGAGCGGAGCAAGCCATTGACACCCACGAAGTTGCTGATTGGGCAGATCGCTGTCGTATTCGCAATTGTCATTCTTGGCGTGTGGACTGCAACCCAATGGTGCGCCCACATGCTCTCCTATCAGCCGTCACTCGGCGCACCATGGTTTGTGACAGTCGGCTGGCCGATCTACCAGCCGTGGAAGCTGTTCGAATGGTGGTTCCAATTTGACGCCTATGCGCCTGAGGTCTTTGACAAGGCTGGCATACTTGCCGGAGCCAGTGGGTTCCTGGGCTGTGCCGCCGCGATAGCTGGGTCCCTCTGGCGCGCACGGCAGCGGGGGTTGGTCACCACCTATGGGTCCTCACGATGGGCCATGAAGCTGGAAATCGAGAAGGCGGGGCTGTTTCAGCCGGCCGGCGTTTTCCTTGGCGGACTGAATTATCGCTATCTGCGCCATGACGGACCGGAACACGTCATGGCCTTTGCGCCGACACGTTCGGGCAAGGGCGTCGGACTCGTTGTTCCAACCCTTCTTTCCTGGACCGGCTCGGCCGTCATTCACGACATCAAAGGCGAGAACTGGCAGCTGACCTCTGGCTGGAGGTCGAAGTTCTCGCACTGTCTCTTGTTCAATCCGACCGATCCGAGATCGGCGCGGTACAACCCGCTGCTGGAAGTGCGCAAAGGTCCAGATGAGGTCCGCGACGTTCAGAACATCGCCGACATTCTCGTCGATCCGGAAGGCGCGCTGGAGCGGCGGAACCATTGGGAGAAGACCAGTCATTCACTTCTAGTTGGCGCCATCTTGCACGTGCTCTACGCCGAAGAGGAAAAGACACTCGCCCGTGTCGCCACCTTCCTGTCGGACCCGCAACGCTCATTCGCTGCGACACTGCAGCGGATGATGACCACCAACCACCTCGGCACGGTGGACAAGCCCCAGGTCCATCCGGTCGTGGCCTCGGCGGCTCGTGAGGTGCTGAACAAGTCAGAGAACGAGCGCTCAGGCGTTCTCTCGACCGCCATGTCGTTTCTCGGGCTCTATCGTGATCCAACGGTGGCCGCGGCAACATCGGCCTGCGACTGGCGCATTGCCGACCTTGTGGATGCCGAGCGACCGATGTCGCTGTATCTGGTCGTGCCGCCGTCGGATATCTCCCGCACTAAGCCCCTGGTGCGATTGGTGCTCAATCAAATCGGCCGGCGGCTGACCGAGCGCCTGGAGGGCGATCCAAAGAAGAGCCGCAAGCATCAGCTCCTGATGATGCTGGATGAATTTCCGGCGCTCGGTCGGCTCGACTTCTTCGAGACTGCGCTCGCCTTCATGGCAGGCTACGGCATCCGCGCTTATCTGATAGCGCAATCGTTGAACCAAATCTCCAAGGCCTATGGCGAGAACAACGCCATTCTCGACAATTGCCATGTGCGGATTGCCTTTTCCTCAAATGACGAGCGCACGGCCAAACGCATCTCGGACGCGCTCGGTACCGCGACGGAACTCAGATCGATGCGTAACTATGCCGGCCATCGGTTGGCGCCCTGGTTGTCCCACGTCATGGTAAGCCGCCAAGAGACCGCTCGCCCCCTGCTGACGCCGGGTGAGGTGATGCAGTTGCCGCAGGCTGACGAACTAATCCTGGTTTCGGGATTGCCGCCGATTCGCGCCAAGAAGTTGCGTTATTACCAGGATCCGAATTTCACGGAGCGAGTGCTGCCTTCGCCGGTGCTGCGCGACGGTGCCTACGCGGATCGGCCCACGTCGCGCCCGGACGATTGGAGCGGACAGGTGCGCGGCGTGGATCGGCGTCTTGCTGGCGACGACGACAGTGCCGGCGCGGCAATCGAAGACGGAGGTGTCCAGCAGCAGCGCCATCCGGGCCTGCCCGAAGAACGGACCCTCGTCGCCCAGGAGCCTGATCATGGCGATCTGTTCACGCCCGCAGACGATGACTGCGAGACGCTCGCCGACAAGCGCGTCATGGATCGGATTTCCACCGCAGCACGTGCGTACGGCCTCAATGAGGGAATGGGCGACGACAAGGACATCGTGCCCGGCTTCTGAACGGCGCGCCATACGCGGGCGCATCTCAGCGTAGATAACGGCCGTAAGCGATTTCGAGGATCTCGACGATGCTCGTTCCCGTCGCCGGTGCATCAGCGCCGGTCAGAGGGAACAAGCAGCATGAAGCCCCACCGCATTCGTCACCAGTTTTTGCTTGAACCCGAGTTGAGCGAGAAGCTGGAGAACCTCAGCCGCAATCCATCGACCACCAAATCGGCCATTGTGGCGCACGCGGTCGAGGCCTTTATCGAGCGGCGTGGGGAGAATGAACTCGACCACCGCTACGGCAAGAGGCTCGACCGTCTTTCCCGTGACCTCGGACATGTCAGGCGCGATGTCGAGATGATCCTGGAGAGCCTGGCGCGCTTCATCCGCTTTTCGATCACGCTTCATGCTCACACGCCGGTGCCGGACAAGGCGACGCAAGCGATTGCCCAGGAGCGCTTCGAGAAGTTCGTCGAACAAGTCGGCCGCCAAATCGCTTCCGGGAAACGGTCACTTGGCACCGACGATCGCAGGGGAGGGGAAGGATGAGTTCTCATCCGGAAGCCGACCATCGCCGCCGCGCCATGCTGCGCACCGCCATGGGTCCGGCGATCACCGAAGCCCTTGCCGATGCGACCGTCATTGAGGTGATGGTCAATCCCGACGGTGCGCTGCGGCTCGACCGGTTGGGTGAAGGCCGGGTCGACACCGGCGTGCACATGCATCCTTCTGAGGCCGAACGCATCATCCGCCTGGTCGCCTCCCACGTGCGCGCCGAGGCGCATGCGGACAATCCGATTGTCAGCGCCGAATTGCCATCGGGCGAGCGCTTCGAGGGTCTGCTGCCGCCTGTCGTGCTGGGGCCATGCTTCGCCATCCGAAAGCCTGCGGCGAAACTCTACACGTTGGCCGACTATGTCGCCGACGGGGTCATGCTGCCGCTGCAGGCCGATGCGCTGAAGAAGGCGGTCCGCGAGCGGCGCAACATCCTGGTCGCCGGCGGCACGTCGTCGGGCAAGACAACACTTGCCAATGCGCTGCTGGCACAAGCCGCCGATTGCGACGAGCGGGTGATCCTGATCGAGGACACGCGCGAACTGCAATGCGCGGCGAAGGATTGCGTTGCCTTGAGGACGAGGCCGGGGTCGATCACGCTCGCCGATCTCGTGCGCTCGACCCTGCGGCTCAGACCCGACCGCATCATCGTGGGCGAAGTCAGGGGCGCGGAAGCCCTGGACATGCTGAAGGCATGGAACACCGGGCATCCCGGCGGCATCGCGACGGTTCACGCCAATTCGGCGCGCTCCGCTCTCTACCGTATCGAGCAGCTCGCCCAGGAAGCCGTCGTCACCGTTCCCCGCCGCCTCATCGCTGATGCGGTAGATCTGATCGTCTTCATCGCTGGGCGCGGATCCTCGCGCCGCATTGACGCGATCGCTGAGGTCACCGGTCTCGACAGCAGCGGTGATTACGCCGTCACCCCGCTCACGCTTCCGCAACTCCAGCAGTTTTGAAAGGTCACCTCATGCTCAAGAAGCTTCGCTTCCTTTCGTCCACCGCGCTCGCGTTTCTTCTCACCGTCCCGGCCCACGCAGCGGGCTCCGGCATGCCTTGGGAACAGCCGCTGCAGCAGATCCTTGAGTCGGTCCAGGGACCGGTCGCCAAGATCGTCGCGGTGATCATCATCATCACCACCGGCCTGACCCTTGCTTTCGGCGACACGGCAGGCGGTTTTCGCCGGCTGATCCAGATTGTCTTCGGCCTGTCGATCGCCTTCGCGGCATCGAGCTTCTTTCTCTCCTTCTTCTCCTTCGGCGGCGGGGCACTCGTCTGATGGCCACCGGAGAGCAGCATATCGAGGGTTTCGAAGTCCCCGTTCACAGGGCATTGACTGAGCCGATCCTGCTGGGCGGCGCGCCGCGAGCGGTGGCGATCCTCAACGGCACGGTGGCCGCGGCAATAGGCCTTGGCCTGCAGCAGTGGATCGCCGGACTGGCGCTCTGGATCGCCGGCCACACGCTCGCGGTCTTTGCCGCTCGCCGCGATCCGGACTTCGCCAGCGTGCTTGTCCGTCATCTTCGCCTGAAGGGGTGGCTTGCATGCTGAACCTTTCGGAGTATCGCGGCAAAGCCGATCGGCTGGCCGATCATCTGCCCTGGGCCGCTTTGGTCGCGCCCGGCATCGTGCTCAATAAAGACGGTAGCTTCCAGCGAACCTTCCGGTTCCGTGGCCCCGACCTTGAAAGCGCGACCGAAGCCGAATTGGTCGGCATCTGCGCACGAGCCAACAATGCGCTACGAAGGTTGGGCTCCGGATGGGGGTTGTTTTTCGAGGCCGAGCGCGTTGAAGCGCTGGGCTATCCGAGCTCGGCTTTTCCCGATGCTGCCTCATGGCTGGTCGATGAGGAACGGCGCGCGGCCTTCGAGGGCAAGGTCGCGCACTTCGAGAGTCGCTATCATCTGACCTTGGTCTTCATGCCGGCGCCAGATGGCCAGGCGCGGGCGGAAAGCGCACTGGTCGACTCGCATCACTCGGGAGGGGCTAGAGACTGGCGCCAGGAGCTGGCGTGGTTTCGCGACGAGACCGACCGCGTCCTGGATTTGCTGTCCGGCTTCATGCCGGAAGTGCGCGCCCTCGATGATGCCGAGACGCTAACCTATCTGCACGGCACAATCTCGACCTACCGCCATCCGGTCGCCATGCCGGAAACGCCAATGTATCTCGACGGTGTTCTGGTTGACGCGCCGCTTACCGGCGGCCTGGAGCCGATGCTGGGTGAGCAGCATCTGTGCACCCTCACCATCCTTGGTTTCCCGAACGTCACCCGGCCAGGGATCCTCGACGCGCTCAACCATCAGGATTTCGCCTACCGCTGGATGACGCGCTTCATCCCGCTCGACAAGACGGAAGCCACAAAGACACTGACCCGGTTGCGCCGTCAGTGGTTTGCCAAGCGCAAATCGATCGCAGCCATCCTGCGCGAGGTCGTGACCAACGAACCCGTCCCTCTCGTCGATAGTGACGCCGACAACAAGGCGCTCGATGCGGATGCCGCCCTTCAGGCATTGGGCGGCGATCACGTCGGCTTCGGCTATCTCACCACAACGGTGACGGTATGGGACCAGGACCGGCAAGCCGCCGCGGAAAAGCTCCGAGCGGTTGAGCGCATAGTCAATGGGCTCGGCTTCACCACGATCCGTGAAAGCATCAATGCGGTCGAGGCGTGGCTCGGCTCGTTGCCCGGTCATGTCTACGCTAACGTTCGCCAGCCGCTCATTCACACGCTGAACCTTGCCCACGTCATGCCGCTGTCGTCGGCGTGGGCCGGTCCGGTGGATAACGAGCATCTCGCCAACGTGACTGGGACCGAATCCCCGCCGCTTCTCTTCGCAGAGACCAGCGGGTCGACACCGTTTCGGCTTTCCACCCATGTCGACGATGTCGGTCACATGCTGATCGTTGGTCCGACCGGTGCCGGCAAGTCGGTTCTGCTCGCGCTAGTCGCTCTGCAGTTTCGACGCTATGCCGGGGCGCAGGTCTATGTCTTCGACAAGGGCAATTCGGCTCGTGCGGCAACACTGGCCATGGGCGGAGAACACCACGCGCTGGGCGCGGATGGTGCGCTTGCCTTCCAGCCACTGAGCAATATCGGCGACCAGACTACTCGCAGCTGGGCGGCGGAATGGATCGCCGGCCTCATCGCCCATGAGAATGTCACCGTAACGCCTGAGGTGAAGGAGGCGATCTGGTCGGCCCTGACCAGCCTTGCCACCGCGCCGGCGCAGGAACGCACGCTCACTGGACTGTCGGTCCTGCTTCAGTCCAATGCGCTGAAATCCGCGTTGATGCCGTACACGCTCGATGGCCCGTTCGGGCGTCTGCTCGATGCCGATGAAGATCGGCTGGCTTTGTCGGATGTGCAGTGTTTCGAGACCGAAGAGCTGATGCACCAGGAAGGCGCCGTGCTGCCGGTGCTCACCTATCTCTTCCATCGCCTCGAGGAGCGGTTCGACGGCCGGCCAACACTGCTCATGCTCGACGAGGCCTGGGTCTATCTCGACAACCCGCTCTTTGCCGCCCGCATCCGCGAATGGCTGAAGGTGCTGCGAAAGAAGAACGTCTCCGTCATTTTCGCCACGCAGTCACTTGCAGACATCGCTGCCTCGTCGATCGCGCCGGCAATCATCGAGAGCTGCCCACAGCGCATTTTTCTTCCCAATGACCGTGCCGTGGAACCGCAGGTGCGGGCAGCCTATGAGTGCTTCGGCCTGAACGAGCGGCAAATCGAATTGGTCGCCCGTGCCACACCGAAGCGCCAGTATTATCTGCAGTCGCGCCGCGGCAACCGCCTCTTCGAGCTCGGGCTCGGCCCGATCGCTCTTGCGCTCTGCGGCGCCTCTGATCCGGCCACGCAAGCTTTGATCGACAGCGTCCTGTCAGAGCACGGGCAGGACAGCTTTGCCTCCCGGTTCCTGAGTGCGCGCGGCCTCGATTGGGCTGCCGAGCTTCTCCAGCAATTCCCTCAACCAGACAAGGAGCAATCGTCATGATGCGGCGCCGCCTTCTCACCAGCCTGATCACCGTTTCCCTGATCGCAAAACCGATGGCCGACTACGTCCAGCCGGCCCACGCCCTGATCGTGTTCGATCCGTCGAATTATGCGCAGAACGTGCTGACAGCGGCACGTTCCCTGGAGCAGATAAACAACCAGATCCAGTCGCTTCAGAACCAGGCGACCATGCTGCAGAACATGGCGCGCAACCTTCAGCGCCTGGATTTTTCTTCCGTCGGCCAGCTCACAGGTTCGCTCCAACGGATCGACGGCCTGATGACCCAGGCCAGCGGCCTGAGCTTCGATCTCGACAAGCTTCAGAACCAGTGGCGTGTGCAATATCCGGAAAGCTACGACGCCACAATCAAGGTCAGCGATGTGGCGAGCGCCGCGCGCGAGCGCTGGCAAAACGCCATGCAGGCGTTCCGCCAAACCATGAGCGCGCAGTCGCAGATCGTGGAGAACGTGCGGACCGACGGCGACCTGCTTACCGATCTCGTCAACCGCAGTCAGGGCGCGGCAGGTGCCCTTGAGGCAAGCCAGGCCACCAATCAGCTGATCGCGCTTTCGACCAAGCAGCAGATCCAGATTCAGACGCTGCTCGCGACCCAGTTCCGGGCTGAAGCCGAAGATGCTGCCCGCAAGGCGCAGTCCGAGGAAGCCGCCCGCGAGACGACGAAGCGTTTCCTGGGCACCGGTACGGCCTATCCCGGCAACTGATCAGCAGTTCTTCAAGACAACGAGGAAGGCGGCGACATGAATGACCTCGGCGTCATTGATCGCTTCATGGAGACTTTTACCCGCTATATTGATAGCGGGTTCGGTCTGCTTTCGGGCGACGTCGCCTTTCTCACCACCATCCTGATCGGCATCGACATCACGCTGGCAGGCCTGGTCTGGGCGTTCGGCGGCGAGCCCAATGTTCTTGGCCGGCTTGTCCGAAAAGTGCTCTATGTCGGCGCCTTCGCCTTCATCCTGAACAATTTTAAGAACCTCGCCGACATCATCTACCATTCCTTTGCCGGCCTCGGCATCAACGCATCGGCCGGCAATCTGTCCGCCGACAGTCTCCTGCGGCCAGGCCGCATTGCCGCGGCCGGCTTCGAGGGCGCCTGGCCGCTGCTCAATCAAGCGAGCCAGCTAGTCGGCTTCCCCGAGATTTTTGGCAACGCGCTGACCATCTTCGTGCTGCTTCTCGCCTGGTTCCTGGTCCTCATCGCCTTCTTCATCCTTTCCATCCAGCTTTTCATCACCATCCTGGAGTTCAAACTCACCACATTGGCCGGCTTTGTTCTGGTGCCCTTCGCGCTCTGGAACCGCTCGGCGTTTCTGGCCGAGCGCGTGCTCGGCAATGTGATCTCGTCGGGCATTAAGCTGATGGTGCTTGCCGTCATCGTCGGCATCGGCTCCACGCTCTTCGGCGAGTTCGCTTCCGCCCTGCAAGGCAAGGAGCCGGACTTGGCCGCGGCCATGTCACAGGTACTGGGCGCGTTGGCGCTGCTTGGGCTCGGCATTTTCGGACCGGGAATTGCCTCGGGTCTTGTTTCCGGCGCGCCGCAGCTTGGCGCGGGAGCCGCACTCGGAACCACCGCGGCGGCCGCCGGATCAACGCTCGTTGCCGGAGGTGCGGCGCTTGCCGGCGCGCGCATGGCAACCGGCGGCGGTCTCGCCGCCGTTCGAGCCGGCACGGCCATGGGATCGGCTGCTTCCACAGCTTGGCAGATGAGGCGTGCAACATCGCCCGAGTCCGGCCTCTCCGGCGTAGCTGCTGGACTGCAGGGCGTTGCCGGCGCAGCTGGCGGCGCCGCGATTCGGGGAATGCGATCTGCAACAGAACCATTCCGGCGCAGCGCCGATGCCGGCCGCGATGCCGCCTGGACCGCGACGGCCGGCACGCCGACCGCATCAACGACCGGAAACCCTGCCGCGTCAGGTGCCGATGCCGCGCCGGCGTGGGCGAGGCGCTTGCGTTCCGAACAGACCGCGCGCGCCCATCGCCACGCCGCCACGCAGGCCGTCCGCGATGGCGATCGGGGTGGAAGCGGCGCCAACCCCTCTCTCAACGATAAGGAAGACTAGATGCTCTTCAAGCGACCTGTTCAGCGTTACGGGAAGACGCCCCACCCCGTCACACCATACCAGAAGGCCGCCCAACTTTGGGACGAGCGCATCGGCACTGCGCGCGTGCAGGCAAGGAACTGGCGCCTGATGGCCTTTGGCTGCCTCGCTCTGACCACCGGGCTCTCTGGTGGACTCTTGTGGCAGTCGATGCAGGGCCGCGTCGTGCCCTATGTCGTCGAGGTTGATCGTTTCGGCGAGGCGCGCGCCGTCGCTCCAGCAATCCGGGACTACGAGCCCACCGATGCCCAGATCGCCTGGCATCTCGGCCGCTTCATCCAGAATGTCCGCTCTGTTTCCACCGATGCGGTGCTGGTGCGGCAGAATTGGCTCTCGGCCTACGACTTTGCCACCGACCGCGGAGCCCTCTTTCTCAACGAGTACGCTAAGGCCAACGACCCGTTCGGCAAGATCGGCACGCGCAGCGTCTCGGTGCAGGTGACGAGCGTGGTTCGAGCGTCCGACAGCTCCTTTCAAGTCAAATGGACCGAGCAGGTCTTTGAGCGCGGCAGCCTCGCCAGCACAACGCGTTGGACCGGGATCCTCACCATTGTGATCCGGCCGCCGAACAATGCCGATCAGCTGCGCAAAAACCCGCTCGGCGTCTTCATCAATGCCATCGACTGGTCGCGCGAGCTCGACAGTGCCGCGCAGACTTCCGTTCCCCCAAAGGAGCCCGCCAATGATAAATAGACTCTCGTCGCTCCGCACTGCGCTGGTCCTGTCGACGTCGGCTGCGGTCATCTCCGCCTGTGCCTCGAAGCCGGTGCCGCCACCTCAGATTTCCTATGATGCTGCCAAGTTCCAACCGGCGGCAATCGAGAAGGCGCCGGAGAAGCCCGTCAAAGTCGTGGAAGTGCCGAAACCGCTACCGCTGCCCGGCCAGTTGCAGCCCGAGCCGGGCAAGGCTGCTGAAGACAGGCGCTCGCCTGAAGAACGTGTCGCCGATGCCAACAAGGCGGCGACGCAGCAACCCACCAAATATGGCTATGTGAATGCGGTGCAGGTTTACCCCTTTGCCGAAGGCGCGCTCTACCAGCTCTATGCCGCACCGGAGCGCGTCAGCGATATCGCTCTGCAGTCAGGCGAGAAACTCCAATCCGTGTCGGCCGGCGATACAGTGCGCTGGGTAATTGGCGATACCGTCAGTGGCTCCGGCGATGACCAGCGCACCCATGTGCTGGTGAAGCCCTTCGCGCCAGGACTTGCCACCAATCTGGTGATCACCACGGACCGGCGAAGCTATCACTTGCAGCTTCAAAGCACGGATAAGACCGCCATGGCGGCAATCTCCTGGACCTACAGCGAGGACCAGATTATCGCGCTACGCCGGCGCGATGCGCAGGCCGAGGCTGCTATGCCAGTGGCGTCGAATGTGGCTCTCGAAAATATTCGCTTCCGCTATTCGATTACCGGCGACATGCCGCCCTGGAGGCCGACGCGCGCGTTCGATGATGGCAGCAAGGTCTACATCGAGTTTCCGCGCCGCATCGATCAGGGCGAGGCCCCGCCGCTCTTCATCGTCGGTGCTGACGGGGACAACCAGCTCGTCAACTACCGCATACGCGGCAACTATTACATTGTCGATCGCCTCTTCGCCGCGGCCGAACTGCGCCTCGGCGCCAAGCAGCAGCAGGTGGTGCGCATCACGAGGACCGACGGCAGGCAAGCGCCGTGGCGGAAATTGCTCTTTTCGCGTTCCAGCAGGTGAGGGACGGCCCATGACGGATACTTCCCGCTCCGATGCTTCACCGAAACTCGATCCAGAACAGCTGCAGCTGCGGGCCTCGCCTCGCCGCGCTGTGCGCTTCAAGCGCGGCATTATTGTCGCCATTGCTGCTGTTGGTTCCGGGACCGTTCTAGGCGTCACCATGATGGCGCTGCAGGGACCGGCGCTGCGCATCAAAGAGCAGGCTGAAGAGCTTTACAACACTGAGCGGAAGCCAACCGCGGAGGCAATTGAAAGGCTGCCTAAGGACTATTCCGGGATCAAGCCCAAGCCTCCGGTGCTTGGACCACCGCTGCCCGGCGACCTCGGCCGCCCCATCCTTGAGCACCAACGCCAGCTGGGCATCGCGCCGGGCCAGGAGGTTTCGGCGGAGGAGCAGCGCCTTGCACAGCAGGCGATCGAGGCGCGCGAATCGCAAGTCTTCTTCCGGATCGAAAATCGACCCCGGCAAGCAGATGCCGCCGGCAACGGGCAGGGCGGGCGTCCACCCTTTGAGGCAACGGCTCCACAATCCGATGCCGCACGCGGTTCAGCTTCCGTAGCACCGGCCGAGGGCGACCAAAACAACCAACAGCGCAAGCTCGTTTTTGTCAGCCAGCGGAACACAAGTGGAATCTACAATCTGCATGCACTGCAGACGCCGGCTTCGCCGTATCAGCTGATGGCCGGCAGCGTCATCGCAGCGAGCCTGATCACTGGCATCAATTCCGACTTGCCCGGCCTCGTCGTCGCACAGGTCACCGAGAATGTGCACGACACAGTCACCGGCAGCACCTTGCTCATTCCGCAAGGCTCTCGCCTGATTGGCACCTATGACAGCGTTGTTGCCTTTGGACAAAGGCGCACGCTGCTGGTCTGGCAACGGATACTGCTGCCCGACGGCTCTTCGATCGAAATCGACAATCTGCCGGCGACGGACACCGCCGGCTATGCCGGGCTTGAGGACAAGGTGGATTTCCACACCTGGCAGCTGATGAAAGGCGTTGCGCTGGCCACGTTGCTAGGGGTCGGCACCGAGCTGAGCCTCGGGGAAGACGAAAGCGACCTGGTCAAAGCAATCCGCGAATCCGCTCAGCAGAACGTCAGTCGAGCTGGCCAGCGCATCACCGAGAAGAACCTCAATATCCAACCCACCATCACTGTCCGGCCCGGTTGGCCACTGCGCGTCATCGTGCACAAGGATCTTGTGCTGCGGCCGTACCCGGATTGACTGGAGTCATCATGACCAATCTGAAACTCGGCAAACTTCCGGATCGGACACCTTCGAAGATCACCATAAGCGTAAGTGCAGACATGAACCAAGCACTGAAGGACTATGCGGCGCTTTATCGTCAGACCTATGGCGAGTCCGAATCGGTAGCGGAACTGATCCCGTTCATGCTGGCGGAGTTCCTGGAGAGCGATCGAGCGTTTGCCAAGGCCAGAAAGGAAGGGTTCCCTGTCGTCGACAAGTCAGAGAAATCGCGGCGGCAGCCAATTTCAGGGTCCGAATAAGTGACAGCGACCAGTGAGTCCGAGGGGGCACCTTTCTAGGCGGGCAAATGCATTGAAGCAATTTGCCGGCGGCAAGCCGAAACACAGGGCACAATAGACGAGCTGATCTGCCCCGAACCAATGCCGGCTCTGCGCCTTCATTACGGCGGTTCGGGACGTCTTTGGTTGAGGATACGCGCTATTCTTCTGAATGGGACCAGACGTTGACACTTCTCTGGTTCGAAGACGAAGAGGTGCCTGAAGTCAAACGAGACCACGAAGATCGAGCCTCGGACGATGAGGGGTTGGCGGAACTCGACGGAATTCTGCCATGGCCGGGGCGAAAGCGGCGTAGATAGCGGCATTCTCAGTCTGTTTGATCGAACCAACCTTCAAATCCGCACGGGCTTCTGCGCCGTTACGATAGGGCGTCAATCTCTTTTGTTCCCCGTGCCGCTCGCCCAGGTGCGAGAAAAGCCCGAAGCTCCGCTCCGGGAGTATTTTACTTCCCGAAATCCAGTCATAACATGTGCCGCAGCGGTAGATTCGGGGGGCGGCATGTATCTGTGCGGTGAAGGCATTGATGAGATACTGATAGAACTATACCCGATCCTTCTCGCGGACGGGGCCGCGAACGTCGGCACCCGCGGCGAAATGCGAGAAAGGCTTGGGGTGTCCTTCCGAATGACTAACCCCAGAGCTCGGATCAGTCGATCGCAGGACCGTGGCAAGCCTTTCAGCGCCTTGGGGGAACTGCTTTGGTATCTCGGAGGCCTCGATACGCTCGAGTTCATCAAGGAATACATCCCGGATTACGCCAAGGATGCCGAAGATGGCATCCTCGCTGGCGCCTACGGTCCGCGGATACATGCGATGCGCGGAAGCATCAACCAGCTTGAGAATGTCACCAGGCTGCTGAAAGAGAAATCCACGTCCAAGCGCGCTGTGATCCAACTTTACGATGCTGCGGACATCGCGGTCCATCACGAGGAGATTCCGTGCACGACCGCACTGCAATTCGTAGCGCGCGACGGCCGTCTTCACATGTCCACCACGATGCGGTCCAACGACGCGTACAAGGGCCTGCCGCATGACGTGTTCTGCTTCACTATGCTCCAGGAGATGATGGCAACTCGCCTTGACCTCGATCCGGGGGATTACCTTCACTACGCCACCAGCATGCACGTTTACGACGGCTCGATCGAGCCGATGGAGAATTACGTGAATGAAGGACATCAGAAGACCGTGCAAATGCCCCCGATGCCTTCCGGAGACGCATTCTCGATTACCGACGCCCTGTTGCAGGCTGAGGGAGAGATCCGGGCAGAAAAGAAAATTCGGGCCGAAGACTTTGCGAGAGAACCATACTGGGCTGACATCATTCGCCTTCTCCAGGTGTTCTGGGCTACTAAACGGCGGGGTGCACCAGGATTCGAAGGTCTCGGCGAGTTGAAGGCCGAGTTTCATGACGAGGTTTATCGAACATATCTCGAGCGAAGGCTGAAGACCCGAGTCCTGCGAGATACCAAAACAAATGGAGCAGCCTGAAATGTGGCCGACCAGGCAGCTGCAGCATGCGCAGATCTCTAGCGCTCTTCAGACCTTCTCCGCCAGCGTTCGTAATCTTCCAGGTGCCCCGGGGAACCTAGCGCGCGACACACTCGCGATGCAGCTCGTCGCGAGCCTAAGACGCGAAGATTACTACAGGCGAGTACAGGAAAGGCCCGTCATTGCAAGGAAAGCAGATCCCAATTCAGGCACGTTCGATGCCGAGCGCGCGGTTGCATATCATATGCAGAACAGCAACGTAGAAGAGGCCGCATGGCTTGTGTTCCTCATGACGCATTTCGCTCGACCTGCGTCTTCCGGATGGCTTCGACTGCAGCAGGTATACGGCCGCCTCGGGGCTGGGGTGTGGGACTGGCAGACTGTTTCGAACAACCCACAGGCAATGATCTCATGGCTCGCCGCGAATTGGATGAACATCGGCGGAAAATTCGGCAATCACCGGAAGTACGAGAGTCTGCGGCCGAATTCCAACAGAAGCTTCGGCGAGGTCCTGCTCAGCTACGTCGGTTGGATAGGGCCCACGGGACATCAAGCGTTCTTCGCTGCAATGATCCAGCAAACAGGCAACAATCCCGCAACGATCTTCGATGCTCTTTATCGGAGCATGAGCGTGAAGACGTTTGGGCGTCTTGCGAAGTTCGATTACCTTGCGCTGATCGGGCGATACGGTATCGCTCCGATCGAGCCAGGATCCGCCTACTTCAAGGGCGCCACGGGTCCCGCTTCCGGCGCACGCCTCCTGTTCACAGGTTCACACACTGGCGCGGCGACGGAAGCTCAGCTTCAGAGCTGGGTCGATGAGTTGGATGCACACCTTCACGTAGGAATGGCCGTGATCGAGGATGCTTTGTGCAACTGGCAGAAGAGCCCCACCGCATTCGTCCACTTCAAAGGATAGCGATCCTAGACGGTGGCGGGATTGATCTGTCTCCAGTCCCACGTACGCTTAAGATAGTTCAACTTGTCGGGCTCCAGGATTCCACGGTGCTGCATCTGTCCGACGGTTAGGCCTGGAGCCACTCCAATCGATACGCTGAAGCGAACGATGTCGTCTCGTTTCGGCATGACGCGTTCGAATTCGGACTCCCGAAGGGCAGGAATGACGCATTCCGCCGCAAACTCGTTGGCCTCGTTTTCCCGATCTGCGTCCCCCGGTAGAGCATCATCGTCAACGAAGGTGTTCGCCTTATGGAGCACCAGATGTCCGATTTCATGGAAAACCGTGAACCAGAACTGATCATCCCGCTTGTAGCGGAAGCTGAGCAGGAGCATTGCCTTGTCGGGATCGACCATTCGTATCGCGCCGCTGGCGCGGCAGCCATCGGGAGCCTTGACGACTACAAGCGCAACACCCGCTTCCGCGCAGAGCGTCCTCAACCTCGGTAGAAAGAGCTGAGGATGGCGGATCATAGAAAGCCTTCGGATGTCCCGCAGCCGATCCATCAGATTCCCGGAATTCCAGGCGCGTGTCTGGATCATGTCGGCCTCAAGTTCGCCGCGCCGGAGCCACATAAGAGTGGCATCTTCCTTAGACGCGAATGCCTTGGAGGTACGATAGTCCGTTTCGCCTACCAGGCGCCCATATCGACCCGTCCACGATTCTGCGTCCGGAACGTTGTAGAACACCAATCTCTTGCGGATTTCGGCCGCACGGCGCTCTAGGGGTAGCTTGCCACGCGCTTTCTGGCCCGGAGCGGGGAGGCGCAGCAGCAGATCCTCATGTCCACTTTCTCGGACTTGAACCACAGCACGATCGACCGCAGTATCGAAGTTCTCCTGCCGCTTCAGCCAGAATTTCGCCGTCGCTCCCAGGACCGCCGACAGTGTCGAAGCGGACGACTCGTCGATCTGCCGCGACCCGTCTATGAGGCTGCGGACAGCATCAAGCCCATCCTCGAAGCGCTCGGCAAGGTCACGCGCGGAAATGTTGCGTCGTTGCATGATTGCGCGGATCGAGTCGCCAGGTTTCGAAAACCAGTTGGCTGTAGCGTGCTCATCGATCATGGTACTTCCGATATGGCTGTCAGCTTCACGAATTCAACACTGGCCCAGTCAATCCGTCCATTGTCCGTCAGTGTGACGTTCTGATCCACGCTCACGAAGGTTGCGGTGTAGCTCGAACCGATGGCAACTTCAAAGCTCTCATCGTCGTTGATGGTCACGTTTCCCCCAAGGATATCATGCCACCCCTGAACATTCTCGAAAGCTTCCGCATCCGCAAGCTCGCTGACCAGGCGATCTGCATATGTTCTACCAAACCGTTGTTCCGCCACGTCACGGTTGAGGCAACAATGCTTAAGGTCGGCCGTCCCATACGAAATCTGCATCCGCGAATCAGCGTCCGCTCGCGAAATACTGGATAGCGAGGCTTGCGCCACCCTGATCGGCTAAGACTACCTTCATTGAGGACGAGCCGATCCCTGAGGTTTGTCCGCTTGCTTGGCGCGGATACGATCAATGCGGGACCAGTTCCTGCCCAGTTCCTGTTCGGCGGCCTCATTCATGTCAACCTTGGTGGCGTTGCAGAGGGCCGCGAGCGTAACGAGGACGCCCCCAACCTCTTGGCGCACGTCACCTTTCGACCTACCGAACACGTACTCCACCAGTTCGAGTGCCTCCTCCTTTGTGCAGGAGTTCGCCTGAGCGAGTTCAAGCGCCTCTTCAAGGAAGCGATGATTGCGCTCCTGTACATCGAGGTGCGCCGGCGTCGGAAAGCACGCGACAATCCATTGCCACACGCGGTGTTGAAACGAGCCTGAAGGCATGTCTACTCCCAGCGGTTGCCCTGAGAAGACACTGAGTCTGAGGTAGATTCAAGTTTCAGGGGAACTACTAAGCCTGCTGGACAATAAAGGTTGTGCATAAAAGCCGTGACCTTTTCTTGCGGCCGGCCTCGTTCTCTTCCGACAGAAAATCAGTCTCGTCACGATGCCGCCAGACCGGATGCTGAATGGCAGCTTCTCGCCAACAGTAATCGAACAACGGACAGACCGCTCCCGGCCCAATTTTTGACATTCAGTCAGACGGTCCCGCAATGCGCCGACGACAATTCTTTCTCTGACATGCCTCAGTTGGCTCCACTTTGCATTCTGTTAGAGCTTCGTCGAAGAACATTCCTACCGCTAACCCAAAGATGATCGTGGAATTTTGCTAGCCACTTTCTTTGACAAGTGGCTTGGCTTCAATCGCTCCGTGAGGATAGGTGCTTTGCTTCAACTTTAGTTGGCGACGCTCTTGATGCCAGATGCGACCGCTGCGTTATCAGCGGATTGGGTGATGCTGTTGAAAAGGACACACGCACTTTCTTTTTTGCGGAAATTGAACCCTAAGCAGGATTTGTCGTTTGCACATTGCAGTATGCAGTCGGGATATCGGAGCGGAGAGGTCCAATAGGCATTGCCAGAAATTTCCGTTTTTGTGGCGAACACCAAATTCGAGTAGCGCAAATTGCTCTCGACCACTTTTTTTGCGGCCATGATCGACTCTTCGCTTTTGACCAGTAGCGATGCGTCCCCTTTCATGAAACAAGCTCGAAATTTTGTGTTATAAGTAACCGCTAGACACCTGAAGTCGGTATCGCAGGCGGTTTGACACTGCTCAGAACTCACGTTCCTAGTTGGCATATCCGGCAGGTCGTTTCCGATCGCGTCCCATCCTGACACGACAACAAATCCACTATCTGCATCGACCTCTGTCGCAGGAGTTTCTACGGGGACAATTGCGGCCTGCTCTCGTGACTGGTCAGGAATGATGTCTGAAGACGCAAATGTGCGACCATCCAGCCACGCGCATCTTGTTGCAAGATCGACGGCCGATGAATCATTAAGGCCGACCAACTGAAGCGTCTGAGCAGCAGCGCCAGGCCCGGCTGGTGGCGCTGTCGGGGCAGAACGAGCTGCCAATGATACATTTACGTCTACGCCGTTCACACTCCGCCGAGAGTAACACCACGCTCGGTCCCAGGTTTCGTCGTTCTCATCCTTGAAGTGGTGACCTGTGATTAACTCCCAAGTGGTGCCTTGGAACTCGACGTTCTTGGTGGCGAACTTGTTGAAGTCGACGGTCACCACGTCAGGCCTGGTAGGGACGTCAGCCTGGGGCGCCTGCTCCTGAATTGGCTTTGGAGTTGGAACAGGAATAGGCGGCTCATCTTTTGGGGAGGTGAGATCGCTTGGCTGCTCTATGGTCGGCAAAGCTGCCGGCTCCGGCAAGGTTTTGTCCCCTAGACCAAGATTGATGCCTAGCCCAATCCCGACCGCCGCCACTGCAATGGCTCCGCCAGTCGCCATTCGGCGAAAGGCGGTCGCTCGGGCTGTCTTCTCTTGGGCCGCGGCTTGAGCCTGCAAGGTTGGAATCGCTGACCTTTTGACGGCGAGATCGACGGCTTGCTCAAGCAGGGTGGTGTTATGCCGGACGAGCACTTTTGCGATCCTTCATTGATACCGTCACGAGGTCTGAGACCTCAAGCGGCAAATCCTGGTCGAGGGCCTTGCGAAGAACTTCGGGGTCGTCGGTGAAGAGCGGAACGTAGAGGATCTCTTTGACGATTTTTTCGACAGGCACCTCTACCCGCTTCTCAATCTCTTTCTCTACCGTGACTTCGACCGGTACCTCGACCGTTCGAACCCGCCGCCAGCGCCAACTCAAAAGCATTCTGCGGAGCAGCCTGGAAGTCTTGCTCTCTGAATTGTCCTCTTCTCGGGCGGCAATGCGCTGGAGCGCTAGAGCGACCATTGCCGTAATTGGTCCCGCGAGCGCGGCGATGAGCGCGAGCGAGCCGAACCAAATCACAGAGATTATTCCGGCCTGTGCCTCAGTCACCAGTTCAGGTTTGCTGCCGTACCACCGTGAGGCAATACGGCGGACCTGATCTGTCCGCGCCATTGGGATCCGCTCCTTGGCAAAGGCGCTGAGGGCTTTGGCAATCTGGTCCTGTCTGACCTGGTTTTGCGCCGAGGTGTTTGCCTTGTTGGCTTCTGCCGCCTGGGCATCTGCGAGCCGTTTGCCCGCTTCATCCAATCGACGCTGCCAAGCCGCGGCATCACTATCGCGCGTTTGCTCCAGAGACGAACGCCTATCGACAAGCTTCTGCCTCTGGTCAGTAGTCATAGGAGGGCTATTTGCCCGCAAACGATCGAAATTTTCGCGCAGCGCAGCAATCTCTTGATCGAGCGGCTCAATCCGAGTGTCGAACTTGGTGGTAATTTTCGTGCGGGGGTTGGCAAGTTTAGCCACTTCCGATTCTAGCCTGCGTGCCGAGTCGCTGTCGCCTGAATCGCGCGCCATCTTGATACGTTCAACAAAGCTGTCGCGTTGGCGCTCAAATTGATCGACAGCGTCTTTAACTTCGCGATCACGCTGTTGAATCAGCGCCGATCGAACAGCATTTTTCTCATCCACTTGATCGCGAACACGCGAGGCCTCTGGAGTAAGGGCTGTCGTTCCCTCCAATTCCGCATTGGCCTCGGCAATTTGCGACTGAGAGGTCGCACGCGATTTTTCTGCAAGAGAGGTCAGCTGCTCAATTTCGGAACGGGCTTGATCGACCTGATCGGCTCTTCGACCAAGTTCGTCAGCAGAGGCGAGCTTTGTCGCTTCCTGCTCAAGGGCATCAATCTTGTTTACGAGCTCCTCATAACGCAGCTGACGCAATGCGCCTGCCCTCTCCATCCCCATAAAGACAGTTTCGAAAGTGATGCCTGCAAGAACCAGGAGGAAGACCAAGATTATGGGCTTCCAGAGCCAAGACGCGCTGAAAAGCAGTGTAGCTATCGGTATCTTGGTGAGCTCCGCGATTGCCACCATGAGAAAGGGTGCACTGGCGAGCGTCAAATCCATTGCAGTGACAGACTCGCTTGCAGAAAACGCTTGTACGCCTAATGCTACACCTGTCGTAAGACCAATCGCTGCGGCCGCAATCTCTAGGGCCCAGGCACCACGGTAGGTCCACTGGCCATAGCTTGCCAGCTTTTGACTCATCACAGTCTGCATTTTACTCGCCCCCCCGACAGGGCAACATCACGCCTTGATCGCCTGCCAGCATACACTTAACGGTTTTGAAAGTCTTAGTTAAGGCGTCTCTTCTCTCTATTGTCGCAATAACTTTTTCTGCCCTTCAGATATAGAATACCTCGTCAAAAAATGGGGTTAGCAGACCGCGTCGCCCATGCATGGTCGTCGTTGGATCGGTGTAAGCGGAAAGCCGAACAGGCCGTAGCGCGCTTACTCCGTTACATTTCAGCTAGCAGAGTGTTTCGCATGGGATCCCATCCTTGTCGCGATCGAGTTTTCCGCCCCATGAGCAGTTTTGCAGGTACCAGTTGGCTTCGTCGCAGGAACCGATCTGCTTGCACGTTCTCCGCGGCTCGCAAGAATAGCCGCTCTGCGCGACCAGCTTACGGCTGATGATGCCCAGCGGACGACTCGACGGCGCCGCGCCGTCGGCGTGCGCAGCGCGCCATTCCCAGGGTACCTGAAACGTCCCGGCCCACAGGCCGATCTTTGAGGCTTGGGCTTGCGCCTGCTGCCCCCCATAGGCGCCCTGGCTGTAGTGAGGCCAATCCAGCGCCTGGCCGTGCTTGACCATCCAGGCGGCCACGCCCGCGCCGTCGGCGCGCCGACAATCGCCGACAAAGCGGTGGTAGCGGTCCCACGTCACGAATGTGCATTCGAGCGGCCTCGACGCGGCCAGGAAAGTGTCCAGCGCTTCGGCCGATCGCCGGCCGCAAGGATACTCGGCGCCATTCGCATCGCGGCACAGCTGCCGGCTCTCTGGCGCGTCGATGCCGTTGAAGCGGACGCGCTGGCCGTGGATTTCGATCGTATCGCCGTCAATGACGGAAGCGACACCGGTAAGCGAGGCGGGCGCCGCCCTTCGTGGGCTGGCCTTTGATGCATCGTCGCTACGTTGCGCGCCCGACGGCGCCAGGAAGGCGGCCACCGCCGCCGCTGCCGTAAGACCGAGCATTGCCGGCACGCTCGCAAGTTGGCGCCGCCACAGCTTGGCACCGGTGGGTCTCTGCCACCGATTGGATCGATATTTGCGGTATGGCCTGCTCATCCGCTACGCCGACCAGCCCGGCCATGCGCTGTCGACCATGGGCAGGCCGGCGCAATAGTAATCGTCAAGGAACCGCCCGGTGGACCGGTCGCGGCAGCGCCAGATAACGCTGTAGTTCTGGCCATAGAATTGGTCCCACGCGACGCCATAGGTTTGTGGTGGCGGTGGCCGGTAATATGTTCCGCCTCCATAGCCGTTGTTGGCAGCGACACCCACAGCTGCGCCGCCGACAGCCGCGATCGCTATGCCTGTCGCGACAGCATTGTCGGTTTGCACAAGCCTGGTGCACTTCTCTGCTGTTGCGCCCCTGCGCACTAGAAGGGCCGCTACCCTGCTACGATACTGTTCGTCCGTGCTGCTGGCGAGAACGTGACATAGCGCAACGGTATTCATTGCCGTGAGATCGCTGTCCGACACGACAGCGCTCGTAGAGCAGCCGCTGACGCACAGGGCTGCACTTGCGATGAGTGCTCCAATTTTCATGTGAATCCCCCAAACAAATATTGGGGCGAGTCCGACCTGGAAGTCCAGAGTTTTGTTTTTCACTTTGCTACGATTCACAGCATGCTGCGGCTAGCTGGCATCCACTGCAACCAACCCTTCCGCCGGTCGTTGACTGATGCTGGGTTGATCTCAGCCACTCCAGAACTTGCCCGCTGGCTCAAAACCGGCGGGCTTTTTTTCCGCGACGCCGGAAGGCTCTATCTCGCCGCATGTTGTGGTACATCGGCACGGCGTCATCGGGCCGTGCCGTTGACCAAGGTGGTCCCTCCGCCATGGTCGGCCGGCGCAGCCTTGACCGTCCGCGCGGGCCATCCCAATCAGCCCGCTGGCTTCGGTCGGCGGCTTTTTATTTGATGCCCGGCGCCGTCGGCTTGGATCTAGCAGGCTTCTCTGATTGGGGTCGGTGAGGTCAAGCGTTTCCTGTCTTTTTTCCGGACCATGTCGCCCCGCGGGTCACTCGCTTCTCTT
>NZ_JAMYOQ010000026.1:0-80307 GCF_040319905.1 Mesorhizobium sp. M0833 | reverse complement strand
GATCATGTCAGTTGTTAAGTCCCTCGCGCCTGTGACGCTCGGCACCGTGCTGATCGCAATCAGTCCGGCTTCATTGTCGGCTTCTGACGCTCAGGACCTCGCGTTCGCTTACGCTGACATGCCAATCAAACAGCTGAAAGACGTCTATTTGGATTGCGAGCGGGGAGGCCGCCGGTGCGCTGGGGCGCTCCGCATCTGCTGGTTACTGACGATAAGCTGGTCTACCTTATAGTCGGTGCGGCCCCGGCCTTCGGACTGTCAGTCGCGTTCGACCTCCACGAATAGCCTCGCTTGGGAGCGTGTTGGCGTTCATGTTAAACCTATCGCCACGGCTAAACCCACGACAAGCGAAACGGCCAGGGCGACAAATACTGGAAGATGATGCATAACGGCTTCGTACCGACCGCTAAGACAACGGTCGACGAACGTTTGGAAACAGTCCCATCACGGTCCCACACATGGCTAACAAAAGGTTAACCATCTCATCGCTAGCGGGCTAGTGGAGAGGAAACTCGCTAGCCGCCGCTAAGGCCCTCATGTCTCGTCACTGGTTCAACCCTCCGGTCCTCGTCAAAACCGAGCGTCCCGGATCATCCGCAACGTCGACAACGTCAAGACAGCCGACGAGGAGCTGATGAAGTGGACGAAGCGTGGCCCTTGGTGGGACCTCGCGGTGCGCGTTTGCATGGCCGTGATATACGACCAGATGGAAGCTGAGGAGGCCCGCAAGGCATTCCTGGCTGCTGGGGTTCTCCCCTCAACCGGTGTACGCTACCTCATCATCCCCGATGCTGATGCGCGCCATGGAATGAGCGTGGGCGCGCTGCCTGCAGTCAGAGATTGCATACAAAAATTGAGCGTCTTCGGGGAACACTCTTTCTGTCTGCCTGTTGGATTTGCCAGGCGCATCCCGCGCATTCAGACAGGAGAAAGAAGATGAAACGAATCCTTTTTGCTTCGGCCGTCGTGGCGGTGTCGGCCGGGCTTTCCTTTGCCCAGACGACGAGCGGAACTTCGAGCGGAACCTCAACGAGCGGAACCTCGACCACGACAACCATGCCCAGCACGACGGATCAGGGGACCGGCACGACGAGCACCGGGACCAACATGTCCGGCGATCAGGGCACCGACACGACCACCACCAGCGGCACCACAAATCCGAACTCGGCAAGAGACTGCGCGCCCGGCCAGCAGACTGGCAGCGCTCAGCAAGCGGCGCCTGGTCAGCAGGACACGACAGCCAGGACCGCCGCGCCGGGTCAGGTGAAAAAGACCGACCAGGGTTGTTGATCTCACATGAGCTCAGGTTAGAATCACCAGCGTGTGGCTGGCTAGCCTCCCGCGACCAGCGGCTGCACTCAACTCGGCTGGCGAGCAAGTTGCCGCGTTGCCGCCAGCCGAACGTCAGTTGAGGAACCTCTGCGCTTTAGGGCAATGCAGCGGCGAGACCGAACCGCCAGAGGCGCAGATCGCCATCGCGCGCGCCATGATGGGCTTGGGCCGGACTTGACGATCGCCAGAACGGCGCCAGATCGCCAGGATGAAAGTCCAAGACCCTGCCTATGACGCCCGAAATTGCCTCCACCTGATTCGCATGGTCATTGAGGAGAAGTGCCCGCCCGGTGTGCTTCCGAGCGAGGAAGCGGTCAACGGGCTCCACGGGCCGCTGCCCATTGTCAGGCCTAGCCGTTCCAATGTTGCAGCTCCACGCACGCACCAGCTCAAGGCTTGGTTTCTTTCTGAGGAGGCGCGCTTGGATCAGGACAATCAGGATGTGGCAAGTTTTCACACGGAGAGGGCTGGTCGCGAACGCCGCCATAGTGTTTCACGAGTTTTGCGAAACCGTAGGCGAAGGCGAAAAGAAGCGCGAGGACAACCGCTATTCGGACGGCCATGGGGTATTGTATCAGGATCCCGCTCAGGAAGGGCGCGGATCACTTCCCTCGCGCAATTTCCTTCGCGAGATCGCCCGTTGGCGCGGCTATTGTGTTGTTCATCCTTTCAATCGTCCCTTGGTGACTTCCCAGCTTGAGCGGCCAGACGGTTTGTCAGCAACTCCCTCCTCATACGACCCGAGCAGTCAGGCGTGTCTCTCCGGAACCACTTCGTCGAACGGCATCACCAGCACGGTTCTGCCGCTTTCGTCGGCGACCTCGAAACTGCAGTCGAACCAGCTGCGCTGGCGGTCCGGCGCCGAGCCAGCGCAGGCTGCGTAGCGCTCTAGAGTAACGTCCGGAGTCGGCACGGGCCTTACTTCGTGTGCCGACCCATTGCGGAAGTTCGACATCAACGCGAGCAATCGGCCTTCATGTTCTCCATTGTATGGCTTAGACTCGCCGCATGGGACTATTGACCTTCAGCATCAACGTCACCCTGGACGGCTGCGTCGATCACCAGGAAGGAATTGCCGACGACGAGACGCATGCCTTCTTCACCCGCCTTATGGATGAGGGCGGAGCAATGTTGTGGGGTCGCGTCACCTACGAGATGATGGAGAGCTACTGGCCGGCAGTCGCCCGCGGCGACGAGGAGGCGCCGCCGGCGATACGCGAGTGGGCGGTCAAGCTGGAGGCCAAGCCGAAGTACGTGGTGTCATCGACGCGAAAGGCCTTCCCGTGGACCAACAGCCACCACATCGGCGGCGAACTGCGCACGGGCGTGCAGAGGCTCAAGGACGCGACCCCGGCCGGCGTGCTCCTCGGTAGCGGCAAGCTCGCGACGGAGCTGGACCGGCTGGATCTAATCGACGAGTACAAGCTCCTCGTGCACCCCAGGATCGCGGGCCACGGCCCGACCCTCTACCAGAGCGGGCTGCCCAGCACGCGACGGCTCGAGCTGATCTCGGCCAAGCCGCTCCGCAGCGGCGCGGTCGCCATGCATTACCGGCGCGCGCGCTGACCAGCGCGGCCTCTTCGCGCCCAACTCGCGGGCCTGCGGGTCACAGGAAGCCTTCTCGCCGCGCAACACGGCATACCCGCTGCTTCTGCCATGGGAGCTCGGTTGATCAGGCCGAGGCCTTGTGGGCAACGGCGGCTTCCACCCGCCCGGAACTTCGTCCTGTCCGCTAACGGGACATAGGCGCCGCGGTGCTTACCGGATGGATACCCTGAAAGTGGACGCTGGCCGCGATCACAAGCCAGATCCCGGCCGAGCACCCAGCAGGAAAGCGCCGACCGGAGCAGCAGTCAGAGATGCGGTGTTCGCATTTTTCAGACTCCCTTGTGAGTCCGGCCCGTCTGAGTTTGATGGAGAAGTTCGAACAGGCGCCAGGTATTGATTGGCAGCAGCACTAGTTCCATCAGGACCAGCGGCAAGCTGCCGATGAGGCGCCGTAGGTGGCAAAGCACAAACAGCTCAGCACGGCCGTGATGCGCAGCCACAGCATGGCTTTCATTGAGTAGGTGAGAACGATGATGAAGCTTCCGAAGAAGCCGAATCTCGGTCCAAGTCACGATCGTATCTCTTTGGTTAAATGAAGCCGGCGGCCTTGGTCAGCCGGCGAAGCCGCCGTCATCGAGAAAACGCTGCTCCTCCGGCCGCATTGGGCGGCCGAGGATCGGGTTGCGGTGCGGAAACCGTCCAAACCGGCGTACGATGTTGCGGTGGTGTTCCGCGCGCATCGCGTCGGAGGGGCCGACCTCGCGGGCCAGTGCCACCGAGCGGTCCTGGTCGGCTAGGTTTTCCGAATGGGCGAATGGCAGCGCGAAGAACAGCCGCCACGAGGGGTGCACCTCATGCTGGAACCCGGCATCGATGGCGGCCGTCGCGATATGTCGGGCCTTGTCGTCCGTCGCATACATGCGCGGCGTGCCTCGAAACGCATTGCGCGGAAACTGGTCCAGCAGCACCAGCAGCGCCAATGCGCCATATGGCGTCGTCGCCCAGTCGTCGCAATCGCCGCACGCCGCAGCCTCGTGCAGCGGCAGGAAGCGCTCGCGAAAGACACGATCGAAAGCCGCGTCCTTGGCGAACCACATTGTGGGGCCCACAAGCCACCAGAAGTCGATGACTTCGGTGGCATCGTGGGGCACATCTTCGAACCCTGACGGATTCTTTCGGTTCTGGATCTTGATCGCCTGCATGATCATGCCGCCTTCACGGTGCTGGCCAGTGCCGGCCAGTCCTGAGCCTTAGCCCAGTCTGCGAACGCAGTCGGCTTGATCGGCAGCACGCTGATCGTCTCACGCATATCGACAGCCAGAAGCGTCGAGCGCTGCCGGTGGATCCAGGCATAGTGGGCGACGACCTGATCGGCCGATTTTTTGCCTAGCATCGCCGTCAGGCGGGTGGCAAAGTCCCCCAGTGGAACCGGATAGTACTCGATTTCGCGGCCGATAATGTCTGAAAGGATATCGGCCATCTGTGGCCCGGTCAGGGCCTCGGGTCCTCCGATGTCGAAGCTCGCGCCCGCGAGCTCTGGCCGCCGCATCGCCTCGACGACATAAGCCGCCATGTCTCCCCAGGAGATCCACGATGTCTGGAAGTCCGCCGGAAGCGGATAGGGGAATACATGGTGGTGCATTATCGCAGGCGCGCCCCAGGGGGTGGCGACATTGCTCATATAGAGCGTCGGCTTGAGGATGATCGATGGCAGGCCGGAAGCCTTGATCATGTCAATCAGTTCCATCTTGGCGTCCATCAGCGCCGTGCCTGAGAGCCGGGAGACATAGCTGCTGGTGTTGAACACCATCAGCTTGACCTCCGTCTCCCGCGCCGCGGTGAGCATGTTGCGGCCGTAGCGCACAATTTCCTCGGGACTGGCATCGAGCGGCAGCGTCAGCGCCACTGCATCGACTCCAAGGCAGGCGAGGCCGAGGCGGCGGGCGTCAGCGAGGTCGCCGCGCACGATGTTGACGCCGTCGCCAAATGGGTCGGGCGCGCCTTTGCGTAAAAGGACGCGTACGGTGGCGCCTGCCGCGCGGCAGGCTTGCACGATTGCTGAGCCCTGGGCGCCGCCAGCGCAGGTGACCAGAATTGAACTAGGGAAGTCAGGCATGAGTTTGCTCCTCGGTGATGATGTCTCGCGGCCAGGCAGGACTGCTCCGCTGCGGCCAGCCAATTCGCAGCTTTACTCTGTTGAATCCAGTGATATGATTTCAGGAATATGCTGAACCAAACTGACCTATCTCGCGTCGACCTCAATCTGTTGGTCCTGTTCGAGGTCGTCATAGAGGAGCGTCACGTCGGTCGCTCGGCGGAGCGGCTGAGCCTGTCACCATCGGCTGTCAGCCATGGTCTTGGGCGGCTGCGCTCCTTGATGCGCGATCCGCTGTTCCTGAAAACACCGCGTGGCGTGGTACCCACCGACCGGGCAACGGAGCTGGCTGCCCCGGTGGCCGAGATTCTGGCGCGGGTACGGTCGGTAATTGCTAGCGCCGAGCCATTCGACTCCTCCCGCTCGACGCGCCGCTTCGTCGTCGGCGCGCCGGACGGGGCCTCGTCCGTGTTCCTGCCGCCGCTGCTCGCCCAAGTGCGCCTGGAAGCGCCTGGCGTCGACATCAGCATCCGGCAATTGCTGCCCAGGCCGGGCGAGCCTTCACCGGCGCTGGCCTGGCGCGATACCATTGCCGAGCTTGAAGCGCGCACGATGGATGTCGCCGTCGTTCCGTTCGACGACTTCCCCGTGCGTTTTGTGGTGGACACGATCTATGAGGAAGATTTCGTCATCGCCTTGCGCGCCGGCCACCCTTTCGCCAGCGACCCAAGTCTCGAAAATTACTGCGCCATGCAGCACCTCGTTGTGTCCAGCGCGGGCGATCCAACGGGTTTTGTCGACAGGGTTCTGGCTGAGAGAGCGCTGTCGCGCCGAGTTGCGCTGACTGTTCCGAACTTCATGTTCGGACTGGCGGTGCTTGCCGAAACGGATCTGATCTCAGCCTATCCGCGCCGCTTCATCGCCATGCACGCCAGCCGTTTCGGCGTAGTGGGTATTGATGCGCCGATCCTGCTTGGACATTTCAAGATGAACAGCATCGTGCCGAAGGTCGCTATGATGGATGCGGGCCTAGCCTGGCTTGTTGGTCTACTACAACGAACCTGCCAATCTGCCCTGAGTAATGCCGATACCGGTCACCCTTCTTGGTGATGCGGCCAACAGATCCTTGCCGCCACTCGAGTTCGCGATCATGTGAGCCCAAGTCAGGCGGCAAACTCGCGACCCAAGCTGAACTGACCCGGATCGGTGTCGACCATCTGCCTGCAGGAGATCAAGAAGCTGCGTTACCATCGGGCACGTCCGATTCCGCTTCCTTCGCAGCGGTCACAGATCCGACGCCGGAGGCACGTTTGGAAACATGGGAGAGGGTTCCAACGCGAATACTGTCGGAGTGCGTTATCGCTTTTAGCTCACGCCTGAATGCTTCGAGTCGGGGCTGACATTCTGTGAGGGTGCGCTGGTTGCCGGCCGCACGCCACGAGAGCGGCCGAGTAGGCGCGCTGAGTGGCGGTGGTCGCGGAGGCCGGGAGGGTCAGCGCCGCCGCGGCGAGCGCTCCGATGAGAATGCGGTACTTCATGGGGCGACCTAGCCTAAGAACAGATTAGAGCCGCGCAAGTTGCGGATGTCACCGCTTTTGGCACGAACTCGAGAAACGCGCGTAGAGCGGGCCATCAGCGGCGGGTAGCGGCGTTTGGTGTTGTCGAACGCTCCGTCCTCCATCGCGAAGACACTCCACCCTGCGCTCACCGAGACGGCCGACTGGAGGTTCGGCGCACCGACATGATCGCGGTAGTCCTGCAGCCATTGCGGGCCTCGCGGAGCAGCTGCCCCATGTGGAACTCGTCGCGGCGATTCCGACGTTTCTTCCGGAAGGAACGCGAAGCCGTAGTCGACCAGGAAGTCGTCGCCGTTCCCGTTACGCAGGGCATCGTCGACCCGCGCTGTGCTTTAGTCGCCCCAGCTTGTCCAGCGGCGCCCGCGACATCGCGATGAGCGTCACGTCGCGGTTGTTCACGTGCGTGACCATGCTGCCCAGCCCATCGCCGACCGAGGTGCAGCCCGGGCCCGGGCCAGCTTCGGCTTTGGACCACCGCGCTCATTCGACATTGGCTTGGAAGGCTACATGTGCGTTAATGTCGCACCGACGGACTTTCCGAGGTTCGGAGTCCGCCGAACTACGGGAGGAAAAAATGAAGAAGGACAAGCTGCCCACATCGCGGCGGAGCTTTTTGAAGACCAGTGGTCTCGTTGCCGGGGCGGCAACTGTCACCGTTGCGGCGCCTTGGGTGCGCAAGGCCGAGGCGGCCGAGACGATAACCTGGAAGGTACAGACCTCATGGCCGGCTGGCGTCGGCCTGGAAACCTTTCAGAAGTGGTGTGCATCGATCAAGGAAAAAACGAACGGTCAACTCGAGCTTCAACCTTTCAAGGCCAAGGATATCGTGGGTGATTTTGAGCTTTTCGACGGAGTCAAGAACGGCGTTCTGGAGGCCATGAACTCGTTCTCTCTGTACTGGGCGGGTAAGCTCCCCGCGACCGCTTTCATGAGCTCGTATACGATGGGCCTACGCTATCCGCATGAATGGGACATTTTCTTTTATTCAAAGGGCGGACTGCAGGTCTGTCGTGACATCTACGCCGCGCAGGGCCTCTACTACGTCAACCGCATCCATCATGGAGCCAATATCATCCATTCGAAAACGCCGATCCGCTCCTTTGACGATTTCAAGGATCTGAAGCTGCGCGTCCCGGGGGGTATGATCGCCGAGACCTTTGCCAAGGCAGGCGCCAAGACGACGCTGCTGCCCGGCGGCGAGGTTTTCTCGGCATTGGAGAAGGGCACTATCGACGCCGCCGACTATACCGGTCCGGCAGTTAATTGGGCGCTCGGCTTCCAGCAGGTGACGAAGTACATTTCCATGGGTCCCCCCGGCCTGATGTCGATGTATCAACCCGTCGACTTGATGGATTTCGCGGTTAACATGAATGTTTGGAACAAACTTCCAGACAATCTCAAGCAGTTCATCGAGGGCGAGGTCCAAGTCTATTCCAACACCCATTTCGGCGCGATCCAGAAAGCCGACATGGAAACTTGGCAGAAATTCATCGACGCTGGCACGGAGATTAATCGCCTTAGCGCAGACGACTTGCAAAGATTCCAGGAGGTCGCGGTTCCGATCTGGTTCGAATGGGCCAACAAGGACAAAGATGCCGCCCGCATCTTCAAGCTGCAGCTGGAAGTCATGGAAAACCCAACGGTAGGCTACGTCACGCCCGACATGTATCAAGGCTTGTCGATCAATCTGTAGCCATCGGCGCCCGCCCAGGTAGGGACGGGCGCTTTCTTTCGCTGGGTTTTCAACACCGGCAGTTGCTTCCATGCCATCACTGACCTTCGTCATGCCGCATTGGCTCTACTGGTCGACGCTGGGCGTGTTCCCGCTGGTCGCCGCCTGGCTGGTGACTCGCGAGCAAAAGCGCCGCGACACGGGCCGACCGGGCCTGTTCCTGGCTTACCTTTTCCTGGTCACCGCCGGCTTTCTTGGGATGCACCGTTTCTATCTCAAGAGCGCCTGGGGTCTTGTCTTCATTCCGTTCTTCCTAGCGGTCCTGTGGACTAGCGCGGACATTCGCATTGCCCGTGAAAGCCTGTCTCTCTCCCGCTCCGAGGCCGAGCACGCAGAACGGCTACTTACGCGCGCCCAGTCAGACCTCGCCGCCGGCAAGGCTGGTGCGGCCCAGCGCGTTGCCAAAGCTCAAGCCGATGCCGCGGCGGCCCGTGATCGTTACGCCGCCTCGACCGTTGGTCTCCGTCGCGCGAACGCATATGCACGCATAGCCGGTATCGTGCTTGGGGTCCTTCTCCTCGGCGACGCCTTCCTTCTGCCAGGTCTTGTGAGGCGGCGCCGGCAACGTGAGACCACGCCGACGCCGATATTGGCTCATCCTCTGGAGACAGGCGTGCCCCAAAGTGCGGTAAGGCCGCCATTGCCGTTTTTTCGTCCGGTCGACTGGCTGGTGCGGGTGACGGGCGAACTCGTCGCCTATTGGGCTGTGCTTGCCGTCTTCGCCTACTATTACGAGGTGGTCGCCCGCTACATTTTCAATTCACCGACCAATTGGGTCCACGAGAGCATGTTCCTCATGTTCGGCATGCAATACATGCTTGCCGGCGCCTACGCCTATCGCGACGAGACTCATGTCAGGGTCGACATCATCTACAGCCAGCTTTCGGCGCGCGGTCGCGCGATATGCGACATCATCACTTCCTTCTTCTTTTTTCTCTTTGCCGGTGCGCTGCTTGTTACCGGCTGGCGTTTCGCTAGCGATGCGATAGCCGTTGGCGAGCGGTCCTTCACCGAGTGGGGCATCCAGTACTGGCCGGTAAAACTCACCATGCCGATCGGCGCAGCGCTCCTTATCCTGCAAGGCCTGTCCCGCCTGCTGCGCGATATCGCCACCGCGGCGGGAAGGGGCGAATAGCGATGGGACTCGAGCTTCCGATCCTGTGGCTGAGCGTCCTTATGTTCGGCGGACTCGGCGTGCTTCTGCTGCTCGGACTGCCAATGGCCTTCTGCACCGGCAGCCTCGCCGTGCTCTTCCTGTTTCTGTTCGGCAATTCGGCCATGCTGAACATGCTGCCCTCGCGAATCTTCCCCTTCATGACGGACTACCAGCTTTCCGCCGTACCGCTGTTCATTTTCATGGCGGCGATCTTGGAAAAGGCCGGCATCATTGAGGAACTGTTCGATGTCGTCTATAAATGGCTCGGTGGGCTGAAAGGCGGCCTCGCCTCAGCCACTGTCATCTCCTGCACCTTGCTTGCCGCCATGGTCGGTGTCGTTGGCGCGACCGAGGTGACGATGGGAATGATTGCGTTGCCGGCGATGCTGAGGCGCAACTACGACGCCAAGCTCGCCTGTGGTTCTCTGCTCGCCGGCGGCACGCTGGGCATCCTCATCCCCCCCTCGGTCATGGCGATCGTTTATGCGGTTGTGGCCCAGCAGTCGCTCGGTGAGTTGCTCGTCGGTTCGGTTCTCCCGGGCCTTCTCCTGTCGGGTATGTATGTCGCCTACGTAACCTTGCGCTGCTATATTAACCCTGCGCTGGGTCCGGCTCTGCCGGTCGACGAGCGGGTGAGCTTCATTGAAAAGCTGAAGCTGTTGCGCGGCACCATCCTGCCTATCCTGCTCATCATCGTCGTTCTCGGTGTCATCTTCCTCGGCATTGCCACACCTGTGGAGGCGGCCGGAATAGGTACCTTCGGAGCCTTCATCGTCTGCGCAGCGCACCGCCAACTCAACTGGGACACCATTCGCGATGCAGGGATCGCCACGTTGAAGGCGACCGCCATGGTGATGTGGATCTTTTTTGGCGCGACGATGTTCGTCGGCTTTTTCATTCTCAAGGGCGGCCAGACCTTCGTCGCTGATTCAATTCTCGGTACCGGGCTGGCGGCCTACGGCGTGCTCGCGCTAATGATGGTGATCCTGTTCGTGCTAGGCATGTTCCTCGACTGGGTCGGTATCCTGCTTCTTACCGTGCCGATATTCCTGCCGATTTTGAAGAGCTTGCAGTTCGATGGGTTGTTCGGCCTGCCCGGGGTCGCCCCAGGCGATGTGCCGCTCTGGTACGGCGTCATATTCATGGTAAATATGCAGATGGCATTCCTCAGCCCGCCTTTCGGCTATTCGCTGTTCTACCTGAAGAGCGTCGCCCCACCTCAGATCACCATGGCCACGATCTTCCGGTCCGCCGTTCCGTTCTTGTGCCTGCAAGCGATCGGCGTCGCTTTGTGCATCGTCTTTCCCGCCATCACGCTTTGGTTGCCCAAAATGGTCTATGTGGCCAATTAGACGGAGAGCAACTGGATGCAACCTTCTCCCCTGCCACCCTGCGGTTCGGGTGCGGCCACACGCACACATGCTCGGCGGCAGGGTTGCGAGCCTCGAGGTCCGGTCATGATCACGAACATAGCCCACCATTTGAAGCACCTTTTAACCCGTGCTATACGCGGACTTGGCGAGGTCGAGGCATTCCTGAAGAGCTGTTTTCCAAGTGCTCGACTACCCCGAGCAATCGATGATGATGGGAATCGCCGCGGCGCTGAAGAGTTTCAGGCCTGTCGGCGGTCATAGCGTCTGCCGACTGGCGGTCGCCGGCGCTACTCCGCAGCTACACGGCCATGATCTGCGCGACCTAGGCTGCAAGGCCCGCGATGAGATCCTGTTCGGCATCGTCTAAGTCTCCGCTCATCAGAACTTCGCGTCTGCGAGAGCTGCTGCGAGAATATGCTTGCTTTCAGCGCTTGCGCTGGCACTGTCGCGTGGCGAGGAGATCACGCAAGAAATCATCAAGCTACCGGTGACGTTGGTGCCGCATCAGAGCGCATGGTCATTTCAGGGGATGTTCTCCGCAGACCGCTGTTGAGATTCAAGTGATGCTGGCGCCTTTCTGCGCTTCCCGCGCTCGCGTAGCGCCGCGTGCCGGTGATGGGATGGCGCATCAACGGCTCGCTGTGCCCAGGGCCGTACGAACTCCCCCCACGCCGTTCGATCAGCCCTCGAGCTTGCCGTTTCGCCCACGAACCGCTTGGGATTAGAGTCGAGAACCTGGCGCACTTCCGTCAGATAGGCGATGAGATCCTGCTGCACCCCGAAAGCAGTCGCGTCATCCGATGCTGGCCTCCACTCCAGCCACATCTTGAATCACAAACCGACTGATCCGGATTCCCCTTCGATTCTTTTACCGCGAAGCGGTTTCCTGCGCGAAGGGGCAGGAGCCCGCTCCTGCTCCCGAGCTCGTGCCGAACAGCGGGAGAGAGGGGGCAAGGAGACAAATCGGAGGGGTCACCCGCCCGAGGCGAAGCCGAAGGGACGACGCATGATCCGTTAGCGGATCTGCGGCGATCCTGCACGAAGCGCGGGTCAGGCCGGCGCGAAGGAAGGACGCGGAGACCGATTTTCTCCTTGCAGGGGAGAGGGGATAGCGCCCCCTTTCTCCGTCAGGCAAAACAACAGTCGCCCCGCTGGGAGAAGGGGACGCCGCGCCACTCCACTTGAATCTCCACCCGCTTCCGTGCTTGCCTGTCTCCCGCAAATCGCAGAGCGACGGTGAGCATGGCAAAGTCAGTCACCAGCATCGCACCCGACCCCATGGTCGACCGTCTGCGCGCCGCCCTCGGCCCGCGCCAAGTCACCGAACAAAAGATGTTCGGCGGCACCTGCTTTATGCTCAACGGCAACATGCTGATCGGCACGTCGAAGCGCGGGCTCCTGGTGCGCGTCGGCAAGGAAGGGCACGCGGCGGCTGCCGCCCGCCCGCACGCGCGGCCGATGGAAATGGGCGGACGTTCGATGGAAGGTTATGTCCATGTTGCGCCGGAGGGCACGGCCACCGAGGCGGATCTCCGTGGCTGGCTCGACCTTGCGCTGGCATTCGTCGAAACTTTGCCGCCGAAGATCAAATCCGCCGGGATCGCAACGAAGCGGGCTTAGACTAGGCCGCTGGCCCGCCACCCTTCCGCACGTGACGTGTCAGTGTTGTTGTGCTGGAACGCATGGCCCGGGGAGGGAGCGATGGCACTCAATGGACATTGCATGTGCGGCGCGGTGACGTGGGTCTACTCCGGCGAGACCACCCGCAGTTCCGCAGCTATCTTGCCCGCAAACGGCGCAGAGCTGGCCGTCGTCTACTACTCCGGCCATGGTGTCCAGATCGACCGCGAAAACTTCCTGATCCCCGTCGATGCCTCCCTGAAGCAGGCGGCGGACATTGAAGTCCAGACCCTCAAGCTCAATGATGTGCTGGAACAGTAGGCTTCGCCATTTTCAGGTACGACACCGCACGGACCTCCTTTTTCGTGCAGCACGCTACGCTTTGACGAGTGCCTTGCGCGCCTTCTTTACCGGCGACTTGACGGCCGTTGCGGTTGTTGTCGCCGTCGCGGGGCGAGCAACTCGTTTTGGTTTTTCTGCCGCGGCTGGTGCGGGCGCTTCCTTGCGCCCGAGCCCGATTGATTTCGCAAGAGCCGAGCGGGTGGCTGCGTAGTTCGGCGCCACCATCGGATAATCTGCGGGCAGGTTCCATTTCTGGCGGTATTGGTCCGGGCTCAAATTGTAATGCGTCCCAATATGACGCTTCAGGGATTTGAATTTCTTCCCGTCTTCCAGGCAGATGATGAAATCAGGTGACACTGATTTCTTGATCGGCACCGCCGGTTCCAGTTTGATTGCAGCCGGGGGGACAGGCGTGCCGATCCCTTGCAAAGCAACATAGGTGTCCCCAATCAGCTTCGACAACTCGCCGACCGGCAGCGGATTGTTCGACACGTAGGCGGAAACGATCTCGGCGGTAACCGATACCAGATCAGCTTGGTCGTTTAAATTTGGAGAAACGGTCATCGAGCTTTCCTCTTGTCCAATGGCGTGCGGTGAAACAGATGGGTGGTTAACAATCAGCAATAGTTCGTTGTCCCGCCAACAAACCTTATTCGCCACAAATATCAAGCCAGCAAGCTTCGCTTTCATCGACTCACCCTGGGACGCGCTCGATCTCGATAGCGAGCGGCTGACAAGCTGGCACGCCCAGCATGGCTGGGCCGCTTGCCCGCGACCGACGGATCATCAGCGCGACCGGCATGCTGAATGGTCAGTGAGGAGACGTCCACCTTGACTTCGGCACTTCGGCCGGCACCTCGAAGTGCAAATCCCTGGGCAGATCACGAGAGCCCTTCTAAGCCACACCGCGGCGGGACGCATCAAGACGAGCATGCGCAATATTCTTGCGCGAAATATTCCGGACTGAGGGCAAAGCAACGATGACCAACCGTACGTTTCTTACATCCAATTGAAGCCAACCAAGAATAGATTATTATTCCGCTGGGGCGTATCGTTGGGGGGGTGGATGAGCAGTGTTCAAAGGGTAAGTCCAGTTCTAGAACAAGCAATCGCTGCACTTCTAAACAGGGCCGAGTATGACGGCACCGTTTCGATCAAAGCGGCAGTGAAGGAAATTAGGCGGGCTGCGCCTTATTTGGCCGCATCCGATGAAGAGCTAACCGAGGCGATTTTCGAAGTATCTGCTGCCATGGGCCTGTCTCAATAAGTGGCATTGGGTATACTGGCGATCTGGCTTTGTTAAAGCAGGTCTTTGATCGTGTCTGCGCCGAGGCAGGTATCTCCGTTGGTAGCATGGAGGCGGAGCGCCTGAGCGTGAGCGCAATGGCACTCTTCTCGGACGGCGAGTTCGACGAGGCCGTTCTTTATGAACGCCTTCGGATTGTTGCCCGCTCCCTGCCGAGATGAGACTGAACATGACCGCCGACCTCCAGGAAATTCTAGCGAGCATTTCGCTCGATACGAAATCCTCCTGTTGATACAGGAGAGGCAGTTTGCCCGCGTTGCACTGCTGCGCGAGATCGGGCCGACTTTTTTGTGGCTGATATGTGCCCAATGAATTTTGCGTGGGGTGCGAACGGACTTTTCGCCCTCTAAATGGCTGCTGCCTAGGAAGCAGGATGCTAGGCCGCCCCTATTAAAGCGCCGCCTGAAATCGCGCCAGACGCAGCGAACTCGATTGACCTTTGCGCGAAACGCCATGCGTGACATCGACCTGAACCTGCTCGCCGCCCTCGACGTCCTGCTCCAGCAATGCAGCGTGACAAGGGCTGCGCTCAGGCTCCGGCTCAGCACCTCCGCGTTGAGCCGCACCCTGTCGCGGCTCAGGGAGGCGCTCGGCGATCCGGTCTTGGGGCCTGCACAGACGCGGCGGCAACCGGCCGGGCCTCGGTCAGAAAAGACAGCACGGCCGTGGGTAGCGCTGCGCAATTGGGCGCATAAATGCCGCAACGCGATATAAGACTTCTCTTGTTGACGCGCTTCCCCAGATATTGCCAGACGGTGCGGGTGGCGTAGGGCAGATTGTTGTTTCGCCACGATATGCCCATAGTGACGCCCCGCAGGTAACGCCGCTGGTACGTTTCGAACGGCATGAGGATCGTCTGTCCAAAGGTTGGGGCATCGCCGCGCGTCAGTTCCGTCAAAAAGATGCGCTGGTGCCGATACGCCGCGAGCCCCGTATAGCGTGAACGCTGCACGATGCCGTTTTCGGCATCTTCGATGCGCTCAAGCGAGGAAACCAGAACTTGTCCGCCATTCTCGCGCAAGTGAGCGCAGGCGCAGACGATCCGGTCAGGCCAGGACAGCGACGTGTGCCATGCCTGGTAGAATCCGAGATAGGGTCCGAGTGCATGCAGGTCACCAGGAAAGGCGTCCGCCAGCGGCCCTTGGAGGGCCGTTTGTCGGCGCCGCTCGCTCAATTTACTGCGGAAGTTGCCAGGGGACAGGTCGAAATCGGCTGGTTCGAGGCCAAAAGCTGCCGCGATCGTCAGGAGGTTATGAGCGGAAGGAAGGGTTCCTGCATTGAGGTAGCGGTTGAACTGCTGCCGGTTGATACCGATGGTGCGGCACAAATCGGATACCGATCTGTGGGTGCTGCAGGCAAGTTTCAGGTTGCTGCTGAAATTGGCCCATGGCTTGCTCATGGAGACAGTATAAACTTGCTTAAAAACGCTTCAAGCGACGAAATTGCGTTGCCGCAGGCTCTGCCTAGGATCGGCCACAAGGCTTCAGTCCAAAGGAGAACCCAATGAGCGCTTCCAGCAGGTTATCGAGTCTCTCACGCCGTGATCTTCTTCAAGCGGGGGTGGCTCTAGGCCTTGTCGCAGCCGCAGGCTCGCTGGCGTCACCGGCCGCGGCGCAAACGCCAGTGCGCGGCGGACAGTTGCGGCTGGGGCTCGATGGCGGCGCCTCCGCCGATACGCTCGACCCAGCCCTGGCGTCCGCCAGCGTCAATTTTGTGATCGCGCATTGCTGGGGCGATACGCTGGTCGAATCCGACCCCAAGACGGGCGCGGCGGTTCCCTCGCTGGCCGAATCCTGGTCAGCGTCGGCCGACGCCAAGGAGTGGACCTTCAAGATACGCAAGGACGTTCGTTTCCACGATGGCAAGGCATTTACCGTTAGCGATGCTGTCGAGACGTTGCGCCGCCACGCCGGGAAGAAATCGCAATCGGGCGCACTCGGCCTGCTGTCCGGGATAGACCGCATCGAGGAACGGTCGGGCGACATGGTGGTGATGCTGAAGGAAGCCAATGCTGACTTGCCGCTGATATTTACGGATTATCATCTTCAGATCCAGCCGGGCGGCGGCGTGGAAAAGCCGACAGCTGCGATCGGCACCGGTCCCTACAAGCTGGCTGCGTTCGAGCCGGGCATTCGCGCCGCTTTCGAAAAAAACGAGGACGACTGGCGCCAGGACCGGGGCTACGTCGACAGCGTGCTTATTACCGTGATGAACGACCTGACCGCGCGGACCAGCGCGTTGCGATCCGGTCAGGTCGATTTCATCAGCACCGTCGAACCGAAGATCGCGCCGTTGCTGAAGCGGGTTCCGGGCGTCGAGATCCTGCGCACCTCCGGCAAGGGTTTCTATTCCTTCCTGATGCATTGCGACACCGTGCCGTTCGACAACAATGATCTGCGTCTGGCGCTCAAATATGCGATAGACCGCGAGGCTATCCTCAATCGGGTTCTGGGCGGGTTCGGCACCATTGGCAATGATTACCCGATCAACGCCAACTATGCGCTCGCGCCTGCCGATATAGAGCAGCGCAATTACGATCCCGACAAGGCTGCATTCCACTTCAAGAAGTCTGGCCTTCAAGATCCAATTCTGCTGCGCACCTCGGAAGCAGCGTTCCCCGGCGCGGTCGATGCGGCCCAGCTTTTCCAATTGAGCGCGGAAAAGGCCGGGATCAAGATCAATGTGCAGCGCGAGCCGAGTGACGGCTACTGGTCGGAAGTCTGGAACGTCAAGCCGTTCTGCACCTCCTTTTGGGGTGGTCGTCCGACGCAGGACGCGCGCTATTCCACTTCCTACGTTTCCAACGCGGAGTGGAACGACACCCGCTTCAAGCGGCCCGACTTCGACAAGATGGTGGTGCAGGCGCGCGGTGAACTGGATGAGACCAAGCGGCGCGTTCTCTACCGTGACATGGCGCTGATGGTGCGAGATGAGGGCGGCCTGATACTGCCGGTATTCAACGACTTCATCAACGCCTGCACGAGCCATCTCAAGGGTTTTGTTCCCGATATTGGCAATGACTTTTCCAATGGCCGCATCGCCAGCCGGGTCTGGCTGGAGGCTTGAACCGGGACATGATCGTACCTTTCCGGCGGCGGGATGGTGTGCTTGCCACCGAGTAGAGCTTTGTGGTTGATCGCATGACGAACAAGAATTTCCGTGTCATTGAAAATGAGTGGATCGTCCTGAAAGACGACACCCCGGCTCGCCGCGCGCATCTGGATGACCGAAACGGTTCCTGGCGGGGTGCCGGCGGTGCTCGAATTCCTGCCTTATCGCAAACGCAACGGCACCGCCGCGCGTGACGAGTCCACCTATCCGGTCTTCGCGGCGGCCGGCATCGCGGGCGTGCGTGTCGACATTCACGGTTGCGGAGAATCCGACGGCGTGATCGATGGCGAATATACCGCGCGCGAGCTTGCCGACGCCGTCGAGGTTATCGAATGGATCGCTGCGCAGGACTGGTCGAACGGCAATGTCGGGATGATGGGAATTTCCTGGGGCGGGTTCAACGCGCTCCAGGTCGCGGCTCTCAAACCACCAGCTGTCAAGGCCGTGATTTCCCTGTCGTCCACCGTCGACCGCTACAATGACGACATCCACTACAAGAATGGCGCGCATCTATCGGCGCAACTGTCATGGGCGGCGACGATGACTGCCTTCCAGTCGCGGTCCCCCGATCCCGATCTCGTCGGAGAACGCTGGCGCGACATGTGGCTTGAGCGCCTGGAAGGCGACCCGTTCTTCATGGAGGAGTGGCTGTCCCACCAACGCCGCGACGACTTCTGGCGTCACGGTTCGATCTGCGAGGACTTTGACGGTTTTTCCGTTCCCGCACTGGTGATTGCCGGATGGGCCGACGGCTACCGCAACACGCCCTTGAAGGCGGTCGCCGGGATGCCGGAAATGGCCTGGGGCCTGATCGGTCCATGGGTTCACAAGTATCCGCATTTCGCCTATCCGAAGCCCCGCGTCGATTTTCATGCCGAGGCAATTTCATGGTGGCGGCATTGGCTATGCGCAGAAGACAACAAGGTGGAGCATACGCCGAGGCTGCGTGCTTATATCCTGGACGGGCCGCGACCCGGCCGCCAGCGCGAGGCCGACCTGGGCTATTGGGTTGCCATGGACAGATGGAACGTTCCCGACACACTCGTCCTTAGCCTGGACGCTTCGGGCAGGCTCGCTTGGAGCACTTCATCGCATGCTGAAGAAAAAATCCTCCTGCACTCTCCTCAAGATACAGGCACCGCTGCGGGAGATTTCTTCCCGCGGAGGCCGGATTCGGAAATGGCCGGCGACCAACGTGTTGACGATGCTGGATCGATCACCTTCGACAGCGCCGTGCTTGCTGAGGAATGCGTCGTGTTTGGCCAGCCGCTCGCAAAGCTGTCGCTTTCCAGTGATGCCAACTTTGCCAACCTTGCCGTCAGGCTCGTCGACGTCCATCCCCACGGTGTGGCGACGCGCGTCAGCTACGGGTGTGCTCAATCTAGCGCATCGCAGCGGCAATGCCGCCCCGCAGCCTCTGCAGCCGGGCGAGACGGTCGAGATTGAGTTGATGCTTGATGCGTGCGGCTACCGTTTTGCGCCCGGCCACCGTCTGCGTCTGTCCTTGTCGAGCGCCTATTGGCCGACGATCCTGCCCCAGCCCTGCGACGCAACGCTGACGATCGATCTTGCCACGCTGCGATTGGAACTGCCGCTGCTTGGCGAGCATCGAAGGGTCGAAATCCCGCAGCCATCCAATCCCGATCCTCTGCCCCGTTACGAAGTCCTGACAGACGGATCGTCGGACCGCTCTGTTGAACGCGATCTGCAAAATGGCGTGACGCGCTATCGGGTGCACGAGGACACAGGTCTTAGCCGCCATCCGGGCAACGGCTTGTGCACGCGCGACATCCGGCAGGAGGTATGGTCGATAGCGCCCGATAACCCGCTGTCGCTGACGGCAGAGGTCCGCTGGACGTGCTGTGCCGAGCGGGAAGGCTGGCGAACGCAGAGCCATTGCACCACGCATCTCTCCTGCACGGCGACCGAATGGGTGGTTTCGCAACGAATCGAAGCACTGGATGACGGCCGCAAGGTGTTTGAGCGCGAGCGCAATTCCCGCATCCCGCGTGACCACATGTAATAGATCGCCTATCGCTGCGGCTGCGGCAATGCCGTGCATTTCAGCCGGGTGTTTCGCCAGCACACCGGCATCACCCCGACCCATGTAAGGCATCCGAACCGATGCGCAAGCGGCTCTACCAATGTGAACTAATGCGTGACGTGAGTTCGTAACCGGATGGAGCTGCGCCAAGTCCGATTTCTGCTCGATACTCCCGAAATCCGAGATGCTGCTATATCCCTAAGCCAGGAATTAATCTCGTTCATCGTCCTTAGGGTCGCGTGACCATACGAGAGAATACGAAGGAAATGGGCTGGCAAACCATCCGCTAGTTCCTGTACAAAACGGTGACCCTCAGCGACTAAAATAATCGTTATCCGTCTATACGTTACGAAGCGGTTCGCCAAAGTTGATTCAAGGGGCTGGTACAGCCACTCGCCGATCGCATTATCTTCTACGGATGGCAGCTTTGCGCCGCGAGCCGTTGACGCGGTATGCGCCGCGTCAATGGAGTTAAGGCATTGCTGGACTGCCTAGACATCATAATGCCAGGCCGGCATGGGCAATATGCAAATTGGTGGAAATTCCTGATGCGGCTCAGTTTCGAGAATCGCCAGGGCTTCATCGGATGACCGTGCCTGCCGGAGCTGCTCGCGAACCTGAGATGCCCGAAACAGCCGGCATATTTGGGAAAGGGCAGGGAGGAAGGCGGAAGTGGCAGAGCGCGGCCAGAGTACGGTGTAAATGAGATCGACGGGGTCGTCGTCGGGGCCGTCGAAATCGATAGGCTGGGCCAAGCGTGTCAAAGACGCGACAGGCGAAGAGATCATACCCAGTAGAGCGTGGGGGATTGCGACGCCACGACCTATGCCCGTCGAGCCGAAATCCTCGCGGTCGAAGAGACCACGGAGAACCACCTGCTCGTCAAGCCCGGCTCTTCGCGCAATCCTGATCGCGATTTTTGATAAGGCTGATTGCTTTCCCTTTGTCGCAAGGTCAAGCGAAATGTCTTCCTCTGACAAGACGGGGGAGATCATCAGGGTCAACTCCAAGTCGATCCAAACGCGATCGCAAATCAGCGTTCAGCCGCACTGGTTAAGCAAGGCAGATGAGGTGTGGAGATGCTGGCTGTCCCGGACGCGAAGCCAAGGCTTTCTCGCGTCCGGGCTAATGACCCGTTTTGAGGAGTCTCGGCTGCCGGAAATCGAGGTGGAAACTATCCATAGCAATTCAGAGGTAGTGAAAGATTTTTCGAAATCAAGCAAACAGGTGTGCAGCCGAATAGCAGAAATAATGCACTGAAATGCCAGTTAATTTCGTTTGACGATCAGAACAGTCTCCTGCTTGCTGGCCTGACGCGAACAGGCCGCGCCAGCAAGTGAAATCGGATCTTTGACCTCGTTCAGATCTTCGGCCATCGCGTTTTTTAGTTCAACAAGGAGATACCGTGATGAAAAAACTCGTCCTCGCAGTTGCCCTGACAGTAGGCAGTTCGCTTTGCGCCATGGCGGCGGATGAGGTCACCAAAGCTCCGCCAGCCGCTCCGTACGAACAGGTCAGCAAGCTTGTGAAGCTGCCGGACTTCCTGCCGGGCATGGGCCAACTTTTCGTTGACGACATTGCCTGCCGGACCATTCCTTGCCTATGACCACGATGGCAAGCTTGTCAGCACGATTTATATGCTGCCGACCAAGGACCTCAATCCAGACAAGCGTTTTGACGATCTCGCTTCACCCGGCGGCAATGTCGACCATGTCGATGTCTACTACAATGCCGGCCATCCGGGAGTCGAAGGGCCGCATGTCCACGTCGTTCTGTGGCATGTCTCCGCCGCTGACGAGGCCCAGGTCGCCAAATGACACTCACGCGTCGTGAGATACTAAGCGCGGGCGGGGGCCTTGCCGCCGCCCTCTCGCTCTCTTCTGTGGCAGTATGGGCCGGCGAGGCGATCGAAATTCGGATGCAAGGGCGCGACGACGGTTCGCAAGTCTGGTTCGACCCGATCGGCATTCTGATCAAGCCAGGGCAGACGATCCGATGGACCAACCTCAATCCTGGCAATTCGCACACGACGACGGCGTACAATCCGGCAAACTTCGGGCGACCGCTTCGCATGCCCAAGACGGCGAAATCGTGGGATTCCGACTACCTCCTGCCCAAGGAAAGCTTTTTGGTTACCTTCACCGAGCAGGGGGTCTACGACTATTACTGTATCCCGCATGAGCATGCTGGAATGGTCGGCCGTATTATCGTCGGCGAACCAGAGGCACATGGCTGGGCTGAAATGGTTGGAGCAAATGGCGACCTACCGGAGGCGGCCCTCAAGGCATTCCCGACTGTCGAAGACATCATGACGAAAAGGGTCGTCCGTCGCGCTTAGATCATGCCCATGAAAGGCACGGCCCTCGGCAACAAGTGGAACCTAATACGACGATACCAATGGAAGCGCGAGTTTTCTTGGGTGTCGTCAGTGACCTATAGGGGCGACTTTCATGACAGGCTGCGTGTTTGCGTGTGAAACTCAACCATCATCTCTGGCAGGACGCGACGCGCGCACCCAAGTGCCGGACGCACCTCGCGATGCCCGAACTGCTGCCGAGCAACGCGAGCGTGCAACGCACCGGCTTGCTGAGCTGGGCGAGATGACGGGCGGTATTGCCCATGACTTCAGAAACCTCCTGGCAGTAATAGAATCCGGGCTCGGGCTCGCTGAACGAAGAGCCGACGAGCCCGAAAGGGTTCGTGCCTACATCGCGGCCGCGCGGGAAGGAATCGATCGAGGGATCGAGCTAACGTCACTGCTATTGGCCTTCGCAAAGCATCAGGAAGTGGATATCCACGCTGGCAATTTGAATAAGTTCCTCACGTCTTTCGAGCCTTTCCTAAGGTATGGCGCAGGGCCCGATGTCCGGGTCAAGCTGGAACTTGGTCCCGATGTCCCGGACTGCTTGATCGATCCCGCACTGTTCGACACCGCAGTGCTTAATCTCGTCATGAACGCACGAGATGCGATGCCAAGTGGCGGGGAGATCCGCATCATCACTGAACGACTGGTGCAGACGACCGCGAAACCTGACCCGCCCGGACCTGGAACCCACGCATGCGTTCGCGTCAAAGATCACGGTTGCGGCATGGCTCCTGAAGTCTTGCGGAAGGTGTTCGATCCATTCTTCACGACGAAGGGTGAGAAGGGTACCGGGATAGGGATGCCACAAGTGCAGGCACTGACCCAGATGGTTGGTGGTCGGATCCGGATAAGCAGTGAACGAGGGATTGGGACAACGGTCGACCTTCTGTTCCCGTCAGTCCAGTCGGATATTTAGACGCTCCACTAGAACTCACAGAATTTGATGTCGCCGCTTGCGACGGAGTGCAATCCCATCAGCGCTGGACCAACTACACTCTCGTCCGCACTTGCGGATTGCACCGCATAGACCGGATAGGAGAACTGCGGCATTTCAGGCACAAGGTGCAGTCGGCCCGCCATTATGTGCGGCTGAACCGCGCTCATCCTGAAATATCCGGAGCCGCCAGCCGCGAGAACATAGTTCAGCGCGAGTGGACCGAGATCGAAAGAAAGATCCGGCGCAGCACTGGGGAAATTCATCCCGTGGTGAAGTCCAAAATCCGGTCCCCAATCCATATAAACATAATCGGACCCGTCCATGAGGCGCGCTTCGGAATTGGTAGTCACAAGGACGAGCTTTTCCTCCAGAAGCAGATCGATCTTCAAACCCGGTCTGTGCGGGGGCGCGTACATGATAGCTAAGTCGACCATTCCCGATGCGACCTGATTGATCAAATCCTGCGGCACATCGACGTGTACTCGAAGCGCAATATCCTCAAGCGAGCCGCGCATCCATCGGACCCAATCAAGCAGCAGAGGTTGCGCAAGGCTGACTTCGCTGCCGACCGTAAGAACAGCCCGGCGTCCCTGCGGCACGGCAACCTGATGAAGGGTGCGTTGCCATAGTTGGACGAACATCGGGGCGTGGCGCAGAAATTGCTCGCCGGCCGCGGTCAGCGAAGCTCCGCCTTTGTGGCGAACAAAAAGGGTGCGGCCCAGTTGCTGCTCGAGGTTGCGGATTCGTGCGCTTACGGTCGTCTGGGCGACATTCAAGCGCTCCGAGGCCCGAATAAAACTCCCGGTCGAAACGATCTCGATAAAAGTGCGGGCGAGCTCAATATCCATAAGGTAATAGCATAAAAATTGCGTTTAAATGTCAATCAAATTCGTTTGCTAGATACTTAGCTCCAGCACTAGGCTCGAAGAATTCCACCAAGCCTAGCGCTGGATGCTGCGCAGCGCCGGTTGGAGCGGGCGGAAGCTCTCTCCATCCTCCCACATCGTTTTGCCTGCAGCGTCACAGGAGAAATCATGTCGACGAGAGAAAAGAGCCAAGGCGATGTGGGGCGTCGCGACTTTCTGAAGCTGTTCGGCGCGGCTGGCGCGGCCGCGAGTACACTACCGCTTGGAGGATCCGCATCGGCGGACGAAATGGTGGCCGCGACGGCCGATACAAAACATCATCGCGGAACCGCCGCCACCGAACCTCAAGCTGGAGGCTCTGGCTATGAATTCTTCAATGTGGACGAATCCGCCTTCATCGAGGCAGCGATCGACACGCTCATTCCCAGCGATTCAACCGGCCCCGGCGCCAAGGAACTCGGCGTTGCGATCTACATCGATCGGCAAATGGCCGGCGGATACGGCAAGGGCGACCGGCTGTATCTGGAAGGGCCGTTCGGCGAGGGCACGCCAGAACAAGGCTATCAATTGCTGATGACGCCATCGGAATTGATCCGGGCCGGCATCGCCGACGTCAGTGCCTATGTGCAGAAAAACCACAAGAGCACTTTCGAGAACCTTTCGGCAAAAGATCGTGTCGCGGTGATGAGCGAACTCGAGGGCAAGATGGTCGAGCTTCCAACAGTGCCAACCGAAACGTTCTTCGGGCTTCTGCTCCAGCTCACGATCGAGGGTTATTTCGCCGACCCGATGTATGGCGGAAACAAGGATGGCGCGGCGTGGAAGATGATCGGCTCCCAGGCGCCGACGCCATGTACATGGACAAGATCGAACCGTTTCGGAACAAGCCCTACGCGGCCGATCCGAAGGGCATACAGGATCTCATTTAATTCACGCAATAAAAAGGAGACTCTAACATGGCCACCAAACTCAACGCGGTCGATGTCCTGATTGTCGGTCTTGGGTGGACAGGCGGCATCATTGCCAAGGAGCTTGCATCGACAAAGCTGAAAATCGTCGCCCTTGAGCGGGGAGGCCCGCGTGACACCAATCCGGATTTCATCGACCCGCAGATCCATGACGAGTTGCGCTACGCCGCCCGCTACGACCTCATGCAGAACGTGCGGCGGGAAACCATCACATTCCGCAATAATGAATCGCAGACGGCGCTGCCGATGCGTCAACTCGGCTCGTTCCTGCCCGGCCTGGGCGTCGGCGGCGCCGGCGTGCACTGGAATGGCGTGACCTGGCGCTGGCTAGAATGGGATCATCAGGCACGCACCCGGACGGTCGACAAATACGGCGAAAAGCTCGTCCCTTCGGATATGCACCTGCAGGATTGGCCGATCACCTATGACGATCTCGAGCCCTATTACGACAAGTTCGAAAAAACTTGCGGCACCTCCGGCAAAGCCGGCAACATTAACGGCCGAAAGATCGATGGCGGCAACATCTTCGAAGGACCACGAAAGGACGAGTACCCCAATCCGCCGATGATTGCCGCGCAGAGCATGGTGATGTTTGAGAAGGCGGCCCGCAATCTCGGCTACCACCCTTTCCCCAACCCGTCGTCAAACGCGTCGCGGGATTACGTCAATCCGGACGGCGTTGCCTTCGGCCAGTGTCACTACTGTGGATTCTGTGAACGTTTCGGCTGCGAGGCGAATGCCAAGGCTAGCCCGCATTTCACCGTCATCCCGCTGGCGTTGGAGAACCCGAATTTCGAACTGCGCACCAACTCGATCGTGCTGAAGGTCAATCTCGACTCGACCAGCAAGAAGGCGGTCAGCGTCACCTATCTCGACGCACGCGGGCGGGAATTGGAACAGCCTGCCGACCTCATCATCCTGGCGGCCTATGCGCTCGGCAACGTCAACCTGTTGCTGCATTCGGGGATTGGCGTGCCCTATGACCCGGCAACGGGAAAGGGCGTGGTCGGCCGCAACTATGCCTATCAGTGCGGTGGCGGAGCTACCGCCTTCTTCGACAAGAAAACCATCCTGAATCGCTTCATGGGGGCCGGCGCGCTCGGCACCTGCATGGATGATTTCAACGCCGACAACTACGATTTCGAGAAGGCCGGCTACATCGGTGGCGGCGGCATCAGCTGCAGCAACTCGGGTGCCAGGCCGATCCAGTCGCATCCAACACCGCGCGGCACGCCGCGCTGGGGCTCCGACTGGAAGGAGGCAGTGGTCGACAATTATGACCACGCGGCCAGCATTGGCAATCAAGGCGCGGTGATGGCCTACCGGCAGAACTATTTGAGTCTCGATCCGACCTACACCGACGTTTTCGGGCGTCCGCTGATGAGGATGACGTTCGACTTCCAGGACAACGAGGTAAAGCAGATGAACGCTCAGGCCGACATCTGCGTGACGATCGCCAAGGAGATGGGTGCGGCCAAGGTCGATCGGAGCATTCCCCCAGTGCCTTATTCGATCGTGCCTTACCAGAGCACACATAACACAGGCGGGGCAGTATTCGGAGCCGACCCGAGCACCAGTGTTCTGAACAAATACCTTCAGGTCTGGGATGTCCCGAACGTGTTCGTCACCGGCGCTTGCGTGTTCCCCCAGAACGCGGGGAAGAACCCGACCGGACCGGTAGGCGCTCTTGCCTACTGGGCGGTGGACGCGATCAAGAATCAGTATCTGAAGAACCCCGGCCCACTGGTTCCCTCCTGAGGCAACGTCTGCCGGATCCGCGATTTGGATCCGGCAGGCTGTGTGAATCCCGATATTGCCAGGGGCGGACTTGGCGAAAACCAAGCCGCCGCTCATTGAAAGCAGCAACCATGAAATCGACCATGCTTGGATTGGCGACCGCGATTCTCACTGCAGTCGGTTCGGCCCATGCGCAGGATTCATCCCCCGGCAACGCCGAAGCCGGTGCCGTCGTCTTCAGGAGGTGCATGGCCTGCCACAAGGTCGGCCCTGACGCACAAAACGGGGTAGGTCCGGTTTTGAACGGCGTCGTCGGCCGAGCGGCCGGTGAGTATCCCGATTACAGCTATTCCTCGGCGAACAAGAATTCGGGTCTGACCTGGGATGAACCGACGCTGACGACCTATCTGAGGGCGCCGCGCAAGCTGGTGCCGGGCACAAAGATGGCGTTTGCCGGTCTCAGCAAGGACCAGGAGATCGCCGACGTCATCGCCTATCTGAAACAGTTCAACGCTCAGGGCCAGAAGGTCGGCCCCTGAATCAGACGGGAACCTGTCCCTGGGCAAAGTGCAACCTTGATGAAATTTCTCCTGCACAAGGGTCTGGGAGATTCCACGATCCAACAGATCGGTAGCTACCTGCGTAGCCGCCGCGCCGGCCATCACTGGATCGAGCGATATCGCGGCGAGATCTTCGTATTCGTGTCGGATGCGGTCGACGAAGAAAATCCTGAGAAGCAAATTCGCCAGCCTTCTCGATGCCGTCAACGACATAGACACGGACGGGACTCGACCTCGATGAGCGAAAAAATCTTCAACGAGAGAGTAAAGTTGAAACGGGCATATGAGAGCCCGGCCGCCGACGACGGCATTCGCGTGCTGATTGACCGGCTTTGGCCGCGCGGGGTCAAGAAGACGGAAGCAGCGATCGACTATTGGATGAAGGAACTCGCGCCAAGCACCGAGCTTCGGAAATGGTTCGGACACGATCCAGCACGCTGGGAGGAATTCCGCCAGCGATATGCGGCGGAAATCCATGAGCATCGCGATGTGCTCGACCGACTACGCGATCTGCTACGGCAAGGCGCCGTCACACTCGTCTACGCGGCTCATGACGAGGCTCACAACGATGCCGTCGTCCTTAGAGAGGTTTTGCTGAGACATCGATGAAAACGGCGCGCCCCTCCTCCACTGCCGAAGACACTGGCTTGCGGTCTCGACAGCGACAACAAACTCGTTTCTCCGGAACCAAACCAAGGAAAATCCATCCAATCATCGATGGGCGCGTTCAGTTGAGGAGAAGAACAATGAAATTCTTTGTCGATACAGCCGACATTTCTGAAATTCGCGAGCTTGCCGCCGCTGGCATTCTCGACGGGGTGACCACAAACCCGTCCCTTATCGCAAAGACCGGCCGACCGATCAGGGATGTGATAAAAGAGATTTGCCAGACAATTGAGGGCCCAGTTTCGGCAGAGGTCACCGCGACCGGCTTCGACGGCATGATCGCCGAGGGAGAGCGTTTGGCCGGCATTGCCGGCAATGTGGCCGTCAAGGTGCCGTCGACCTGGGAAGGATTCAGGGCTTGCCGGGCGCTCAGTCAGGTTGGGCACAAGGTCAATGTCACCCTGTGCTTTTCAGCCAACCAGGCACTGCTCGCAGCCAAGGCAGGCGCGACCTTCATTTCGCCCTTCGTCGGCAGGCTCGACGATCTCGGTCTGGACGGCATGGAAGTGATCCGAGAAATCTGCACGATATACGACAACGACAAATCCTTCACCACGGAAATCCTGGCGTCCTCGATTCGCACGCCTCTCCATGTCAAACAGGCGGCGATCGCAGGCGCCGATATCGCAACCGTACCACCAGCGGTACTCAGAAACCTCGTCAAACACCCACTCACCGACAAGGGCCTCGAGTCCTTTCTCGCCGACTGGGGTAAGACGGGGCAAGCGATTCTGTAATTGCCCGCAGTGGAATGGCTGAGGAAGCCACCATAAAAATTGCACTCAATTACCGATTAAATTCGTTTGCATGATGCCGGGAATGGCGGGAAGTTGAGCCGTGGAGCGCCAGTTTCGCCCTAGTCAGGTGAAAGCGAAATCGAGAATTTGAAGACGCGCTGGCTTTGTGCGCTCAGAGGCTGATGAGCCTGTCGCCGCTCCCCTGGATGCGATTTTGTCGAAATCGCCAAGGAGAAGAAAATGGCTGTGGACCCTACCGAAGTGATCGGGCCAGACCTGGTCAAGGGCATCGCGTTCGCCGATCTTCCCGACGGTGGAAAGCTGGTCGGCCATTGCGGCAATGAGCAGGTGCTGCTGGTACGCCGCGGGGCCGAGATCTTCGCCGTCGGGGCGACTTGCACGCATTACGGCGGGCCGCTCGTCAACGGTCTTGTGGTGGAAGACACGGTCCGGTGTCCGTGGCATCACGCGTGCTTTGATTTGCGTACAGGCGAAGCCTTGCGAACGCCTGCCTTCAGTCCACTCGCGTGCTGGTCGGTGGGACAACGCGATGATCAGATATTCGTGGGCGAGAAGCGCAAACGGACCGCACCCAAGCCGCGCGATGGAGGCTCCGGCACCGTTCCGGAGAAAATCGTCATCGTCGGCGGCGGCGCAGCCGGTTTCGCGGCGGCCGAAAAATTGCGGCGCGAACACTATCAAGGCAGTATCGTCATGCTCAGCAATGATGAAGCACCGCCGGTTGATCGCCCCAACCTTTCCAAGGACTACCTCGCCGGCAAGGCACCGGAGGACTGGATTCCGTTGCGTGGCGAAAGCTTCTACTCAAAGAATAGTATCGACCTGCATCTTAATGCGAATGTCGCGCGGATCGACCTACGTTCTCGCGAGGTTGTACTCGCGGACGGGACCTCGACTCCTTACGACAAGCTGCTTCTTGCGACCGGGGCCGAGCCGGTTCGCTTGACCACACCCGGGGCAGACCAGCCGCATGTTCACACACTGCGCTCGTTCGCAGATTGCAAGGCGATCATTGAGCGAGCCACCACTGCGCATATCGTTGTCGTGATTGGTGCCAGTTTCATTGGGCTGGAAGCTGCCGCGGCCCTGCGCTCGCGCAAGATCGAAGTTCATGTCGTGGCGCCGGATAAGCGCCCCATGGAGCGGGTCCTCGGTCCGCAAATGGGTGACTTCATCCGCACTATCCATGAGGAAAACGGCGTTGTTTTCCATCTTCAGGACACGGCGAGCAGCATCAATGGCAAAAAGGTGAAGCTCAGCAGCGGCGGCACGTTAGCTGCCGACTTCGTCGTCGCCGGCATAGGCGTGCGCCCGCGGATCGGCCTCGCGGAAAAGGCTGGGCTCATCCTTGACCGCGGGGTCCTGGTGAACGCCTTTCTGGAGACGAGCGCGCCAGACATATTCGCCGCCGGCGACATTGCGCGGTGGCCAGATCCTCACAGTGGCGAGAACATTCGGGTCGAGCACTGGGTGGTTGCAGAGAGGCAGGGGCAAGCAGCCGCGCTCAACATGCTCGGTCATCGTGAGAAATTCGAGGCCGTGCCGTTCTTCTGGAGCCAGCATTACGATGTTCCCATCAACTATGTCGGTCACGCCGAACGGTGGGAGGAGATCGCGGTAGACGGCGACATTGCTGCCAAAGATTGCCTGCTCCGCTTCAAACGAGAAGGGCGCACGCTGGCTGTCGCCTCAATCTTTCGCGACGTTGAAAGTCTGGAGGCCGAGGTGGAAATGGAGCGCCAAATGACAAGCTAGCTTCGACTTCCGAAAAGCGGAAGTCAGAGTCGGAATGGCGAAGCGGAATGTGGTTGTGACTGAAAGGAGTTCGACTATGTCCACAGTGCAGCAGGAACTAGGTGTCACCAATGGCTTGGACACGGTTGCGCCCGTCCAGCGTTATTCAAAGATCGTGAAATTCGTCGACGAGGTCGCTGAGCAGGCGGCTAACGATGCACCGACCCTGGTTGAAATTTTCTCGGACAGCGGCCGCTGGTATTGCCGTGTTCGTCGCGGCGATGAAAAGACCCGGCCGATGGGTCCATATACCAAACAACAGGCTCAGCGTATCCAGGAAGCTCGGAGAATGTTGCTCGCCAAAAGAGGTGCTGCTCGGATCATGTTCGAGTAGAGAAGGAACCCTTTCGATCACACCGGCCGGTTGACTCCTGCTACAATGATCGTCATGAGTTTTCGAATAATGCAGAGCACGCCTCCGGCGTCTAGCCGAGCCGGAGGCAAGGACGTCTCAGGCTGATATTCCGGCATTGTCAACAGACCAGACGGACTTTGTGAGAGAAATTCTCCAGCTTCTCTAGCTTGCGCGTATGAAAGTGTGGTTTTGCCCTGACTACGTCAAATTATAAGATGCGATGTAAAGGGCCGTTGCCGTTCTCTGAGGAAAGATAGGAGCGCGAATCCCGCGAACGCTTAGCGGGCAGGGGGTTGGGATTACTCATTCTCTATTGATTTTGTACCAAGTACCGATCGACAAACCTGGGATCTAATTATGGACGACTACCACAACCAGAAAGGCGCTGAGCCTGAGGACGTGCGCGCCGCATTGAAGGGGTGGGCATTGTTTGGTGTTCTAATGAGTAGTCTTTGGTGTCGCCTACGTCCTAATTGAGATGTAGTGGCCCACGAAGCAGCTAGCCTTTCGGATTGCCCGAGAAGATCGGTAACGTCATTGGCGCGTTTGCAATGCCTTGGGCTGTGGTCGGTGCTGGTATATTTAGGCTGCGGTCTCATAAAAGCGAAGCGACGATCTGATGACCGCCAAGGCCATGCTCGACGAGAAGGCGCCGCGGCACTTTCATCGGTATAGCGGGCTTTGGCGCCAGCGGCCCGGCGGAGAAACTCTAAAAACTTTTCAATATGCCGCAAAGCCGGTACGGCATATTGACCGGCGGCCTGTATGCCCATTTCAGGAACACCGTCCCGATGATTCCCAGCACGCTCCAAGCACACGACTTCCCGGCAAACGATCGCGAGCTCGACGATGAAGCGCTGCTGGATATCGTGCAACGGCAAACGGCCCGGTACTTCTGGGAAGGCGCACATCCCGTCAGTGGTCTTGCCCGAGATCGTCAGAAGACCATCGGTGCTCCGGCCAACGATCTCACAGCTATTGGCGGCTCTGGCTTCGGTATCATGGCAATCATCGTTGCGGTTGAACGCGGTTGGATCGATCGCACTGTGGCATTATGCCGATTGCTGCGAATGCTGGATTTCCTGGAAAGCTCGCCGCGCTACCACGGCGTGTTCCCGCATTTCATCAATGGCCGAACCGGTGCTACAATTCCATTCCGTCGCAAGGATGACGGCGCTGATCTGGTCGAAACCACTTTCCTGTTTCAAGGTCTGATCTGCGCCCGCGAGTATTTCGCCGGGATGGCAACCGAGGAGGTACGCCTTCGCCATAGCGTGAACGCGCTGTTGCTGCAGGTCGAATGGAACTGGTTCACACGCGGAGCCCGGCAACTGATGTGGCACTGGAGCCCGAACCACGGCTGGGCGATGGACAGCCCGATCAGAGGTTGGAACGAATGCATGCTCACCTTCGTGCTGGCGGCGGGATCAACTCGCCACCCCATCGATCCGGGCATCTATCACGAAGGCTTTGCTGGTGGATCCGACTTTCGAAACGGGCGCGATCATTACGGGATCGTGCTACCATTGGGAATGGATTCTGGTGGTCCGCTCTTTTTTTCGCAATATTCCTTCTGCGGGCTCGATCCACGAGGCCTAAGCGACCGATACGCCGACTACTGGCAACAGAACCTCCGTCATACGCAGATCAATTATCGGCATTGCGTCCGCAACCCCCATAACCATTTGGGATACGGCCCTGACTGCTGGGGTCTGACCGCGAGCCATGGACCGCGAGGATACATCGCGAGTGCACCTGACAGGGACTTTGGCGTAATCACCCCGTCCGCTGCCCTGTCGAGTTTCCCTTATGCTCCCGGGGAAGCGATGCGCGCACTGCGCGGTTTCCTGACCAAGCCTCGAAACCGCATATGGGGCCGCTTCGGCTTTGTCGACGCGTTTTGCGAACCTCGCAACTGGTACTCCCGGACATATCTGGCGATCAATCAGGGGCCAATCATCGCAATGATCGAGAACCATCGTACAGGGCTTTTGTGGAGGCTGTTCATGGGCGCGCCGGAAGTACGCAGGGGCTTGGCGAGACTGGGCTTCACCAGCCAGCACCTCGACGCATCAACGTCTGGCCAGGGGCCACGAGCTGCCGCGGGTATGGTTCCACTGGGTTGCACTTAGCGCCGCAGGGTGGTTTTGTCCCTGAGTGATCTGCTGGCAGGTCGGAGCAGTTCGCGAAGCGCGTCCCGCCGCGTCCTAGCTACTGCTCAGGATCGGGAAATGTCAGCGACTTGGTCTCGAGAAAGTCTAACTGCGGGCTCGAAGCGCTATTATGTATTCCCGAAAACGATGGAATAGATAGCGGCACCAATAAATAACGCAGTCGACATTCTCATGAATAGCTGAAATGAAAAATACTCTCTCATCGCGGCCTCCTTTGTTTCTTATTAATTTTTCTCGGCCAAGGTTTGACCATATCACATAAGGATACGATCTGGTAATTTATTTCTAGGCCGTGCTACGCATCTCGCTGCTTGAAAAATGGTCGACTGAAGCCGTGTCATGTCCAATTGATCGCGACAGGCAAATAGTCCGTGGGTGTTGTCAAAAACTGACAAATCCGCTCAGGCCACCCAACGCTCCGGGTTGACTGCCTTCAACGGTGACACGGGGAGGCAGGGGAGAGCACATACCTGTGAGTCGCCCTCGGTGGCGATCAAAACCCAGTCGCGCTTCGTTGACTGTGTTTCGCGGGCGAACGTCCACGTATCGATCACCTCAACAATCAGCGTGGGATCGCCAGCCACGACCCAGTCGTTGGCTGAACGGGTGACACTGACCACCTCTGAAACGAAGCGAACGCCGATCTCTGCGGTCCCATTCTCCTCGAGAGCCTCGATGACTTTTGCTTCACTCACGCCGATGAGGGTCAGCTGCAGCATCTCCTCCCGATCCCGGCGCCCGGCAATAGCTCGTTCGAAGGTCTCAAGCACTTCCGGCCCGACAAGGCGTTTCAGCGTTTGGATGTCGTCATCTGCATAGGCCCGCAGGATAACTTCATAGGCCGTTTTCGCGCCGATCAGAAACGCGGCGAGGTCAAAATTCGGATCGATGTCCCGGATCACATCCAAGGGAGGGCCCGCCGATGAAGTGTAATCGGCAACGCTGCTTCGTTGCTCAGTCACCGCATCGCCCCGCTTGGTCTTGTCGTCATCCGAGCGCGGCAGCAGCTGGTCCCAACCTGCCAGCAATGCCCAATAAAACGCGACAATTACTACGAGCAGGATCTGGTTGTTTGGATCTGTGGTCTCGTTCATGACAGTCTCCCCAACAATAACAAACGCCGATTTGGAGCAGAGGCCAGTGTTAGAGAATGCGCGGCAGCTTTTCCCATTGGTGGAAGGGTGGCGGCGACGGCAGCAGCCATTCGAGGGTGGCCGCCCCTTCGCCCCATGGGTTGGCGCCAGCCTGGCGTTTGCGTCTGAAGGCTTCCGCTACCGTGATGAAGAAGACGACAAGTCCGGCCGTTGAAATGTAGGACCCGATCGACGAGACGAAATTCCAGCCGGCGAAGGCGTCGGGGTAGTCGGCATAGCGTCGCGGCATGCCGGCCATACCGAGAAAATGCTGCGGGAAAAAGACCAGGTTGACGCCAATGAACATCACCCAGAAATGCAGCTTGCCCATCGTTTCGTTGTACATATAGCCGGTCATCTTCGGGAACCAGTAATAGAAGCCGGCGAAGATGGCGAAGACCGCGCCCAAAGACAGCACATAATGAAAGTGGGCGACCACAAAATAGGTGTCGTGATACACGCGGTCGATACCAGGATTTGCAACCATGATGCCGGTTACGCCGCCGATGGTGAACAGCAGGACGAAACCGAGAGCCCAGAGCATCGGTGTCTTGAAGTCTATCGATCCTCCCCACATAGTCGCCAGCCACGAAAACACCTTCACGCCGGTTGGAACGGCGATGACCATCGAGGCGAAGGCGAAGTAACGCTGGGTGTCCACCGACAGGCCGGTCGTATACATATGATGCGCCCACACGACGAAGCCAATCGCGGCGATCGCCACCATCGCATAGGCCATGCCGAGATAGCCGAAGATCGGCTTCCTGGCGAAGGTCGAGATGACATGGCTGATGATGCCGAAGCCGGGTAGAATCATGATGTAGACTTCGGGATGGCCGAAGAACCAGAACAGATGCTGGTAGAGGATCGGATCACCGCCGCCGGCGGGCGCGAAGAAGGTCGTCCCGAAATTGCGATCGGTCAAAAGCATGGTGATGGCGCCGGCGAGTACCGGCAGCGACATCAGAAGCATGAAGGCAGTAACCAGCATCGACCAGGCGAACAGAGGCATCTTGTGCATCGTCATGCCAGGCGCGCGCATATTGAAGATGGTGGTGATGAAGTTGATAGCGCCAAGGATCGAAGAGGCACCTGACAGGTGGATTGACAGAATCACGAGGTCGACCGCGGGGCCTGGCTGGCCATCAGTCGACAAGGGCGGGTAGAGCGTCCAGCCGCCGCCATGGCCAAGCGTGCCGGGCGCTCCCGGAACGAACATCGAGGTGATGAAGAGGATAAATGACATCACCAGCAGCCAGAATGAGATGTTGTTCAAGCGGGGAAAAGCCATGTCGGGGGCGCCAATCATGATCGGCACCATCCAGTTGCCGAAGCCACCAATCAGTGCCGGCATTAGGACGAAAAAGATCATGACCAGTCCGTGGGCACTGACGACGACGTTGTAGACCCCCGGATCGCCAAATATCTGCAGGCCCGGCTCCTGCAACTCCATGCGGATCAATACGGAAAGCGCTGTACCGAAAACCCCGGCCATGATCGAGAACAGCAGGTAAAGCGTCCCGATATCCTTGTGGTTGGTGGAGAACAGCCACCTGATGACAAACCGGGGCTTGCGATCGTCCAAGGCCGTGGCTGGATCAGACATGATGTGCTTCCTGCTCTTCACTGTTGGCAGGCAAGCCGACTCAACGATGGACGGCATCTGCAATCGGCCGTCACAAGGGGATCAGGCCTTGCCTGCACTTACTCATTCATCGGTGACGATCACATCCATCGGAATGTCGTGCAGCTGCGGATAGATCGTCTGGACCCTGCTGCCGGTGTAACCGACGCCTACGACGAAAGGCCGCTTCGGCGCGGCGGCCAGGGTCCGGTCAAAAAAGCCGCCGCCATAGCCCAGGCGATAGTTTGCCTGGTCGAAACCGACAACGGGCGCGATGACCACATCCGGTTGGACGGCAGGTCCATGAGAGGGGATAAGAATATTCCAGACGCCGCGTTCCAGCGGGTCTCCCGGTCCCCAGATACGAAACTCCAGCGGCTAGCCCTTTTTGATAACGACCGGCAACGCGATCCGCCCGCCGCGCTCGATCACCCGTATCGCCCAATTGCGAAGGTCCGGCTCGCCTCGAAAGGGCCAGTAGCCGCTGACGATGCGGCCGCTCACCCGGCCGACAGCCAGGTCGAGAGCGGAAGCGATGCGTAAAGACCTCGCAACGCGTTCCTCGGCGTCGACGGCAAGACGCTCGTCGATCAGGCGCTTGCGCTCCGCCTTGCGCCATCGACAGACATCGGGCCATGCGTCCTGGACGACCGACTCGGTGCCGTACCCGAGGACAAGCTCATGCATAAAGCATGGCGGAGAGGCGTATTCTCTCCTCTCCGGGTAAACATCCTCCTGATCAGACATCGCACGCTCCATATCCTTGCAGCGGAAACCCCGCCTATCTGGACGTTGCGCTGCGTAAAACAGGAAGGCAAACGGAATTAAATGCTGTATTAGTGCAAGATTATTGCACTGAACTGGAACCTGTGATGGACATCGACCGCGCACGCACGTTTTTAGAAATCGTCCATTCCGGCAGCTTTCTGAGAGCTGCCGACCGACTCCACGTCACTCAGACAACTGTCAGCGCGCGGATACGCACGCTGGAGGAAGAGCTCGGACGTCAGCTCTTTATCCGCAACCGTAATGGCGCGCAGCTGACGTCGGCGGGCCGGGAGTTCGAGCGGTTTGCCCAGTCATTCGTGCAAATCTGGGAACGGGCACGGCACCAGCTCGCCATCCCATCGGGAAGGACAAGCGTCGTTGCCTTGGGCGGAGAGCTCAGTCTATGGAACCCGCTGCTGCTCGACTGGCTGGTCTGGATGAAGAAGGCCAGGCCGGAGATCGCCATCCAAGCGCAAGTCGGCGTGCCGGACCAGCTCCTCGAACAGCTCAGGACTGGCGTTCTGGACATTGCGGTGCTCTATGCGCCGAAGCTGCTGCCGGGTTTCAGGGTAGTTCTTCTCGTCGAGGAGCAGCTCGTCCTGGTTCGGACCACGGACAAAGACGGGGAACCTGTCGGCTCCAAGGACTATGTCTATGTCGATTGGGGGGCGCTGTTTGCGGCCCAGCATGGTGCCAGTTCCTCTGCCTTCGGCGAGCCGGGATTAATGGTCGGCCTTGGCCCGCTTGGGCTGAGCTACATCCTGCGCGCCGGCGGAATGGGTTATTTCCGCAGGGGCGCCGCAGCGCCCCACATCGAGGCGGGGCAGCTCGAGGTCGTGGAAGGCGCGCCGGAATTCACCTATCCGGCCTATGCAGTCTATCCAGAAGCAAGCGAGGCGCGAGCCGACGTGCAGGAGGCGCTACGCGGATTGAAGCAGGTTGTGCAATGATCGTCCCTCCAGGCACGAAGCCACGGTTCGCGTTACTGGAAGGATCGCAAAGACTGCAATGACAAGCTGGTCGGCTTCGTCGGTCATTTACATTTCGATCAAAGCGTAGGCCAGGCCAAAGATTCCGGTCATTAGAACGCCGAAGAATGCCCAGCCTCTCAACGCGGCTCGCACATCTTCCGGCTTGGCGCCTTTCTGGTTGTCGTAATCATCCATAATCAGATCCTAGTTTGTTGGCCTAGCTTGGTACAGGCAAGGGCTAACGGAATGCTTGTTTATCCGCCTTCACAGCCTTCGGGATAGTCGAGCTTTCAGGCGGCTGACGGGCCCGGGTCGTCGAACCCGGGGTCGAAAGCCGCCATGACTTGCTTTGCCGCGTTGTCTTGCGCCTCATCGGAACGATGGACGATGCGCAGAACCGGTCCGTCCGTTCGCCACGAACCCGGTGCAGCACCCCCCCGCCAGCTTCAGTCTCTCGCGCGTTGCGGCTTCTGGCTGATAGACCACTTCATGCACAGTCAGCGTCTCAACGCCGCCGTCCGTTGTCGAAATGGACATGGACTGACCTTCGGCCAGACCAAGCAGCGCAAGGCCGCGCGGATTGGTGATCGGCAAAAGCATGCCGACCAGACCGCGCATCTCGTCATGGGCGACGATGCGGGTTTCGGCAGGGCCGTCGTTCACCCGATAAGCCACGCGGGTACTGAGTGTCACGACGGTGGCCGGGATGTCTTCCCGAAACATTACAACCGCGCTCGAGATCTTCCGTTGAAGTATAGTCGAGAAGGCATCGCCGCGGGCAGGGCGGCGCTCCTGCATCACTTCAAGTATCGTGTTGTCCTTGGTGGTCAGTTGGCAGCTATCGATAGTGGACATGGCGCGTCTCCGGCCGGCCCTCTGCAGGGATCCGGCGTCAAGCAATTGATCGGGTGTGGAAAGCTACCCCTGTGCCGGGCCAGGATAGGCCGGCGCAGGGGTCACACTCCCGCGATGAGGCTGCCCGCGTGATTGAGGAGACGGATGGAAACGCCCATGTCTAGACGCCCGCCGCAATTGTCGAAGACGCTGGCACGCGCCGATCAGCTATATCGCGTTCCGGAGCGGGCTGGCTCACCGCAAGCACCGACAGTTCGTGCCGGCGCCCATCGCGCGCAGTCCACATGATCGACTGCCCGGCCGAGAGACCGATCAGGGCCGTGCCGATCGGCGTGAGGATTGAAACCTTGCCTGCGGAGATATCCGCATCGCCAGGAAAAACCAGCGTGACTGTTTTCGCGTCGCCCGTATCGGGCTTGAACGTCACCGACGAACCCATCTGGACGGTGTCAGCGGAGACCGAACCATCGGCGAGGATACGCGCCCGCTCGAGTTCGGCGAGCAGTTCATCGGAAGCCTTCGGATTTCGTACAGCCACAGTGCTCGCAAGCGCCGATAGACGCGCATGATCCGACTGCGAGATGCGGATGTTCGGCTTACGCCCGGTTTTCGTGTTGTTCTGCATTTGGATACTCATATTCTAGTTGGGCCAGCCGTCATCAAAGGTGGCGGGAAGTGGCCAATTCGGGAAAATCTTCGTCGATGCACCAAAGCCCAGAGGCGGTGCACCCTACGGATCACATGTTGACTTAGGAGTGTTGCCCCTCGGCTCGGGGCCCATAGCAGCCGAGCCGGGGGTTATGATCCCGCGATGGGACAAACCCGGAAAAGAAAATCGCAACGGATTTTGACGGTGACGTCCATAAAGCTATAGTTGGTGAAGCAATTTCGGAAGTCAAGGCACCGCCTCGGCTATCAAGTTCGGAGCTAGTCAGGGCGAACGTTCAGCAAGGTGTTTATCACTAGCGCTCGTCCATTTATGCCCGTGCCACTTGGTCTTTCTTCCGCCAGTCCGAGAAAGACAAGGCGTTCTGCCAATGCTTTGGATAGCGCCGGGTAGGGACCGCGATTCAACCCCTTAAGCGCTGTCTGCTCCTCCTGTGTAAGATCGTTCCAGACAACCGTCACGACGGCCTCCTTGGTCGCAAACCGATGGCTCCTGTAGGTCCATCGAACTTCGAACCAATTGAGCCTATGGAACGGCATCTGTCCCGACGATGCCGCCTTCATTTTCCAGAACGCCGATCCGTCTGACTTCGGAGCGGTTGAGCTTAAGGCGAACTCCGATACCGCCACCGTTCTCCGCAATGAAAGCGGCACCGGCGTTTTCGAGCGCGGTTTGTAGCTTGTCGCAGATGTCACGGTCGGGGAGGGTGATCCGACGCTCGAATTCTTCGATGACCAACGCATCCACGCCTGAATTGCCGGCGAGCTTTTCGCGAGTCCATTCGACCAGCGCGCGAGCGGCGCGGCATTGAGCACCAGTAATCATCACATAGTCTCCTTCTACGCCGCCTTCGGGAGCGAAATCACCGCCTGCTGAAAGCCAAGACGCCCGGGCAAGACGGGCTCCTGCGACCGTTGCCAAACCGCGAGTCCGCTTGCCGAATAGTGATATGTTGAGACGCGTGCCCGGATACAAGCCACCGCACCGCCGGGCGACGCGACAAATCGGATTAAAAAATGATCGTCGGACTTAGGCCCAAGTTGTGGAACCGACCAAACGGAAACACATGAGATCGACCGTCATAAGCGGCCGAAGGTTTACGGTCACTTTGCCGGCATCACGGATGACTTTGCTGAGCGCCAAGTCGTTGTGTTGTCCCGGCTTAATCCGTCAGCGTTCGGGTTTGGCACGACCAAGCCGGAACGGCCTCCTTCGTTGTATGTGGAATGTCCGCCTGAGCTAGATACCTCCCGATAGCGGACCGTCGGCTTTCAGCCCGAGGGTTCATCGATCCTTTTTGTGGAAAAACGAGACACCACTTGCATGAAAATTAGTCCCCCTCTTGATCCTTAGGTTCGCCAGGCCTTACGAGAGAATACGAAGTAAATGGGTTGGCGAACCAGCCGCTAACGTATTGATTTTGCGTGAAAAAGCTGACCCTCCGGGCCTGCCATTATCGTTATCTATCAATGTTACGAGGTTCGCCGATTCGTTCAGGCCTCTACTACTATTGTCGGCGCGCCGGGCCTAGCATGGCCGATGATGCGAGCCGAAGGATTACCGTCCGATCCTCTCGACGAGCGCCGCTGCGCTGTCGGTCTCGCAAGCAACCAGCAACCCGCCCGAAGTCTGTGGGTCCGTGAGAAGGTGGCGTCGCCACTCGGGCATGCCGGGAGGTAGGCTTACCGCGTCGCCATAACTCGCCCAGTTGCGCCACGATGCGCCGGTGACGTGGCCGTCGACCGCGAGCGAGGCGGCTTCGGAAAACAGCGGCACATCGCGGCTGCAAGTTATCAGCGTGCACCCGGAACCGCGTGCCATCTCGAGAGCATGTCCGAGCAAGCCAAATCCGGTCACGTCGGTGACCGCGTGGACGCTCGCGTCCTTCGCCAGCTCCGATCCGTCCGGTTGAGAAGGGTGGTGGAGGCGATCATTTCGCGATAGCCGCTCTCGGAAAGCGCCTGCATCTTGATGGCGGCGGAATAGATGCCGACACCGAGCCCTTTCGTCAGGATCAAGGTGTCGCCCGGCCTGGTGCAACCTACAGTCGCGTCTACAACCTTACCAGTTTCTCGCTTTGAGGCAGCCTCAAGAAACTGTTTCAATGATTGCGCCTGACGTGGCAACCGCATCGTATCGCTCGGACACCTCGAAATACCGCATTTCCAGAGGCGGGTGGTGCGGCAACGAGGTTGCGAACAGCCTGATGCGCGGCAGTGGCTGGATTTCGCCTCGCGCGAGGGCTGCCCTTTGTTCCACCATAGGGAGGAGAGGAGCAGGTCGCCAGCCGCTACAATGTCAGCAACGGCACGATCTCGCGGCTGCATCATACGTCCACGAATGCAGAATCGGCCAATTAGCAAACTTGGGTTGCTCTTTCGTCACAAAAGGCGCGTAGATTGCCGCCATTAAGGATATTGGTCATGGCGTTACGCATCAGGCTGCCTGGGGGCACGCTGAAGGTGAAGACCTAGCGGGCTGCGCGTCCGCGAGCGGGAGCGTCGCGTGCCGGTGGTCAGGATCGGATCAATGTACGTCATTTGGTGGAAAGATCACTAAAACCCCTCCAAAAGGCGGATGGGTGAGCCGCGTCGTTGATAATCGACAAAGGCGGTCATCGCACGTGGGCGACCAACTTCTCCATCGGCGGTGGTAGACTACGATCTGTCGGCTTGCTAATAGCCTATCGTTTGCTCGCACCAGGGTACCCCAAGCCCCCCGCCCAGCTTGGTGCGACGCGTGACCGCCCGCCGCGCCTCGCGCTCGGCGGGTTTGTCATTTCCGTCGCGGTGCCCTTTTCCGCCCGGTAAGGGATAGTGACTGGCTGGTCGGATGACGACTTTCTCCTTATTGCCAAGGGGCCGCCATTTAAGGACCAAATTCGCAACAATTTCCGCACCGCGTGGTTGCGATCGAAAAGCGACCCGGGATGACCTAGCTGTCGGTGGCGAGGTGGCGCTAAGTACGACCAGTCCTTGGGACCTCGTCCAGGAGATTTGGACCTTTGCTCGCTGGCAACTGACCCTCGGGCGTAAGCTTGTCCACTGCGTCGGGGAGTTCTCTAGTGAGCCGGTCGATAAGCTCGTCGTGGGACAATCCTGTTTGCTCGGCAAGATCGTCCAATGTTTGCGGGTCGATTGCCTTCTCAACCTGTTCGCGCTGAACGGGCCGGTTTGATCCCTTGCTTACCCACGAATCAACTTCGTCGCCCGCACCCACATTTCTGAGGCGGTCCAGGATGTCTCCGAGGCCGCCCGGGGGGCCAGCGCTAGCGTTGGGATCGGTCGATTTCCTGCCAGCGATCAACTCGCCGATCTTGTCCCTGTTCTTGTAGGCAAGCAGGCCGAGCAACGCTATGGCGACCTTTCCTATGTCAAGGCTCATTTCGCATCTCCTTCCACAAGAAAGCAAAAGCCATGCGCTTTTGAAAGGTTCCACGGTTCGGTCTCCCACCGGGAATTCCGGGCTATATTTGGCATCTGCGGAATTTTCGGCCTTTTCGCGTGTTGGTACTTTCTACTCCGGCCAGACAGCAAATTGTGCCAGCTGTCGGTCGCGCTTGGCCCGTCGGCTTCGCTCGGCGGGCTTTTCGTTGTCTTGGGTGGAAAACCCGCCTGCGACGATGGTTCGATCAGTAGCACTGTTCGCCCAGATCGGGCCTCGCATAGGAGAGCGCCGCTTGGCCATCGAGAAGCAAAGACACGACAGAGCGTACGTCAGATGCCGCACGGGCGCTGATCGACGACGAGCGCACGGCACGAGACCTCAGCCGCTCGCCTCCGGGAGCAGCGGCTGAGGGCTGAAACCACTTGGAACCACGCGATGGAGCAGCTTCGCAGTGAAATGGCGTTGTTGGCGGATCCGGGATATGGGTCGCGCTGGCCGCTACAGGTGGCGGTTTTTCGCGTTTCTTCGCGGCGAAACGTTTCGCTGCTAGGCTCAGAGATGATCCGGGGCCTCTTGGGAACTAAGGGTCCGCTTGCCAAATCCAGCAATGGCCGGCGGACCCCGTCAGCGCATGAAGGGACTTTTTATGCGCCAAATCTCCTCTCGAAGATGACGCTACCAACAGGCAATGGCGAGGGCTGGTTCCCGCCGCGTCCTGCGCACCGGACCATGGCGCGGCCAGGCCAGACTTAAGTCCTACGGTCTAGTGGTTTAAGCCCCTTCGAGGAACGTTCGTTGGTTGGCTCGCGTTGAGGTGAGCTTGGCGCGATGAAGCTGCGTCAAGGCAAAATCTCAACAAGGAGACGGCTATGAGAATGCATCTTTCCACCGCAGCGGCGGGATTTCTGTTGTTGGCCGGCATTGGTGCCGCTGCCGCCCAGGACGTGATCATCGAACCGCAGCAGGAAACCGTCATCAAGGAATACGTCAAGAAGCAGCCGCTCGCTTCGGTGAAAATTCCTGGGGTGGAGCTCAACATCGGCTCGCCTCTGCCCGATACAGTCGAGCTTCATGAAGTGCCGAACGTCAAATACCGTTATGTGATCGTCGACAACCGGACCGTTCTGGTGGATCCGAGCACGCGCAAGATCATCAAGGTCTACGACTGAGCTGATCTTGGGAGCGCTGGCCCGGATAGCGGTGGCAATCGTCAATAGTCCGGGTCAGCCGCTCCACAGGGGGCGACCGTTCTTGGTGATGATGACCGGTCGGGCGGGCGCTACGTGCAAATGGACATATTCGTGCCTAGCGGCGGCTCGCCGCCGCTACCGGCGCGACTTCGAGGAATGTTACTTCAGCAGTTTGATCAGCACTGCGAAAGCCGCGTCGATGTCGGCGCGAACCGCCGCCCGAACCGCTTCCGCATTGCGGTCTCGCAGAGCTGCAAACATCTGCTGATGGTGCTGGTTGGCGGTCGAATAGTTTCCAGAATCGTGCAGCATGTTGAAATAGGGGCTGATCTGCAGCCACAGGTTCTCGATGATGCTGAGCATGTTTTCCGAGCCCGCGGCCCGGTAGATGGAAAAGTGAAAAGCGTAATTGGCCCTGAGATAGGATTTTACGTCGCCGGCGGCATTGGCCTGCTCGAGTGCCTCCAGATGCTGGCCCAGCAGCATCACGCCGCGATCGTCAATGCGTTCTGCGGCCCATGCGGCGGCGATCGCCTCGATTTCAAACCTGACGTTTCTGAGATCGATGAGTCGCGCACGACTTAATGCCGGGATACCGATCGAACGGCCCGAAACCACCATCAATGCGTTGGCAGCGCTCAGACGCCGCAGTGCCTCCCTAACCGGCATCGGGCTGACGCCAAAAGCGTCGGCAAGGCTCTGCACCGTCACCATTTCACCTGGAACGATACTGCCATCGAGGATCAACTCGGTAACGTGCCGGTAGACCCTGTCCTGCAGAGTTTCCCTGGACAGTGGCGTAATTTCAACGCCCGGCTTCCTGAATGCCTCCCCAGCCATTTGTGCCAACCTTCCCCCATTCGGGCGACGCTCTCGTCATACCCGGCGCTTTTGCCGGGAATGCAAGGTTCGAATTGCCGCGTCAAGCGCCCGCGTGTCCAGCTTTGCCTCTCACTTATTTCATCATTGATCTTTGATCAAATCATGATACGGTCAGCCGCATCGAATGACAAGGCGTACGTCTCGTGCCCTTGGGAGGCATTCGGTCGTCTGAACTGGGAGGAGTTTCGAATGGGTATCGGATCGAAAGCCCGGCGGCTTGCGCTGCTTGCCGGCATGGCAGTTTGCGCTTTTGGGATGTCCGGCGCCGAAGCGGCCGGAAAGCACAAGATATTTCTCAGCATGAGCTTCATCGGCAATGATTGGCAGGCCGAGGCCGCCAACATGGTCAAGGCGATGGCCTCGCACAAGAGCATGGTCGACAAGGTAGACCTTCAGGTCCAGGTGGCGGGCCCGAACGCACAGCGCCAGATCCAGCAGATCAATGCCATGGTCCAGGCCGGCGCCGAAGCCATCGTGATCTTCCCGATTTCGCCAACAGCCCTCAACCAGGTGGTGAAGAACGCCTGCGATAAGGGCGTGAAGGTGTTTGCCTATGATGCCGAGATCACGGAGCCTTGCGCCTACAATGTCCACATCGACCAGGAGGAGGCTGGCCGCGTAACGGCGGAGTGGCTGGTCAAGAAGCTCAATGGCAAGGGCAACATCATCGCGGTGACCGGCGTTCCCGGCACCTCGGTCGATGATCTGCGCACCAAGGCCGCGAAGGAGGTGTTTGCCAAGCATCCCGACATCAAGATCGTCGGCGAGGCTGTCGGCATGTGGAGCCAGGCGGTGGCGCGTACCGAACTTTCCAAGATATTGGCGACGCGCAGCTGGGACGACATCAACGGGTTATGGATGCAGGTCGGCTGCTTCACCGCCAATTCCATGCAGCTCGAGGCCGGCAAGAAGAGCAGCGAACTCCTGCCTTGCGCCGGCGAGGGTTCGAATGGCGGGCGTATCCAGATGCTGCCGGAGGGCACGGAGGTCGAGGGCGCGACCTCTCCCTATGCGCCGCTCGGCGCGTCGCGCATCTCCTACGCCTCGCCGCCTTATTCCGGGGCGCTCGCTCTCAAGCTTGCCGTCGAAGCACTTGAAGGCAAGGACGTTGCCAAGAAGACGATCCTGCCGCTGCCGGTCGTCACCAACGAGACGATAAAGCTTTGCGACGAGGGCACCTGGGCTGAGATGAAGGCGGGTTGCAACGCGTTCAAACCGTCGCTGGTCTCGAACCCAGGCTGGTTCGCCTCGATCTTCTCCGATCAGACACCTGAAATCGGTCTCGCAGCAGCCCTTGTAGGCCAGCCTGAGGAGTAGGCACTCCGAAAGTGGGCGTGGGGTGCTTTCGAGGCGCTCCACGCACCTTTCATGCAGGCCGGGACTGGGATCATGATGTCAGCGCATTCGACAGCTGTCGGCATAGAGGGCGTCCGCAAGGCGTTTGGCGCAACAGTCGCCCTCGATGGCGTTTCCTTCGAGATCGCTTCCGGCAGCGTGCATGCCTTGCTTGGCGAGAACGGTGCGGGCAAGTCCACGCTCGTCAAGCTGCTGTCCGGGCTGGTGCGGCCCGACGACGGGCAAATCACCCTGTCAGGCGAACCGGCGCCACTGGGTTCGCCGCGGGCCGCGCATGCCAAAGGCGTCCAGACAGCCTTCCAGGAAATGACCTTGGTACGCGATCTCAGCGTTCTCGACAACATGTTGCTGCCTTACGCCCCCGTTGGCCCAGTCGGCCTGATAAGGCGGTTGAGCGCGCGTAGGGCAGTGCGCAAGCACATCTCCGATCTGGGGTTTACGGTCGATCTCGATGCCGAAGTAGCGACTCTCGATCTCGCCATCCGCCAGAAGATCGAAATCGCGCGCGCGCTCTATCGCAAGCCGCGCATCCTACTGCTCGACGAGCCGACCTCGACGCTGTCGGGTGGCGATGTCGAGTGGCTTGGCGCCCTCATCGCGCGGTTGAAAGCGGCCGGTACCACGGTCGTGTTCATCACCCATCGCATGCGCGAGGTGCGGGCTTTCTGCGACACGCTGACCATTCTCAGGAACGGCCACCACATCGTCACCGCGCCGGTTGCCGACGTTTCGGATGGTGAGGTGATTGAAAAAATCATCGGCCGCAGCATCGCCCAGACCTTCCCGCCGAAACCAGAAAGCGAGGCCGCCTTTGGTCCGCCGGTGCTCGGCGTGCGCGATCTCAAAGCCGGGAGGAAGCTCGACGGCATCGATTTCGACCTGCGCAAGGGCGAGATCCTCGGCGTTGCCGGATTGCAGGGCATGGGTCAGCTCGACCTGTTCCTCGCCTGTTTCGGCATGGCCGAGATCGAGCGCGGCCACATCCTGGTCGACGGGCGCCAAGTGTGGCTCGGCTCGCCCGCGGATGCGCTCAAGCCCAATATGGCAATCGGGCTGGTGCCGGAGGACCGCAAGACCGAAGGCCTGTTCCTGAAACTCTCGGGCCGGCAGAATGCATCGCTGCCGGTCGTCGCGCGCTTCACCCGTTATGGCCTGATCAGAACAGACGAGGAGGCAAAGGCCGTACAGTCCGCCTTCTCGACCGTGGAGGTCGACCGCAGTGCCTTGTGGACAAGGGCAGGGGCCTTCTCGGGCGGCAACCAGCAAAAGATAGCCATTGCCAAATGGCTCGTCGCCGAAAGCCGGATCCTGCTGCTTTTCGATCCGACCCGGGGCATTGACGTGGGGACCAAGCACGAGCTCTACGTGATGATGCGCGACTATGTGGCGGCCGGCGGCTCGATCCTTCTGCATTCAACCGAAATTCCCGAGCTGGTCCATCAATGCGACCGGGTGCTCGTCCTCTATGACGGCCATCTGGTGGCTGAGCTTGCCGGCGACGAGATCACCGAAGGCGCGATCATGCGGCCGGCGCTTGGCCACCGGGACGTGGTCCGGGAGGCGGCGGAATGAGTGTGACGAGCTCGGCCGCCGCGGCACCGACCGCGACATTGGCGCGGCTCCTCGCGCGGCATCACGGCGCCATCATCGCGGCGATCGTCTTTGCCCTGCTCCTGCTGATCGTCGATCTGGTCAGTGCCGGGCGGCTCACCTATTTCGACATTTCGTTCCTGTCGAGCGGCGGCGCCACTTCCGCATTGGCCGCGATCGGCCAGACTCTCGTCATCCTGTCCGGCGGTTTCGACCTGTCCGCCGGCGCGGTGATCTCGCTGGTCAATGTCGTCCTGGCAAACGGCATGGATCCGATGGCGACCGGCACCAGTGTTCCGCTGTGGACTTTGGCCGGAATTGGGGTCGGCATGCTGGTCGGCGCCTTCAACGGCTTCTTCATTGCCGTCCTGCGCATGCAGCCGATCGTCGTCACGCTGTCGACCATGTTCATCCTGCAGGGGGTAACGCTGCTGGTCATGGACAAGCCCGGCGGCTTCGTCTCGCCCGATCTTGGCGCCTTCTATCTCGGTGATGCTATCGCCGGCTGGCTACCGATGCCGCTGGTGGTCATCGGCGTGGTCCTGCTCGGCTGGTTCTGGCTCAAAGGCACACGCTTCGGGACGGCGCTTTATGCCGTCGGCAGCGATCCGGATGCCGCCGCCTCGGTCGGCGTGCGGGTCGTTCTCGTACGCTTCCTGGTCTATGTCATTGCCGGCGGCTGCTATGGGCTTGCCGGCGTTTTCATCAGCGCCCAGACGGGCAGCGGCGATCCGCTGGTCGGCAACCCGTTGTTGCTGTCGATGTTCGCGGCGGTCGTCGTCGGCGGTACAAGGCTGGGCGGCGGTCAAGGTGGGCCGGTCGGCACTGTCTTCGGCGCCTACATCCTGATGATGGTCGTCAATATCCTGCTCGTGCTCAACGTCTCGGCCTACTATTCGACGATCGCCGAAGGCACCATCCTGATCCTTGCCGTGCTTGCCGGCTCGCTGTCGCATGACTCCGTGCTTGCCCGTCAACTGCGTGCGCTGCGGGCGCGGCTCGCCGCGTGGCGGGCCGGAATGCTGCCCTCGCAGATCGATCGCACCGACCGGCGACTGAGAATTGCGCGGGGCAGCGCCGGCGGGCAGCAGGGGCCGCAGCCGGCCTTCCATGTCCGTAACGCCGAGACGCTGCGTTACGCGCTGCCAGCCTATGTCTGTCTTGCCATTGTCGTGATCGTCACCCAGATCTGGCTCGGACGCGCCATCGTCAATTTTGGTTACTGGAATTCGCTGTTCGTGCTGTCGAGCTTCCTTGCCATCCTGGCGCTTGGGCAAGGCAGCGTGATTCTAACCGGCGGACTTGACCTGTCAGTGCCGTGGACGATCGGCCTGTCGGGCATCCTGCTTGCCGGTATGGTCAACGGATCCGACGCTGCACTTGCCTATGCGCTACCGGCGGTGCTGCTCATCGCTTGCCTGATCGGTCTCGCCAACGGCATCGGTATCGTCTTTCTCGGCATCTCGCCGATCGTGATGACGCTGGCCACCAACGGCGTTCTGCAAGGCGTCGCGCTGCTTTACTCGCAGGGTACGCCGGCCGGCTTCTCCTCGCCGATGCTGCGCTGGTTCATGACCGGCAAGGTATTCGCCATCACGCCGGTGGTGCTGTTCATGATCGCCTTCGTCGTCTTTGCCGTGCTGCTGCTCGGCCGCACCGCTTTCGGCCGCCGCGTCTACGGCATCGGCAACAGCCTGCGCGCAGCCCAGCTCTCCGGCATAGCGGTCGGTCGCACGCTGATCCTCGTCTATGTGCTGTCGGCAGTCTGCGCGGCGCTGGTCGGCATCATGCTGACCGGCTTTTCCGGCCAGGCCAGCCTCGGCATGGGCGACGATTATCTGCTGCCCTCCATCGCCGTCGTCGTGGTCGGCGGTGCGCTGATCACCGGCGGGCGGGGCCATTATCTCGGCATGCTGGGCGGGGTGCTGCTCCTGACCGCGTTGCAGATGCTGCTCGCCGGCACGACGCTTCCTTATGCGACGCGGGCGATCCTGTTCGGGCTGGTGGTGCTCGGTGCCGTCATGGCGCTGCGTGAAAGGCGGATTCAGTGAAAGGGATGGAACAATGAGCTCAAGCGCACCGGCATCGGCGGACGAATTCCTGACTGGGCTCAAAGGCCAGCGCGTGCTGGTCACGGCGGGCGCCGGCGGCATCGGCTTTGCCATTGCAGAGACGCTGTCGCGGCTCGGCGCGCGTATCGTGATCTGCGATATTTCGGACGAGGCATTGGCGTCCGCTCCGAAAAGGATTGCCCTTGCCGCTGCGGTCAAGGCCGACGTTTCGCGCGACGACGATGTCGACCGGCTGTTCGAGACTATCAAGGAGAAGCTCGGCGGGCTCGACGCCCTGATCAACAATGCCGGCATTGCCGGGCCGACCGGCGGCGTCGATGAGATCGATCCGGCAGACTGGCGGCGTTGCATAGATATCTGCCTGACCGGCCAGTTCCTGTGCGCGCGGCGTGCCGTGCCGCTGATCAAGGCGGCGGGCGGCGGCTCGATCGTCTCGATGTCTTCGGCCGCCGGCCGCCATGGCTATGCGTTCCGAACGCCGTACTCGGCTGCCAAGTTCGGCGTTGTCGGCCTGACCCAGAGTCTTGCAAAGGAACTCGGACCGCATGGGATCAGGGTCAATGCCATCTTGCCCGGCATCATCGAAGGGCCGCGCATCGACAAGGTCATTGCCGACCGGGCAAAGCAGCTCGGCGTTTCAAACGAGGAGATGACACAACGCTATCTGCAGAACATCTCGCTGCGCCGCATGACCAGCCCATACGATGTCGCGGCGATGGTGGCCTTCCTGCTTTCCGATGCGGGCATCAACATTTCCGGCCAGTCGCTCGGCGTCGACGGCAACGTCGAGACACTCTGAGGGGGAGATCATGGCGAAGGTAGCAATTGTCGGAAGCGGCTTCATCGGGCGAGCGTGGGCGATCAGCTTCGCTCGTGCAGGCCATGATGTGCGCATGTGGGACCAGGCGCCGGCCGCGGCCAGCGGTGCGCGCGACTATATCGCCGGCGTGCTCGGCGACCTCGCCACCAACGATTTGCTGCGGGGACAGGCGGTCGATGCCGTGCTTGGCCGCATCACCATTGTGGCGGAGCTTGGCGAGGCCCTGGCCGATGCCGTCCACGTCCAGGAGAACACGCCGGAAAACCTCGAGGTGAAGCGGGAAGTGTTCTCCCGGATCGACGCCCTTGCCGGTCCGCAGGCGGTGCTCGCCAGTTCCACCTCGGCGCTGTTGCCGTCGAAATTCAGCGATCATCTTCAGGGGCGCCATCGCTGCCTCGTCGTGCACCCGATCAATCCGCCCTATCTCATCCCGGCAGCGGAAGTCGTGCCGGCGCCGTGGACCTCCGCCGAAACGGTGGAAAGGACGCGTGCGTTTCTTGTCGAGGCGGGCCACGCGCCGCTGGTGATGAAGCGCGAACTCGACGGCTTCATCATGAACCGATTGCAGGGCGCGTTGTTGGAGGAGGCGTTTCGGCTCGTCGCCGACGGCTATGCCAGTGTCGAGGATGTCGACACGGGACTGCGCGACGGGCTGGCGCTGCGCTGGTCGTTCATGGGTCCGTTCGAAACGATCGACCTCAACGCGCCTGGTGGCGTGCGCGACTATGTAGAGCGCTACCAGACGATCTATTCCAACATCTTCCCGCAGATGCTGCGTCGGGTCGACTGGGCCGGCGAGGTCATGGAGACGGTCGAGGCCGAGCGCCGCAACCGGCTGCCGCGGGACGAACTCGGCGAGCGGCAGGTCTGGCGCGACCGCCGACTGATGGCGCTGGCTGCGCACAAGAAAAAATCGGATCAGGAGTTTGGACGATGACGGAAACAAGCCGCAAGCCCGGCGCCCAGCAAGCCAAGGGCAAGGTCATCATCACCTGTGCGGTGACGGGGGCAATCCATACACCAACCATGTCGCCTTATCTGCCAATCACGCCAGACCAGATCGCCTCGGAGGCGATTGCGGCGGCCGAGGCTGGTGCGGCGATCCTGCATCTGCATGCCCGCGACCCTGAGACCGGCAAGCCCGACCAGACGCCGGAGGCGTTCGCGCGCTTCCTGGCGCGCATCAAGCAGGGCACCAATGCCGCCATCAACATCACCACAGGCGGCAGTCCCTACATGAAGGTCGAGGAGCGTGTGCGCCCCGCCGCGCAGTTCAAGCCGGAAGTCGCCTCGCTCAACATGGGGTCGATCAATTTCGGGCTTTATCACCTGGTAGACAAATACGAAACATTCAAGTTCGACTGGGAAAGGCCGCACCTGGAAGCGACGCGTGACCTGGTCTTCCGCAACTCGTTCAAAGACATCGAGTACATACTGGAGACCTGTTACGACAACGGCACGCGCTTCGAGTTCGAGTGCTACGACATTGCCCATCTCTATAACCTCTCCCATTTCGCAGATCGCGGGCTGGTGAAACCACCGTTCTTCGTGCAGTCGGTGTTCGGCCTGCTCGGCGGCATCGGCACGCATCCGGAAGACGTGGCCCATATGAAGCGCACCGCCGACCGGCTGTTTGGTGATCGATTCCGCTGGTCGGTGCTGGGCGCGGGCGCCAGCCAGTTGCGCATTGCCGCGCAATCGGCAGCGCTTGGCGGCAATATCCGCGTCGGGCTCGAAGACAGTCTGTGGGCCGGCAAGGGCAAGCTTGCCAAATCGAACGCCGAGCAGGTGGTGCTCGCCCGCAAGATCATCGAAGGCCTCGGCATGGAAGTGGCGACGCCCGACGAGGCTCGCGAAATCCTGTCATTGAAAGGCGGCGACAAGGTCGCGTTCTGACCAGTTGGCGAGAGCGCCGAAAACAGAGGAGGACCGCATGAAGATCGAAGTCGTAGTGGACGTGAAGACCACGCTGGGCGAGGGACCACTGTGGGACGTCGAGCAGGAGCGCCTTTACTGGATCGACAGTTTCGATGGGCGCGTGTTTCGAGCGACCGCCGACGGCCGCGAGATCCGTTGCTGGGACGTGCCGATGAAGATCGGCTCGATGGCATTGCGCAAGGACGGCGGCGGCGCGGTGGTGTCGCTGCAGCGCGGTTTCCATCTGCTCGATTTCGCCAACGGCGAGGTGACGCCGATCCATGATCCGGAGCCGGACAGGCCGATGAACAGACTCAATGACGGCAAGGTCGACCGGCGCGGCCGCTTCTTCGCCGGCTCGATGGATACCATGGAAGAGGGGCCGTCCGGTGGGCTCTACCGGCTCGATCCCGATTTCTCCGTCACCAAAATAGATTCCGGCATCATCTGCTCGAACGGCCCATGCTGGAGCCCCGACGACCGCACTTTCTATTTCGCCGACACCTGGACCGGCGAGATCTGGGCCTACGACTATGATATCGAAACGGGTGGCGCCACCAACCGGCGCACTTTCACGCGCGTCGATACCAGCCGGGGAGGGGCGGCCGACGGCTCGACCGTCGATGCGGAAGGATTCCTCTGGAACGCGCTGGTCTATGACGGCAGGCTGGTGCGTTACGCGCCCGACGGCAGTGTTGATCGCATCATCGACATGCCCGTCAAGAAGATCACCAGCGTCATGTTCGGCGGGCCGAAGCTCGACACCCTGTACGTCACGTCGATGGCCAAGCCGCCGCTGCCGCGCTTTCCGGGCGACGGAGTTTTACGTGGCAGCCTTTTTGCCGTCACCGGCCTCGGTGTAGCGGGAGTTCCTGAGCCAAGATTTGCCGCGTAGATCGGTGCGTAGTTGCGATCATCCTTCCCGCCCGCTTGGTGCCACCCCCATGTCTCGTCGCAGGGCACCCGGCGCTGGAAGCTCGTGCCCTGCGGTTCTGATGGAAACCACAATGACGAGGCTGGGGTCGCTTCGCGCGAAGTGCGCGCGAACATGGTTCCCGGAGAAACCATCAACCGAGCCTTGGAAGCCTGCTCGGAACAAGAAATCCACCCATTAGCAACTCCAATGCATCGAGTGCGTCTTCGTCCCGCAAATTGGTCAGAGCTACGCTGTCCACGAAGACAACCTCTTCATTGTCTATGTCATAGACCTCCCAAAGCCCGTCCTTGATCCTCCGGATGGCGTGCCGACGCTCCATAAGCAAAACCTAATACTTGAGTCGCGGCGAGGTTGGTAGAAAAATTGGGGCACGAGCCGATCATAATAGTGGAAAACCGCAGGTCCGCCCTGACGATGCTCTTAGATAGTCGAGCCTACGATCGAATCCACGAAGAAGCGCTTCGGAAAACGAAGAGCACCGACAGGCAGTGCGCCGGCCATCACCAGTCCTGTGTTGTTGAGGACAGGTTGTTTTCCGCGTCAAGCGGTCAACAGGAAGTTCGACCCATAACAGACATCGTCGTCGTCAGCTTTTTTCGCTGGTCGACGGCTGCCTCGAAATGTATCGTGCTTTTGTTGTGTACTCCTGACCCTTGATCGGGTCGCACGCCTGACGGCTGCTTGTCGCTTCCAATGCGGCGCGGCCGCCTCTCACCCCGAAATTTCCACATCACCTGACCGGCTAGACGGGATTTGCCATGGCCGAGGCCCAATGCCTTTGCGGCGCTCTTAAACTTACGTTGCGGGAACCGTCAAAACTGGTTGTCGCATGCCATTGTGTTGCGTGCCAGCGACGGACCGCTAAGCCATTCATTGTGGGAGCATTCTATCCGGTTAACGCTGTTGAGATTTCCGGTGAGGCCACGGAATTTGTTCACTGTGAGGACGGTCTCGGCGGTACCAAGCGTCCGATTCAATTCACTCGCTGCGAGTAAGGCGGTGGAGGCATTCGCGTCCAGGTTCGCTGATGTACTGTTCGCTCTCAGAACGTGGCCATCTGCATAGCTCCGTTCTTCCCAGCAGCGCGTCCCAATGACAGCCGGACGGATGCCGGCAGTGCCGCCGACGCTAACCCTTGACCGACGAGCGGACGATTCAATCGACGAAGAAGCGTTTCAGGAAACGAAGTGCACCGATGACAGCAGGGCAAGCGACGCGCCGGCCATCACCAGTCCGGTGTTGAGGGCACGTGTGTTGCCGCTTCAGAAGCCGACGCCCACGATCTTTACGCCGATACGATCGGCGAGCTCGAGCAAATCGGAATAGACCTCAAAATCCCCTGTCAAATCGAGTGACGCGCCTGACTGTACCAACATCTTTGCCGGGATTCGATCGCCAAATAGCATCACGGCGAAAGCCCGGTCGTCCTGCCGAGAAATCCAGAAAAGCCCTTGGATATCCGGGCACTGGGCGTGAATAGCTTTGGCCCATAGGCGTGTTGCGGGATAGAGGGCCTTCTCGGTGTCTATGATCTGGTTGCGTTTGATGCCGAGTTTTCTAAGCGCCGTGACGCTCAAATCAGCCAGCACCAATTCATGCCGTGGTGACACTTGCGAATAGACTTGACCCGCCAGTTTCACCTTGTCGTAGGTCTTCAGGCCTGCTGCGAATGGCACATCATGAAAGACAGTTTCCATCGCCGCACAGTGAAAGGTTGTGCCACCGTACAGAGTTGGGATACTTGCCCCATTTGCATTCCTGATCGGGCTGAAGCGGGCATTGCCTTTGAACCCGGGATTGAACTGCGCGCCGGCATACAGATTCAAATGGATGCGATGGATGACCTGGTCCACTGGCCAGATCGTTCGAGTAATGGTGTTCTGCAAATCGTTCGATGGAACGGGAACTGGAGTCGTCGGTTCCCGTCCTATCTTTGATTTAGCCATGGGGTGCGCCTACCAGCTCATCCTCGGCGGCTGCAAGAACACGCTCGGGGTCCGAGGCGAGCACATCTTGCGGACGTTTGCCTCCAAGGAAGCTATTGACCGATGCAAACCAATAGGCGAGCCCCCAGTCATCCTTTTTCCTGTGCAATACACTCAGAACCTTAGCGAGTGTTTTGACAGGCCGGTATCCAGCGGTAGAGTCCAGAGCATAGCCAGGAAAATAGTCTACGCCCCGATGCCGAACTGCGAAGATCCGCCCTTCTTTTTTCCACTTGTTTGGCTGCGCACTTGGGTTGCTTGTGCTGAACCCTGCCATTGACGCGATTTGGGGAGCGGTCAGCCAATCACCGCTTTCCAACACTGCCCCTCTCGCCTCGGCCGTCATCCGCGCTTCCATAAGCATATGCTGCGGGGGCGGTACGTGAGGGACCAGGGCCTCGATTATTGAGCTTATGGCTTCGCGTTGATGATTAATCAGGATCGTACGAACCAGAGGCGCAATGCTGACGAGCGTGGCCGCGAGGCTGCGCACAGCAGGTTCGCTCCCATGCTCGAACGTTAGTGCTATGACCTGCTCCGCACTTAGCCGATCAAGTTGGTCACCAACCTGCTTCGGCGTTCCGGTGAGAGCGCCAAATCCCGACAGTTCGATGGTCTCGTTGGTAGGTGCCATGATATCCCGCTCCTTGGGTGATGATCACAGTTACATATATAGCAGCATAACCAATATCATCAAGACCCCTTGACCGGGCTGCGCTGGATGGACGTAGGCAGCGGGGGGAATTCGCGTCGGATTCGCCGATCAACAGATAGCATCAGAACGCGGCTATCAGCGTAGCTCCGTTATGCGCACCAGCGCGTCCCAATGACAGCCGGGCGGATGCCGGCAGTGCCGCCGACGCTATCCCTTGATCGCCGAGCCGACGATCGAATCCACAAAGAAGCGCTGCAGGAAAACGAACAGCACCAATGGCGGCAGCACGGCAAGCGTGGCGCCGGCCATCACCAGTCCGGTGTTGAGCGCACCTCTGTTGTAGCTGAGCAGACGGCTCAGACTGATGACGATCGGATAGTCGTGTGCATTGCCCTGTAGAACCGTCAGCGGCCAGAGATAGCTGTTCCAGTGATAGACGAAGGCAAACAGCGCCAGTGCTGCAATCGCGGGCGCCACGCTCGGCGCGACGATCTTGAACAGGATCAGCAGTTCCGACGCTCCATCCATCCGCGCCGCGTCGATCAAATCGTCCGGCACGCCGGCGATGAACTGGCGCATCAGAAAGATGCCGAAGGCATTGGCGAGGTTGGGCACGATGATGCCGGCAAGGCTGGCATTCAGGCCGATCGATCCGACGAGCCGGTACAAGGGGATCAGCGTGACGATCGGCGGCAGAAACATTGTGGCGATCAGCACGGAAAACAGCAGCGAGCGACCGGGAAAGTGGTGCTTGGCGAAGGCGTAGCCAGCCATCATGCTGGTGACCAGAATGCCTGCGGTGGTGATCGAGGCGATCACCAGCGAATTCCACATCGAGCGGCCGACATTGATGACGCCGGAGACTTTCTCATAGGCTTCGAGGCTCGGCGTGCGCGGTATCCACACCGGCGGCACCTGCATGGTTTCGGCCGGCGTCTTCAGGCTGGAGAGTACCATCCACAAGAGCGGGAAGGCGGAGGCCACGGCAACCAGCAGTATCAGCGTAGCGAGCAGCGCTCTGCGGCCGGCTAGGCGTTTGCGAGCCAACCGGCTCGATCCTGAGCGGCCCCGCGGGCTCATTCGGCGTTCTTCCGGTTGGCAAATGCAAACAGCGCGCACACAACGACGATCAGCGCCAACATCAGCATCACCGCCATGGCCGAGCCCAATCCGCCTTGCGCGCGCTCGATGCCGACACGGCGGATGTGATAGGTCAGCACGTTGGTCGAGCCGACCGGCCCGCCTTGGGTGATCAGCGCGACCGGCTCGAATACCTGCACGGCGTTGATGATGGCGATGACGGCGCTGAACAGAAGCGTGCGCCGCAGTAGTGGCAAGGTGATGAAGCGGAACTGTTCGCGCCGGTTGGCGCCGTCCAGAGTCGCCGCCTCATAAAGACTGCCCGGGATCTGGGTCAGCCCGGCAACCGCCAGCACCGTAAAATAGCCGATCTGCTGCCAGACATTGAGCACGACGATCGAGATCAACGCCGATCTTGGCGAGGACAGCCAGGGTTGCGGGCCGATGCCGGCCAGGCCGAGTATCTGGTTGAGGGGCCCTTCGCTCGGCGAATAAAGCTTCGACCAGACCAGCGTCACGGCGATCATCGGCACCATGTAGGTGGAAAACAACACGGTCCGCAGCGCCGTGCCGCCTGCGACATCGCGCTGGTGGACCAACAAGCCGAGCACTACCGACAGGGGCAGGATGAGCATCACCGACAATGCCGTGTAGATCGCGGTGTTGAGCAGTGCTCGCTTGAAATCCCGCCCGACCGAGGTCGGTCCGAATATTTCGCGAAAATTGTCGAAGCCGATGAAGCTCGCACTGGAAAAAGGTGTTTGCGTCGACCAGTCCTGGAATGACAGCCAGATGGTGAGCAGCATCGGCAGCAGGATGAAAACGCCGATCAATGTCACGGCGGGCGCCAGCATGATGCCCGCCGAGGCACGATAGGTCTTGATCATCGCTCTGCTTCCAAAGCGTCGGGCTCACGAAACGGCGCCTTCGCTATTTGGCGGCACGCTCCAGGATCGAGACGGCATCGGCCTGCGCGTTCGCCTGCGCATCCTTGGCCGAGAGCTGCCCATACTGCAACGCCTCGAGCGTCTGCTGGAGCGATTCGCTGAACTCCTGCCCTCCCGGGACGACAGGGAAGGGCTTGGCGTCGGCAAGCACGCTGACATAGCCGGACAGGAACTCGGAACCGAGCTTGTCCTTGTGGGCTTCGATGTCGGAGGTCCGCGTCGGCAGAATGCCCATCGACATCAGAATATCCGACATTGCCGAGGCGCCGTTCTTGCCGGACTTCGGACTGTTCAGCCATGCCAGGAAATCCCATGCCGCTTTTTGCTCGGCCTGACCGGCATTGGCGTTGACGACGGTCATCCACGAATAAGAGATCGAGTGCGGTTTGTCGCCGCTCGGGCCGACCGGGATGGGTGCGGTGGCGATATTGGAGAACTTGTCGCCCATGCCGCTCTTCAATGCGCTTTCCCACCAGTTGGCCATGATGATCATGCCGGTCTTGCCGGAGACGAAATTGTCTAGGAAGGGGCCGGTGGTGTTGGCGTCGGCGGTGGCCATCGCCGGATCGCTGGCGCCCGACTTGATCAGATCCTCGTAGAGCTGGAAAGTCTCGCCGGCTTGAGGACTGTTGAGCATCGGTTTGCCGTCCTTGACCAGCTCGCCGCCATTGGAGACCAGCAGCGAGGCGAACGGGTGGACGACGCCAGCCGCCCAGGAGTTGATCATGCCGAAACCTTGCTGGCCGGCATCTTTCCTGGTCAGCTTCTGGGCCGCATCCTTCAATTCGGACCAGGTCTTCGGTGCGGCCGTAATGCCGGCCTGCTTGAACAACTCCTTGTTGTAGTTCAACGCATAGACGTCGATCTCGTTTGGAATGCCGTAGAGCGTGCCGCCGACCGATGCCGCACTGACGACACCAGCCGGCCATGCGCTCTTAACCTCGCCGGCAACCGCATCGGGGGCCGGCGCGACCAGCTTGTCTCGCGCCAGTTCGGGCAGCCACAAATCATAGATGCCGCCGATCGTCGGCCCATCGGAACTGCCGCCCTGGGAACGCAGTGTCGTCAGGAGATCGCCGAAGGGAACGGCGCGAATGGTGACGGTCACATCCGGATTGCTCTTGGCGTAGTCCTTGGCCGCGGCGTCCAGCAAAGCGACCGTTTCGGGAGACCAGTGGGTCAGATAGGAGATATTGACCGATTGGGCCCAACCCAGGGTGGGCGAGGCCAACAACCCTGCAGCCAGTGCCAGTTTCGAAATCCAAGCCAAAGACATCCGACCCTCCGCATAGCCACACCGCGATGTCCATGACGTTATGACAACATAAAGCAACGATGCAAGCGCTATCTTCGTGATGAGGTCCTGCCGGTGTTACGGCGTTTTCTTACTGCGGTCCACAAGGCGTGCGAGATTACATAGTGAAAACAAAGAATTAGGTGATACAGTTCGAGCTGATTCTCCCCTGCCGGCCATGCCCGAACCTACTGCAAGGCACTTGCGGTCGAAGTCATGTTGTTATAATGAGATGAGAAAAGCTTATGACCGCCTCTCGGCTTTTGAACCGCTGTGGGAATGACAATCGACAAGAATGGGAGACTGAGTATGTTTTCAATTCATCGACGCGCCGCACTCGGCCTGATCGGCGGCTTTGCCGCAGTCTGCACCGGGGTCCTCACCGCACTGCCGGCAAAGGCTGAGGACACCGTGACCCTGTGGAGTTGGCGCACCGAGGACCAGGCTGCGATGCGCCGCATCTTCGATGCCTTCGAGGCCAAGACCCCAGGCATCAAGGTCAACGTCCAGTTCACCCCCGACGCCGACTACCAGAACCGGCTGAGCACGGCGCTGCGTGGCGGCCGCGGGCCTGATATCGCCCAGCTCAAGGCATACGGGGAACTGCAACCTTTCATCGAGGGTGGTTATCTCGATGCGCTCGACGACAGCGTGCCGGAGCTGAAGAACATCGCTGATGCCGCCCTCGGCGGCGCTCGTGGCCGCGCCGACGGCAAGATCTACGGCGTGCCCTATTCGGTGCCCATGATGGGCGTCTTCTATAACCAGGACATTTTTGCCGCCGAGGGCATGGAGATCCCCAAGACCTACAAGGATTTCGTCGCCGCCTGCGAGAAGCTGAAAGCGGCCGGCATAACGCCGATTGCCGCCGGCGGCGCCAACGGCTCCGCCTGGGCACTGGAGATCGGCGTTGGTGTCGTCGGCCCGACCATCTATGGCCCGGGCTTCTACGACGAAATGATGAGCGGCAAGGCGACCTTCGAGGATCCGCGCTACGTGGGTGCCCTGAAACGCTATGCCGAGTTGAAGCCGTATTTCTCCGACGGCTTTGCCGGCGTCGATTACACCACATCGACACAGCAATTCATCGGCGGCAAGGCGGCCATGTTCTTCGGCGGCTCGTTCGAGAACGGCAGCTTCAAAGCGCAGAACCCGAAGCTGAAATTCTCGATCTTCCCGTTCCCCGCCGATGACCCGGCAACCAAGCTCTACACCTCGGCCTTTTCAGACGGCTCCTATGGCCTGGTCTCTGAAAGCGCCAACAAGGAGGCAGCGATCAAGGTGCTCAACTTCATGGCCTCGGCCGAGTTCGCGCAGCTCTTCGCCGACGAGTTGGGCTGGCCGCCGGCCCGCACCGACGTCACCGTTAAAGACCCGGTGCTCGCCAAGATGATGGAAATGTCGAAGAATTCTACACCCTATCTGACGCTTGTCGGCTTCCGCTGGCAGACGCCGACGGCCTCCTCGATCCTGCAGTCCGAGATCATCGACATGGTCGAAGGCAACATCACGCCGCAGAAGCTGGCGGCCGACATGCAGGCAGCCGTCAGCAGCTGGTTCAAGCCGAAGCAGTAGGCCGTCACACCCTGCTCGAAACAGCACATGATCGCCCGTCGCCGCAAAAGCAGCCTTCAGCGCACCCAGCAGCGCATGGCCCTGCTTTTCATCCTGCCGGCATTGGCCGTCTATTCGCTGTTTGTCCTTTATCCGCTGCTGATGTCGCTGTGGGGCAGCTTCTTCGTCTGGAGGGGCCTGCGCATGCTGGAGTACGCCGGCATGTCGAATTTTACCCGCCTGTTCGTTTTCCCGAGCGGCGGACGGCTCTACGGAGCGCTCTGGCACAACGTCGCCTGGTTCTTCGGCATCATGCTGTTTCAGAACGGCCTTGGCCTGCTGTTCGCCTGGCTGCTGTTCCTGCGCGACAAGGGTGCGGCCTTCTTCCAGTCGGTCTTCTTTTTCCCGGCGGTACTGAGCCCGGTTATCGTTGGCGCCCTGTGGCGCCTGCTGCTGGCGCCCGGCGGCGCCATCGAATGGATGCTCAACGGCCTTGGCCTGCATCAAGGCAGCCTGACCGTGCTCGGCAACAGCCACACCGCATTGGCGATGCTAATCGCCGTCGACGCCTGGAACTGGATGGGCCTGCCGGTGCTGATCTACACGGCCGGCCTCAGGCAGATTTCCGGCCAGATATTCGAGGCTGCCAGGCTGGACGGCGCCGGCAGCGGCCGCATGCTGGTCTCGGTTGCCCTGCCTTTGCTGATGCCGGCCATCGGCACGCTGACGACGCTGTCGTTCATCAACACCTTCAACCAGTTCGACATCGTCTATGTCATGCAAGGCGTGCAGGGCAATCCAAGCTATTCGACCGACACGCTGGTAACCTATTTCTACCGGCTCGCCTTCGGCGCCGAAGGCGCGGTCGGCATCACGGATATAGGCCTGGCGCTTGCGCTGGGAACGCTGCTGTTTCTCATCCTCAGCATCGGCACGCTTCTGATGCTACGCTTCTTCGACCGTCGCACGGTGCAATTGTGAACGCGCTCGTCATCCCTCAACAGCTCGCACGGCTGCCGGGCTGGACGGCGCTGGTCCTGTGGACCGCAGCGGTGCTGTTGCCGCTCTATATTCTCGTCGTCTCCTGTTTCAAGACCACGGCGGAGATCTACGACAACAGGCTCGGCCTGCCGCAAAGCTTTGCCTTCGACAATTTCGTTGCGGCCTGGACGCGCGCCGATCTCGGCCAGAATTTCATCAACAGCCTGATCGTCACCGGCGGCGCGGTGATCCTGACCATCTTCGTGTCCGCAATGGCCGCCTTTCCGCTGAGCCGCTATCGGCTGGGCTGGAACGGCATCATGCTCGGCCTGTTCCTGTCCGGCATCATGCTGCCGATCCGGCTTGCCTCGGTGGAGCTGTTCACGCTGATGCGCAACCTTGGCCTGCTCGATTCGCTGACCGGCCTGATCCTCGTCTATTCGGCTATCCGCATTCCCTTCGCCGTCTTCATCTTCGCAAATTTCATGCGGGTGCTGCCGTCCGAACTCGACGAGGCGGCGCGTATGGACGGGGCCGGCGAGGCGCGCATCCTGTTCCAGATCGTGCTGCCGATGGTGAAGCCCGCAATATCGATCGTCGCCATCTTCACAGCTATCGCCGTCTGGAACGACTTCTTCTTCCCACTGATCTTCATCTTCGATGATCGCTACAAGACCGTGCCGCTGGCGATCAGCGTCTTTGTCGGACAGTTCCGCACGGATTGGGGCCTGGTATTCGCCTCGCTTGCGATCTCCATGGCGCCCATCCTGATCATGTACTGTCTGCTCGCCCGCCAGATTCGCGAAGGCGTCGGCACCGGGGGAGGCGTGAAATGATCGAGGACAAGGTCTATGCCGCACGCTCGATCCTGGTCGTGGGGGCGCACGCCTTCGATGCCGAGGTGATTGCCGGTCCACTGGCGGCGGCGGCAGTGCAAGGTGGCGCTGAAGTCACCTTCCTGCATCTCAGCATGGGCGAGCAGGGCCATCCGAGCCTCGCCCCCGAGCACTATTGCGTCCAGAAGGAGGAGGAGGCCGCAAAGGCCGCAGCCAGGCTCGGCGTTGCCATGCGCAGTCTGGGGCTGCACGACGCCTTCTTGCCTTGCGACGACGAGACGGCGCTCAAGGTGTGCGACGTTGTGCGCCAGTTGAAGCCGCAAATCGTTATCACCCACTGGCATGGCAGCTGGCACAAGGACCATCGCGCCGCGGCCCGGCTGACGCAGACCGGCATCTTCTTTGCGGCATTGCCGACGCTGAAGCGCGACCATGCTGCGCACACACCGCAACTGCTGCTGTTCGGCGAGAACTGGGAGGACGACGAGGGCTTTCGTGCCGAGCATCTCGTCGATGTTAGTGACGGCTTCGACGCCTGGAGCGAGGCAGTGCAGGAATACGAACTTGCACGTGGCCTGAGCAGTTTCCCGTATGTCGATTATTACAGCGCACTTTATCGGCTGCGCGGCTGTCTGCGCGGCACGCGCTACGCGCAGGGTTTTGTGGCAGCGTCGCAATCCTGGCATGCCGGAAGCGGGCTGTTCGCGCCGGCTGCCAATCGGAGCCGCTCTCGATGACACGCGTTCTGGCCATCGATCTTGGCGGCACCAATTTGCGCGCCGCAATCCATACCGGCGATGTTCGCTGGCTGGAGATGCTCAGCCGCGAGCCTGCGCCGGCAAGCCTTGATGCCTTCGTTGCCCGTATCGGCGCGTTGCGCGCCGAGGCCGGTCCGGTCGACGCCCTTGGCCTGGCGGTGCCGGGGCTTGTCGAGGGCTCGGTCTGTCGTTGGGTTCCGAACCTGCCCTATCTCGACGGTGTCGACATCGCGGCGTTGTTTCCTCGTCTGCGCTTGTCCGTTGGCAATGACGCACAGATCGCCATGCTGGCCGAAGCGGTCGAAGGTGCTGCAAAGGGCCTGTCCGATGCCATCCTGCTGGCGATCGGCACCGGCATCGGCTCCGCCGTTCTGGCCAATAATCGCATCGTCGCCGGCGCACGTGGCGGCGCCTGCTCATTCGGCTGGGCCTGCGCCGACATCGAGGATGAAGGCGAGGACCGCAGCGGCTGGCTGGAGCGCTTCGCTTCCGGGCGGGCGTTCGACGCCGCGGCACGCCAGATCGGGCTGGCCAACGGCGGCAGGCTGGTCGAGGCGGCCCGGGCTGGCAAGACGGCCGCCCTTGACGCATTGGAGCTGCCGGCGCGCCGGCTGGGCACCGCCCTTGCGGGTGCGGCCGCGCTGCTCGATCCCCAGGCAGTCCTGATTTCCGGCGGCCTTGCCGATGCGCTGGACGTGGTAGGGCCGCCACTACTTGCGGCATTGCGGCGTCAGCTGCCGCCGCATCTGCGCGGCGTCGTTCTGCGGTCCGGCGAATTCGGTTCCCGCGCCGGTCTCGTCGGCGCCTCGCTGGCCGGTCTCGCCGGAGCACAGTGGAGGCAGATAAGATGAGCGAGCCGAGCTTTCAGCAACCGGACCGCAAAAGGCCCGAGCCGCTCTGGTATCAGGTGGAAGAGGCCATTCGCGCCATCGTCAAGAGTGGCGAGTGGGCGACTGGCGACCAGATTCCGGCCGAAGACAGACTGTGCGCCCTGTTCGGGGTGAGCCGCATCACGCTGCGCCACGCGCTGCGCAATCTGGAGGAGCACGGGCTGCTCAGGCGCGAACATGGCCGTGGCACCTTCGTGCGCTCCACCACGCTGGTCGCCGGCACCCGCGAACTGACCAGCTTCACGCAGGAAATGGGCAATATGGGCGTGGTCGCGGGCTCGCGCTTGCTCGACTGCAGCCTGACCACCGCCAATGCCGCCGCGGCCGGAGCGCTGGAGATCGAGGAAGGCGACCCGGTGGTGCGCGTCCGCCGGCTCAGGCTCGGCAACAACGAGCCCATCGGTATCCAGACGGCGCAGCTCTCGGCCGCGCGCGTGCCCGGCTTTCTCGATGCCGGCCTGCTGCAGGGCTCGCTCTACGAAGCGCTGGAGCGCCATTACGGCATCGTGCCGGTCGCGGCACGCGAAAACTACCGTGTCGGTGCGGTCGGAGCGGCGGATGCCGAGTTGCTCGATCTGCCCGCGGGGAGTCCCGCTTTCGTGGTCGAGCGCATCACCACCGACGAGCGCGGCCCATTCGAATTCACCGTCTCGGTCATGCGTGGCGACCGCTACGAAATCCGCTCGACGCTGCGTGCCGGTCGCGCCGCGCCAACCGCAAGAAGCTGAGCCATACCCAAGCCGACCCATAACAGGAGTACCGACGTGTCCGATCTTTACATACCTCGCCTTGCCGCCCTCATCGAACAGGCCTCGAAAGCCAATGCCGAAGCCTTTGGTGAGGCGGCCAGCCGCTTTGCCGACACGCTCGAGAGCGGTGGCTTGGTTCATCTCTACGGCTCTGGCCACTCGGTGTTGCCGGTTCAGGAAGTGTTTCCGCGCTACGGCAGCTATGTCGGCTTCAATCCGCTGACCGACCCGCGTGTCATGTGGCATAATGTGCTCGGCGCCGGCGGCGTGCGCGAACTTCTGTGGCTGGAGCGGACCGAGAAATACGCCGAGAAATTCCTGGATCACCAGCCGCTCAACAAAGGCGATTCGATCATCATCTTCGGCCACAGCGGCCGCAATTCGTCCGGCATCGACACCGCGCTTTACGCGAAAAAACGCGGCATCTTTGTCGTTGCGGTGACCAGCAAGAACAATCTCGACAAGCCGGCGACACACTCTTCCGGCAAACGGCTTGCCGATGCCGCCGACCTTGTCATCGACACCTGCTCGCCGATCGAGGATGCCATCGTGCCGGTCGAGGGCTGGAGCCGGCCGGTCTCCGGTTCGTCGACCGTGCTTGCCATGATCCTGGCGCATGAGCTGATCGCCCGCACCGCCGAGGCGCTTTCGAAACGCGGCATCGAACTGCCGGTTTTTGCCTCGCCAACGATTGCCGGCGTCACACTGCACGACACCGACGTCATCTATGGCGTCTATCGCGAGAAAATGCTCGAGGCGCAGAAGAAGCACCTGCCGACGTTCCAGGCGACCATGCGCGGCGAATGACAACCGGGGAGGCCACGCAAAACGCTAGACTAGGACGTAGACTCATCACCGTGTAGCCAGATGCGAGTTGACACGAGTTTCAGGGCGGCAAGATAGTTCTCAGACAGCTTGTCGTATTGGGTTGCGATGCGACGGAACTGCTTGGCCTTGTTGAAGAAGCGTTCGACGAGGTTGCGGGCCTTGCAGAGGAAGGGGCTGAAGCACATCGGGTCCTTGCGGTTGGCCTTGGGCGGGATGTTGGCCCATGCCTTTTGCTCGGTGACGGCATTGCGCAAGGCGTTGGCATCATAGCCCTTGTCGGCGAGCAGCATGGCACCCTCGGGCCAATCCTTGATCAAGTCCGCTAGGCGATGTCACTCATTTGACCTGCCGTGAGCGTCAGCTTGATCGGCCTGCCTTCGGCGTCGACAAGACCATGGATTTTGGTCGTCAGCCCGCCTCGGGAACGACCGAGACAATAATCTCGATCCCCGTTTTTGCTGTCGCGCCTTGCTGATGGACGCGAACAATGGAGGTATCGATCATCTGCACCGTTGAATCGTGGGCTTTGGTGATGCCATGCATGAGGCGGTCCCACACACCTGCTTTCCGCCATCGACGAAGCGATTGTAGCAGGTGGTGCGTGGGCCGTATCGCCCCCTGGCAGATCGCGGCATGGCGCACCGATCGCAGCACCCAGAAGATGCCGTCTGCCCGCTGTGCCTGGACGGTGATCATGCCGAAGAAAACCAGTGCTGCAGAGAACGTTCCTCGCAATATTGCGTTTAACCATGAAAGACGACGATTCGCCCAAAGCATGCAAAAGGGCCCATCGGCTCTCGCGCCGCGATGCAAGGCCAGGAAAGCCTTACGCCAGATCAGTTTGTGAAAAGTCATTGCCCTTGTAAAGCAGGGCAAGCCGGTGAGCCTTCGCGCAAGCGTAGGCAAAACAATCGCCGAAATTGAGATCGGCTTTGTGCCCGACTGCTTTGCCGTATTTCATGCTGGCTTCGATCGCCCGGTCGCCGATGTCGCCGGATATCATGATTTCCTTGCCGGCGATCTCGATCAAAAAGGCGTCGACGGTATCACGGGCCTGCGCCAGCATGTTGGCCGTGGGCTTGGCGTTCTTTTTGATGGCTTCGGCCGACGCTCGCGCGAGACCCTGGACTGCCTCGAACCGGACGAGCGGGGAGACATACAGCGGCTTGGTCGCGGCCGCGAGCCGCTTTTCCAGTTCTTCCGCGCCACGTTCCTCATTCAGGATGGCAACGATCACCGAGGCATCGACGAACATCAGTCGTCGCTCCACATTTGGTCGGTGAATTTCTTCATATCGAAATCAGGGTTGGCCGGCCCGATCCGCCGCGCCATTTCCTTGACTTTGGCAAGTCTCTCGCGCAGCGGGACGCTGCCGCGGTTGCGCTCGATCTCATGGCGCAAGGCGGTTCTGACGGCCTCGGTCTTGCTGCGCGCGTTGGTAATGTGCTGCAGCTCGACGGCCATGGCGTCGACGTCGGGATCGCGAATGAAGAGCGGCATTTTGTATATCCTCATGAGTGATATATGTATATCATACCGGAGATATACTCGCCAGCGAATTCGCGAGCGGCGTATCGACGCTACGTGCGCCGACGCATGCGCATCCCAACATCCGCGGCGACCGATTGATGTCGATAGACCGCCCACGCGCCCGACGAGGCCAGCGCCAGCTGCATCGATTGCGTCAGGTTCATAACGGCCATAATCCCGGCCCAGCGAACTCTCTCGTTAGGGCAGATCGGGGAGTGCTACGGCTGGATGTTCTTGGGAACATCCCGAGCGCATGATCCGGCGGCGAGGATAAACAATCTGAACCACGCGCTGCCTCCACATGATGGCGCCGGCGAACTCAACGAAGCCGTGCTGCTATTCGTGGTGAACTGGATAACACGGCCTATCTTCTCGCTCGAAAATTCGGCGGCCTCGGTTTTGATGAGGGGAGGGAGGAATGCAACTCGCAAAATCCGTCGGGAGGTTCGGTTCTGGTGCCCAGTCCTGGGAATTGCTCGGCGTCTGAAACACGTCGCTCCGGCCATGTCACTGTCAACGCCCACATGCCCAAGGTGCCGGGGTTACCTCGACGGATCCCTTCGCCGTCTATACGCGTCTCATCGGCTGTCGCGCTGATCCGAATTGACAGCCACCCGCAATTGAAGGGCCGTTTGATGACACCTAGGCCTCCCCAGCAGTATTAGTTCACAAAGCAGGTCGGCACCCCTGCGATCCGCTGGATCCGGTCAGCGTGTGCTTCGGGTTCGGGGTGCAAGATCAGGCGGTGCCATTTGCACGGATGGCGGCGAACCAACCACCACGGCAGGGGCGCCAGATTGCTCACCACGTTGGCTCTCTACGTCGCGGCTCATACTTTGGTGAGCAGCCTGCATCTCCGGAACGGTGAAAACCGGCACCTCGCCCTTGAAACCCTGGAGCTCAAAGGCGCCCGCCTGGACAACTGGCATCGATGCTCCCTTCGCAAAGCCGGGACCAAGCACCAGGGGGATGCGCAGCTTCTTGGTCGTCGATTCGAGCCGTGCCGTGCGGTTCACGGGCGAGCCGATCGCGGTGTAATCGAAGCGCCGTTCGGAGCCGAAATTGCCTACCGAGCAGATGCCGGTCTCGATGGCGACGCCGATTGCGATAGAGGGGTGGCCGTCGGCGGTGAAAGCGGCGTCTTCACGCTTTACCCGTTCTATCAGGGCTAGCCCCGCTGCGAGCGCGCGCTCGCGATGGTCCGGCTGATCAAGCGGCGCGTTCCAGAAGGCGAGCACCGCGTCGCCCATGAACTTGTCGATGGTGCCGTCGCGCTTGAGGATCTCATCGGTCGCAATGCCGAGGAAGTGGTTGACCACCTTTGCAATTTCCTGGGTATCGAGCTGTTCGCTCATCGTCGTGAAGCCGCGTATGTCGCTGAGCAGGATTGTGATCTCGCGCTTCTCGCCGGACAGGATGGCTTCGGTGTCCGAGCTTGCGAGGCGCTGCACCACGGAAGGCGACAGATACTGGGAGAACTGCCGTGCCAGGGTGGACCGGCGCTGCTCGCTGCGCCTGTAGAGGACATAGCCTTCGAAGCCGGCTACCAGGATCGTCGCAAGCGCCGGCTGCAGCGGGTCATAGAGTGTACCCTGCATGCTGTATTCGAGAGCGCCGAACACGAAGGGCGTGACGGCCAGCAGCGCGAGAGCCAGGGCACCAAGCACGACACGCTCGGCGAGCACTCCGGAAATCCCGATGAACATGAGGGCAGTGAGGACAAACCAGAGCCGCTCCACCGTGCGCGCGTGCGTTGGCTCTGCCAGGTAGCGCCCGGCAAGCAACTGGCCGATTGCATCGGCGTGGATGTCCGCGCCTGGTCGCGCTGGACGTGTCGGGGTGGGCAGGTACTGCGTCAGTCCCACGGCCGACAGATCGACAATGACAATGGCATCCCGCAGCCGCTGATCACTGTCGCCCGAAAGGATAGTGCTGGCAGATATGCGTGGCGTATCGGTGCTGGTTTCCCAGAGGCGGATGCTCCCCTCCGGTTCGAGCGGCACGATGGCGCCGGCCATCCTGAGTGCATCGAACCCGGCGGCATTCAGGCGGGCTATGTAGCCGTCCTGCCCGGCATAAAGGCGCAGGAGCTCGAGTGCGAAGGACGGCCACAGCTGCACGCCTTGAGCGGTATTGCGAAGCCAGAGCAGCGGCACATGGCGCAGTACGCCGTCGGGATCGGGCAAGGTGCGAATGACGCCGAGGCCCGCGGCGGCGTTCGAGAATTGGGCAAGCGAGCCGGTCAGGCCGGTGAAGCCGGGAAGTGTGTCGGGTACTTGCCCGACGATCGACCAGCCGGCCTTGGGCTCTGCTTCTGAAACTGTCGCCTCGTTGCCCAGGCTGACGGCAAGCGCCGTTCGGTTTTTGGCCAGCGCCGCTGCCAGGCGCTTGTCTCCGGCGATGCCCTCAGGCGAGGTGTCGGCCTCGGGCAGCACCAGCGCAAGCCCGATCACCGAGGCGCCGGATGCGGTGATGCCATCGACCAGATCGGCCAAGAGGCCACGGTTCCAGGGCCATCGCCCATGTGCCTTGAGGCTGGCGTCGTCTATCGAGACGATCACGACAGGATTGCTGGTCGCCTGGCGCGGGGCGAGAAACTGGTAGAAGTCGTAGGTACGCTCACGCAGGCGCGACAGCGGCCCGTCGAAAGCCAAATGGCAAGCGAGCAGCAAGAGCACGACCGCGAGACCCGATATTTTGCGCCTGCCAGCTTGCCGCCAATCAGCCCAGCGCCAACCGACCAAGAGGCTCATGTCGTGCGGCCAGGCCTAATTGCAGTAATAGCAGCAACCTTCACCCTCACACTCGCCATCATCCTCCACCCCGCCGCCCACAGGTGGCGTCAGGCTGTCGGGGAACTCCATGACCACTCCGGGCAATGCGCCGTCGGTGGAGTCGCAGACTTTGAGCGAGCCGCCGAGTGCCGATGCACAGATCGCGCTTACATCCAATCCAGGACCCGGTGCGCCTGGCAGGCCGGTGCCGGCTATCCGGTCGATGCTGTCCAATATCGGGAAGGTGTCGATGCCGCCGTAGCCGGTCAGCAGCTTGCCATCGTCCGATGTGCAGGCGTAGCCCGGGTTTGTGATGACCACCCGTTTGCCATTGATCGTGCAGGTCATGCGGCCGGCGCGCAGTATGCCGACGGTCTGGCCGGCTGCCACCAGCACTTCGATGATGCCGCCTCTGGCCCCGAGCACCATATGCGGCGTCGCAACCTGCATGACGCCGCCTTTCGAAACCTGGCCGCCATAAAAACGGGCCAGGCCGCTGTTCATCCCGATGTCGATTTTTCCAGATCCGGAGCCCGGATTGTAGACGAATTCATCGATCGTCAGGCTGGTGTTCGGACCAATCTTGGCGCTCGATTCGTCCCGGAACACCAGCATTCCAAGACCAGTGGGATCGCTGCGCAGCTGATCGCCGAGTTCGACGCCGGCACCGACGTTCATTGTCCCGCCGTTGTTGCGGACGATGTTGGTCTGGTAGGCCGTCATCGACCCGATCGTTTCAGCGGCGGATGGTACCGCGAAGGCAAGGCAGGCGACAAAAATGGCGATCTGACGGTACGGGGTCCTCATCGCGGCCTCTTTCAATTGAGCGTCAACGTGTAGCTCATGAGCATTTCGAACGATTTCCGGTCGCGGTTGGCGATGTCGAAGTTGGTTTCGCGATAGGCGAGATCGACGCTGATCTTCTGCCACTCCGTCAGCTGAAAATCGCTTTCCGAGGCAATGCGCCAGAAGTCGCTCTTGATATTTGTGCCGATGCCAACGGACAGATCGGGAGTGTTGCTGTGGCCGGCCGAGAACGCGACCTGGTGCGACCATGCGAAAAGATCCGGTACGGTCATCAACAGGCCGCCATAGCGGATCTCGCCCGTGTAGCTGTGTCCGATTTCGCCAGATCCGGAGGCGAAGTCATTCGAGCCGACAAAGCGCAGTCCGAGCGCCTGGCCATTGCGGAAGCGGTAGCTGCCGCCTGCCTCATAGAAAACCCTGCTATCGGCGAAAATGCCTTGCGAGGCGCTTAGATCGATGTAGCCGCCGCCTGCAAAAAGCGTCGTCTCGACGGTCGGGCGCACAAGAAAGCGTGCACTGAGGCCGATGCCGGTTTCTTGGATGTCGCTGTCGAAACGATCTGTAACGGTAAACGCCGAAAGTAACAGGCGCAGCGAATCGATCCCACTATTGGGCAGCCCCTTGTCCCAGGTGATAGCGGCGTTGCCGTGGACAAAAGTCTCCTTGCTGCCGGGAACCGACAGGTCTTCCGTGAAAAAGCGCTGCGTCGCCGTCAACGAACCCGAAAGGACGAGGGCGTCGGCACTTGGCGTGCCGAGGTCCCATCGCACAAAGCCTTCCGCCCGCCCATAGGGCGAGACGAAGCTGTCGTCGTCCTGCGCCCCACCCGGCTCAAAATCGGTGAATGCGCTGAACACGCCGCCGGTCAGGGCGAGTTCCCAGGTGACGCCACGCAACGCGCGCTCGATGCGGGCAAGCAGGCGAGCAGCTTCCTGCTGCTCAGCCGCGGACAGCCCCCCAACCTCGATGCCGTACTGCACCTGCCGTCGGGCCAATTCATAGGAGCCGACATGATAGTACAACCGGCTGGCCGCCAGCCGGGCGCGCGCATCGCGCGGATATTTGATCAGATACTGCTCGATTGAGGAGATCGCCTGATCGTACTGTCCCGCGTTGACGGCAACCGTGACGAACTGGGCGAGCGTTCCGTTGTCGGCCGGACTGGCGATGCGGGCTGAAAACGCATCGTCATAGGCCGAAAAAAGACCCTGCGCGCCAGCCGGCAATGCGCCGCTACAAAGCAGCGCCGCGGCGCAGCCGACGATTGTTCGAAACGAAGATTGCATGCCGAGAACCACCCCAAACCCGACCAGTGCGAAGGACTTAGCACGACCACAAGAAAAAAGGCGACTGAACTTTGGCGAAATCGTCCGAGTTTTCAACAGCTGTTGCAGCCGCGCAACAAACTATCGGGTCCATTCGTATTTCGGCTGCGCTGGTTGCAAAAACATCTTCTCGGCGTTGCTGTATTGGTCGAAATATTCGGTCGCGATACAAACTAACAAAACTCATCACGCGATAGCGAACCTGGCTTGCTTCAAGATCAATATAGTTCGCGTGATTCTGCACGTATTTGGTCGCGGCCTGATCCATCAATGTCACATATGGCTCACCCGAAGGTCTTCCGTCGCATTGCGGAGGCGATCGGAGAGCTGGCGGGCAATGCTTCTCAACACGGCTTGCGCGATATGCGGCTTGGCCTTTGATATCTTGTTGGCGGCCGACGAGGTCAGCTCATAGGCAACAACGTCCTCGTCCGCGATCACGTCGGTCGAGCGCGGTCGCTCGGTCAGGAACCCCATTTCCCCCACTGTGCATCCAGCCCCGATGCTCGCCAGCCGGCGCCGTCCGCCAGGCGCATCCACCCAGACGCTGATACAGCCGCGCGTCAGCATCCACAGTCGGTCGGCCTGATCGCCAGCGCGGCACAGCACGGTGCCTCGGGGGAACTCGACGCGGTCGAGATAACTCATCAGCACTTTCAGATCTTCTGGTGCCATGGTCATGCCGAAATCGGTGCGCCCAAGCGGCACCTCTATCACCGAGCGGGCAGAACTGTCCGTGCGCTCAACAATTTCCTCTTCGAAGCGCTCCAGCGCCGCCTCGAGATCGGGGTAGATGTTGGGCTTATCGCTTTGTGACGTAAACTCCTCCAGGGCCTCGGCATCCCTGAGATCACTGAAGAACAATCGCTGACCGCGCCGGGCGCAGCGAGCGGAGATCTGCTGCAAGGTCAACGCGCCGGAGGCGTCGACGTCGCTGACGGCGCGGAAATCGAGAATGATCACCCGCACTACGCTGGGCAGCCGGTCAATTTCCTCCGCGAGCTCATCGGCATTGCCAAAAAACAGCACGCCTTGCAGCTCGAGGACTGCCAGCTCCCGCTCGTGAATCGCCAGCAATTCGGTCTGAGCAGTGGAGCGGATGCGCCTGGAGCGCGTCTTGCCGACGATCTCCTTGCGCCGCACCACAGGCCGGTTCATTTCGATCATGAAGACGATGCAGGCCAGCGCCACGCCGACCACGGCGCCGACAACGGGTTGGCCAAGGACTGTAGCGAGCGCCACAGCGGCGACCACGGCCATATTACGCCGTGCCTGGGTTCGGCCCGCCGCGCTGTTGCCGAGAAGTGCTTGCCGCGCGGTCCGCAGCGCCCAACGGTCGATGGTATTGATGCCGACGAAGACCAGAATGGCGGACAGCACAACCAGCGGCATTGAGAAGATCAGATCCGGGAACGCAAGGATGGCAGCGAGCAGCACCGCCCGGCTCGCAAACGTCGACGTACGCATGCGCCCGCCGGCACGGTAGTTGGCGACGGTCAGCGCGGCCGACGTGGATACGAACAGCCCGCCCATGAGGGGAGAGACAAGATTGGCGATTCCCAGCCCGACGAGGGCGCGGTCCTGGCCGACCTGAACGTCGGCCAGATTGCGCGCAGTGCGCAGGGTAAAGACGGTGTCGAGCGTTCCCACGATTGCCAGGGTCAACGAGCCGGCAATCAGGGTCCACCAGATATGTTTCAGCCCCAGCCGGAGCGTTGAGGCAGCCTCGATCATGCTTACCGGTGCCCAGCCCTCTATATCGATCGAGCCGATAACGGGGCCGAGCTCAATGTCGGGCGCCCACAGACGGGCAGCATGGTAGATCACATAGCCGATGATCAGGCCGGCAAGCAGCGCCGGAACTTTAGGCGCATGCCGCGTGATCATCGCCATGGCCGCGATCAGCGCAAGACCGAAGGGAAGCCTTGTGATCGTCGCCAGGCTGAAATCCGCGGCCACGATGCCGCTCCAGGAGGAGACCGCGAGAAGCATCGGCATCTGGCTCTTGATGACCAGGATGCCGACGCCCGAGACGAACCCGGCGACAACCGGATGGGGGGCAAGCTTGACGATCCGGGCGAGACCGGTTGCGCCGATGAGGATCATCCACAGGCCGGTCAGCATCACGCAACCGACGAAGGCAAGCAGCGCTTGGGTTGTGTTGCCGTCGAGAGCGACAAGCAGGGATCCCAGCAGGCTGGCTTGGATCAGCGAGTTACTGGGCATGGTCGTCACGAAGAACGACCGTTGAAATGCGGACGCGACAACGCCGCCGGCAATGGCGGCGATGACGCCGGCAAGCGCGCCTTCTGCCACCCGATCTGCGCCGAGCGGCGATAGCGCAAGGACGCCGGAGGAGACGCACATCGGCAGCGCTACGCCCGCGGTCGTCACACCCGCGGTGAGTTCCTGGGCCAGAAGGCCCATGCCTGCGCTCAAACGACGCGCAAAATCCGTCTGTATCGCAACCTGCTCAGTCACGGCGGTTCAAAGCTCCAAAAAATCCCACGGTGATAATCCCGCCGACCGCGTCCTTTTGCAGGACGCGCATCGGCGGACGCGCCGCTAACTACAGCACGAGCATGGTGGCGAGCCCCAGCATCAGGCCCATGCCAACGATATCGGTGACGGTGGTAAGAAAGATCGCTGAAGCTACGGCCGGATCGGCGCCGACCCGCCGCAGGCCCAATGGGATCAGTACGCCGGAGATTCCGGACATGAGGCACGATCCGGACATGGCGAGCAGGATGACAAGTGCCAGCATGGGCGCCTGGGCTGCCGACTCCGGTTGGCGCGAGGCGTAGAACCACATGGCCGCAGCCGCCACAAGACCGACGAGCACGCCGTTGGCGATCCCGAGCGCGCCCTCCCTCATCACCAGGTGCAGTTTCGGTCGCTTATCCACATCGCCCAGGGCAAGGCCACGCAGCGTCATAGCCAGTGCCTGGCAGCCGGTGTTTCCGCTCTGCCCCGCCAAGACCGGGAGGAATGCCGCCAAGGCGACGATCTTCTCGATTGTGCCTGTGAATGAACTGACCACGAAAGCAGCCATGAAGGCCGTCAGCAGGTTGAGCTGTAGCCAAGGATGACGCTTCAGGAAGGCTGAAAACAGCGGCGTAAAAGAACGCTCCTCCTTCTGGACGCCCACCATCTGGCCAGACTGGGCGGAAATCTCGATGATTTGTTGCTCGAACAAGCGCCAGCCGCGGACCTGCCCCAGCAGCCGGTCCTCCGCGTCCACCACCGGATAGACAGGGTAGTGGCGGCGTACCGCAGCCTTGCAGGCGCCGCTCAAGGACAGATCGACGGGGAGGGCGAACGGTTTTGGCAGCATGATCTGATCTACCGTGGTGTCCGCTTCGCTCAGCATCAGATCGCGCAGGACCACGAGGCCAACCAGTTTATCGCCCTCGTCCGTGACGTAGAGATAAGTGAGCTCTGTCGGCACCTCTGCGCGTCTGACGGCCTCCACTGCGGCAGCAACCGTTGTCCCGACAGGAACGCTGGCGGGAATCGGGTCCATCAGCTCGACGAGCGAATCGGGGATCGCGAGGCCCTTGCCATCGCCATGAGGCTTGATAGGCCGCATATGCGGTGGCAAATGCTCCGCCACCTTACGGGCGTGCCCGTCCGGCAACAACTTTAGTGTGTCCCGAATAAACTCGGGAGACTCTCGGGCCAGCAATTCCGCCGCGTCATCAGGTGCTCGAGCACGCAGCGTGCGCACGAGCTTCTCGACGTCATTCTCTTTCTTCATCTGCTCCCCCAATTGCTAGTGTCTTGCCTCTGACGGTATGACACGGATCGGATCGCTCTGTCTGGCGCGCGGTGGCCCAAACGCCTCGACCCCGAAATCTTCGCCTCTCTGGCCCGAGTGGACCGAACCCAGACAGATCTGCGTCATTGCGTGGGTGCATACAGGCGGGCTGTAACGTCAGAGTGTCGCCGAGAATTTGACGTGTTGCGAACTTAACCGGTCTTTGGGGCTTTGCGAGCACGTCGCACCAATGAAACTTAAACCCGGAAATTCTGCAGGGCAGGGCCTACGGCCTTCGAGTTGATTTGCCCTATGCCGAGAATTCGCCGCAGTGGTGCTGCCAATGTCGGCCAGGGCTGCCGAACCTTGGCAGCGAGCCGTTCCACATTGGCAAGATCGACCGTAACGAGTCTCGTCGATCCTGTTTTCGACGAAACAGTAAGAAGAGTGCGCGTGCCGGTCTACGATACGACGGCCAGCATTTGGCCTGGCCACTTGTTGGCGGTCGAGCGCGGGCAGGGGCAGGAGCGTGCCAGTCATCTACCCGTTGTCCAACTGGGCCCTCGGCTGATTTCTGCTCTGTGCAGTCGCTTGTCTGCTCACGAACTCAGTCTTCAGGTTCGCGAGGGCGCTCCGGCACACCAGTCAGGTGACAGAGAGGCGTTTCTGTCGCCAAAATATTCGGGAAGATCGGGTCTGCGCGACCGCCGTCTTCGAGATGCGAAAGCCGTTTTGAGTCGCATGTGCCCGATTCCTGTAATTATTTGCTGTCAGATCGGCGGGCGAGCCGCACGCCAGGCCCACCACCATTTTCTGGGATGAACTCGACGCCAGCGGCCTCGAGAGCGCAGCGTATTGCAGCAAGATTGTGCCGATGTGGAATGCGTGCTCCACGCTCGAAATCAACAACGGTCGCTCTGGAGACGCCTGCCGCCGCTGCAAGTTCGCTCTGGCTCCAATCGAGCATTGCCCTAGCTCCCCTGCATTGTTCCACGGAAATTAAGCTCATTGGCCGAAGTCAGTCTTTTTGGTTGACTTTCGCCTGAGAAATCAGGCTAAATGGGAGGTGCCAGGCAATTAGAATACAAGGACGGCTGAGCGGGTGTTGCTGCACCTGCCCAGCCTGACCACAACCCAAGCTGATTGGAGCTCGGATCATGGCTGATTCCGACAATAACACGACTCTGCCTTACGTCACCCGCAGGCGAGTGCTTGCGGCAACAGTGGTTGCCGCGTGGACGCTCGAAGGTAACGCGTCCGCAGGTGGCGCCGGATGCACGAATGTGTGTTTTGATCCTGCACTAGCGCTTTGGCAGGAATGGGTAAGATCCCACAAGGAGACCGAGCGGCTATGCCGGATGCAGCAGCGGCTGGAAACAAAGCTTGTCGAGAGTGTCGGCTTTCCTTGTGTAACCGTCCGCCTGCCCGGAGGTGAGGACGTGACGGTCCACTCGATCGAAGCGCTAAGAGAAGTGCTCGGTAAAGGGCTGAATACCCCCGCTCTCCGCGAGAGGGCCGAAGCTGATTTTGCAGCGCATCAGGCACGGTGGGATGAGGCTGCCGAGGAGACCGGCTACACCGCCGCTGTCAGGGCCGAGCGCGAGATTGGTGATCGGGCGAAGGATCTTCTGGAAGCGTTCTCGACGACTCCCGCAACGACCCTCGCCGGTGTGGCGGGCAAGCTCGATGCCGTGGTACGCGAGGGCGAAGCTTGGGAGGAATGCCTCGAATTTCCTTGGCCGCAAATCCGCTCTGCGCTCAGCGATCTGGTGCGCATCACCAAGGCCTTCGGTGGTGACCCAGTGCGGCGTCGAAGGATCCGGCACGACTAAGCTGAAACTCTCCGCCATTCCCGATGACCGGCCGGTCAAGATCACAGTCCAACTGCCCGGCGCCGTTGGTCGCGATCTTCTCGCTTATGCTGAATTGCTCGATCCGGCAAAGCTGATTGCGCCGATGCTGATACGGCACATAACGGACAGGAGCGCTTGCCAAAGCCCTACGAAACTCTAGGCCGGGATGACTAATCGGGTCATGCCGGTCGGACGACTGTCAGCACGAATACGGATCGCGCAGGAAAGAGATGAAGGTCGGCAGGGCAGGATTGGCGTTGTCGGGGCGCCAACGGGCTAGACTGGAGATCTGGATTGGTTTGCCCCCGATCCGCAGCTTGCGGCAGACCGCATCCTGAGGAACACTGTCGGCATCTTGGTCGTGAATCAGAGCGACTCCAAGCCCGTTTCCGACAAGGCGCAAAAGGATGCCCGCACTGACGTGATGTTCGACGATTGAAGGAAGCTGCACGGCGCGTCCAACGGCGTCGGCGAGCTGAAATGCTTCGCCCCTGCGCACCAGTAATGTCTCCTGCTGCAACTCGTGCCACTCGATCATGGAACGGCTGGCGAGAGAATGATTTGCGGCAAGAACGACAGCCAGAGTGTCTCTCCACAGCGTCAATTCGAATGCGCCGCCGGTAAATCGGGAGGAGGAGGTCACGACCACGTCGACCTGGGTGGCACCCAGAGCAGCCTCAGGCGAAGGGTAAGGACTTTCTGTCAAGCTGACGGTCACGTTGGGATGAGATTGCCCGAACTCGATGATTGCATCCAAGGCTCGCCCGGCGAGGATGATCCCGTTGGAGCCAATGGACAGCCTTTGTTGGTCATCTTTGATGCCGGTCCTGGCCAGAGTGAGCGTGTTGTCGAGCTCGAGCAGCACGGAGCGCAGATGCTCCAGGAAGCGCTCGCCGGCCGGGGTTGGGCCGACGCCGCGGGCATGGCGATGAAATATCCGCGTACCCATCGCGTATTCGAGATCGCGGATGCGCCGGCTGAGCGCGGAATGATCGATCCCTGTACGTCGCGAGGCGCGAAGGAAGCTGCCCTCCTCCGCGACCACAAGTGCATAATTGAGGGTAGCAAGTTGGATGGAGCTCCGCATCTCTGCTCAAGTCAAGTTGGCGACAAAACGCGTTTGAGCGCTTTTGGCCGCTGCGGGCTATCGCCAGATCTCAGTATTGACGTTGAGTGAAGCCACCCAGGCCTGTTTTAAGCAGGATCACGAGGACAAGGACGCCAGAAGGCGTGCAGCAAGACTTCTCCACGACGATCGGAACATGCCGCGACGGAACGCGTGGGTTCCGCTCGTGGAGAGGTCTCGCATAAGCCAATGAAGCGAGGTCCTTTGGCTATGCTCGCTGCGATAATCTCCGGACGACGCTCACCAGCCGATATCACTCCATCTGCGGGTGAACCTTACGGAGGGCACGCGGCGCTAGCTCAGGAGTTAAGCACCACCCAGACTGGTCAATTCGCTTGAAAAATACCGGCACCTAGAGCGGCGGACCGGCTCGAGCAGAAGGTCCGCCGTTCCGGGTCGTTCAGATCACAAGAAACGAACCTGCTGCAAGCGACAGACCTGGAGAGAGCGTGGCGAACTGTATTTGAGCTGCGCCACCGATCCCGTCGCTGTCGAAAGAGAGTGCTCCGGTTGAGTTGTTGTAGATGATATGATCGGAGCTATCATGTGCGGCTGCACCCGCAAAGAAAGCATCGGATGAAAGGCCTCCCAGCTTAAGCCCGGCAAAAACCGCGTCGTCGAGCTGGATCTTGTCCTGGAGTTTGTTGAAGTCGGTGATCCTGTCGATATTGCCGGCTCCAAGAGCGCTGTTGAACACGAAGGCATCATTGCCTCCGTTACCGGTCAAGATGTCGGCACCTCGTGCGCCGTTGATGACATTGGCGCCGGCATTGCCCTGGATGGTCTGGCCGATCTCGTTGCCGGTGAGATTGATGGCCGACGTACCGGAGGCATTCGTGGTGGCGAGACGTTCGATGTAAGAGCCGGCTGCAAGCGCATAGCTCACTGAGGCAAGCACCTTGTCGGAGCCGCCGCCGACCGCCTCCATCACCCTGTCGCCGGCATTGTCGACATAGTAGTTGTCGTTACCGCCATAGCCTGTCAGCGTGTCGGCGCCGCCGCGGCCGCTGATGATGTTGTCGCCGGCATTGCCCTGGATGGTCTGGGCGAACTCGTTCCCGACAAGATTGATTGCTCCCGTACCGGAGGGGTTCGTGGTAGCAAGAAGCTCGACCGGGCCGGCCGAGTGCAAAAGAGCATAGCTTACGGAGGCAAGCACCCTGTCGCTGCCGCCGCCGGCTGCCTCAAACACCCTATCGCCGGCATTATCGACGTAATAGGTGTCATTACCGGCGTAGCCGGCCACCTTGTCGGCGCCTCCGCCGCCGTTGATGACATTGGCGCCGGCGTTACCCTGGATGTTCTGGGCGAACGCATTGCCGGTTAGGTTGATCGCCGTGGTGCCGGACGGGCTGTTGGTGGCGAGAAGTTCGATTTCCGATCCGGCCGCAAGCGCATGACTTACGGAGGCGAATGCTTTGTCGGTACCGCCGCCCGCAGCCTCGATCTCCTTGTCGCGGATGTCATCGACATAATAGGTGTCATTGCCGCCATAGCCGATCATCGTGTGGCCGCCGGCTCCGTGGAATACATCGTCGCCACTGGTGCCATACAAGATGTCGCTTGTGTCGACGGGAGGCGGGGTGGTTCCGGTGGTAGCGAGGTTGTGCTCCCGGAAAAAGGCCTGCAATTCGGAGGAGCTTTCAAGCGCGGTGTCGCCGTTCTGCGTTCCCCATTTATAGGTGTAGTCGAAGGCAGGTGACGGCACCAGTGCGGCCCAATGATCGATCATGATTTGCATCTGTTCGGGGGTGGGCATGACATGTCTTCCGCCATCGGAAGTCTCCCAGTTACCGCCGCCAAAGGCCTGGTAGACCGGAACGATGTTGCTAACCGGGATGCCCGATTTCACCGCTGCAGCCACGGCTCGATCGATCATGTCATAATCGACCGTGTCAGTTCCCGTGCGCACCGGATAGGGGTCTATTCCGAAATAGTCGATATGCGTGTTGGCCGGATTGTAGGTGTTCGTAAAATCCGGATTGGTCGGGGA
>NZ_JAMYOQ010000025.1:0-81177 GCF_040319905.1 Mesorhizobium sp. M0833 | reverse complement strand
GCCCAGATCAAGCAGCAGATCGAGGAGACCACCTCGGACTACGACAAGGAGAAGCTGCAGGAACGTCTCGCCAAGCTGGCGGGCGGCGTTGCCGTCATCCGCGTCGGCGGTGCGACCGAGATCGAAGTCAAGGAAAAGAAGGACCGCGTCGATGACGCCCTCAACGCGACCCGTGCGGCCGTCGAAGAAGGCATCGTTCCCGGCGGCGGCGTCGCCCTGCTGCGCGCTTCGCTGGCCATCACCGTCACCGGCGCCAACTCCGACCAGACCGCGGGCATCAGCATCGTGCGTCGCGCGCTGCAGGCTCCGGCCCGTCAGATCGCGGCCAACGCCGGTGCGGAAGCATCGATCGTCGCCGGCAAGATCCTCGAGAACAAGGGCGCGACCTTCGGCTACAACGCCCAGACCGGCGAATATGGCGACATGATCGCCATGGGTATCGTCGATCCGGTCAAGGTTGTGCGCACGGCTCTGCAGGATGCGGCCTCGGTCGCCGGCCTGCTGGTCACCACGGAAGCCATGATCGCGGAGGCTCCGAAGAAGGAGTCGGCTGGCGGCGGCATGCCGGCTGGTATGCCCGGCGGTGGCATGGGCGGCATGGGCGGTATGGATTTCTAATCCAGCCAATCTCGCAAGCTTACGGAAAGGGCGGCAGCGATGCCGCCCTTTTCGTGTGTGCCGAGCATGATCGACAGCTTTAGACGTGCAAGTCCTCTACCCAGCCTGATGGCGGCGAAGGGTTAGCGAAGCGCAACGGCGTCGTCGTGAGGGGGGTCTGGCCGTGTCCTTTCGTTCAGCCGCTGGTCGAAACTCACGATGATCGTGCTGCCTCTCGCCCGCCGTCGATCTCTGCAGGGCTGCGAGAAGGCCTTGCCAGCGGCTGGCAGACCCTGGTTGCGGTAGAACTCATCGCATCGTTCGAAGGGCTCCGATACCTGATGGCCTATGGTCGTCAGCTCTTTCAATTGGAACTCGTCTTTTCGGCCATGATCGTGGTCGGCCTGACCGGATTGGTGGTCCACGGCCTGCTCACGTTTGCCGAAAACTATCTGTAACGCTGGCGTCCGGAGACCCCACGATCAGCCTGATCACGATTGCAGGTCGGGATAGGCTGTCGCGGCGCTTCCATCGCACCGCCGGCCTTCCGCTTCATCGGCCGACATCTGCGGCCGCTTGCGGTGCTGATGGCGCTGCTCGCGATTTGGGAGTTGCTCGCCCATGCCGGCGCTGCTGACCCACGTTTTCTACCGCGGCTGGAAGAGGTGGCGGCCCGCGGCATGGCAGAGTTCAGCCGAGGTGGCCTCGGCTCCAATCTTCTGGTGAGCCTGGAACGTGACCTGATCGGTTTCGTGTGTGGCAGTGTGGCGGAATCGCGCGTGGTCTGGTGATCGGATTTTCTCGCCTCATCGAACGCCTGAGAGGCTCGTGGTCGCGGTTGTATTACGCTATTACGTGACCTGATCACGTTGACGATGCCAGCACCTTCATTGGCCACTTTCTGGACCATGTACGTCACATCAGGCTCCCCCGCCCGATCGACACGAGCCGGCTCTGTAACCAAGCCGCCGTCATATGGCGGTTCCACGACGGCACTGGCGGCAGTCGTCTTCTCAGCGGCTACAGGTGGACGTTTCAGCAGCCAACGAATCCGATGGTGGCAAGGACAGGCAGACCAAGCACCGCGTAGAAGCCGTACTCCGCTGGAGTTCGCCTCGGAAGTGGAGCGACAAGGGCCTGATTTGTCTTGCCATGCCGACATTGTCAGCACGCTTTTCGAAGCCTCTGAATTCCTTAGTGTCCATCCCAGCTCGACCTCCGACCATCCCCATTTCCGGCTGCCCGCGGCACGACAGCCCTTGGCCTCTAGCTGCGCTCGAGCGGATCAGCGTGCCGTCCGCCTCCTCTGGCTGATCAAAATGTCTGCACCCATTTGGCAATGGCCGTTTCGCGCAAAAGTATTCCCCCGTGAGCCGGCTTTCCGAATTGGCTTAACTTCCAAATCTGTGGCTTTGCCTGCATTGCGGAGCGCGGAGTTCCGACCACTCGTCCAAGGGTATGCCATGGCGTTTCGTCTCTTTGTTCCGATCCTTGCGGGTGCAACGCTGCGCGAGCGGCTGCTCGCCTGCATCGGGGCCATGATCGGCATCGCATTGACTGGCGTGATCAGTGCGCTGGCGAACGGGTCTGGCCCACATGTCGCACTGCTGGTTGCTCCAATGGGAGCATCGGCCGTGCTGCTCTTTGCCGTGCCTTCAAGCCCGCTGGCGCAACCTTGGTCGATTATCGGTGGCAATACGATTTCGGCGCTGGTCGGGGTGATCGTGGCGCATTTCGTGCATGAACCCGTCCTTGCTACCGGCATTGCGGTGGCGCTGGCGATCGCCGCCATGTCGTTCACGCGCTGCCTGCATCCGCCGGGTGGCGCCGCCGCCTTAACTGCGGTGTTCGGCGGACCGGCCGTCTTCAGCTCGGGCGTGCTGTTTCCCTTCGTTCCGGTAGCGCTGAACTCGATCGTGCTGGTTGCACTCGGCTACGGCATCCATAAACTGTCGCGGCGCAACTATCCGCATGTGGCGGCTCCCGCCCTTAAAAGCGCGCATGGAACCATCGATCCGCCGGCGCGGGAGCGGGTCGGCTTCCAGCCCGAGGATATCGATGCCGCGCTCGGCGCGCTGGAGGAAACCTTCGATATCGACCGCAACGATCTTGAGCGGCTGCTACGGCAGGTCGAGTTGCAGGCGATGGTGCGCTCCCACCGGACCCTGCTGTGCGAGGACATCATGTCGCGCGATGTGATTTCGGTCGATGAACATGCGCCTGCCGACCAGGCGCGTCATTTGCTGCTCGATCACAACATCCGGACGCTGCCGGTGACCGACGCCGACGGCGGGCTGGTCGGTGTAGTTGGCCTGCGCGAGCTGACGAAGGCGACCGACGCGGTGAGGGCTGTGATGTCGAAGGCTGGCACCGCCTCTCCCGATACGCCGGCGATGAGCCTGCTGCCGGTGCTCACCGACGGCCGCAGCCATGCCGTGGTCATCGTCGATGCCGAGCGACGCATTATTGGGCTGATCACCCAGACCGACCTGCTGGCAGCGGCAGCGCGCGTGCACATGGCGGACACAACGCTGGCAGCGGCATAAAATAGTGATCCGGACTTGCTCAATCCGGGAACCCGATGGGGCGCCAATAGGATAGTGGTATTAAGTGCGGCCTTCCGCCTAAGACAATTCCTTTTTACGAGTAGATCAACCCTGAAACGCGACCGCGTGCTCAGGCATCTGGTTCACGTAGGCCAAGTACGACTGCAACAACGGAACACTCTTCAACCTTGCCGGTGGCCAGAGCCAGTCCGCTATGTCGACCAAAGGCGCGGACTACAAATGGAACCATCTGGTGGACGGCTCCTCTGCAACGATGGTAGCGCGGTTCGCATGTCCAAGGCTGGCTTGAAGCTCTACGTCGCGGGTTGAATGATCCTTGGCAAGGGTCGCGGCTCAGACGCCGAGGACGCGGTTCGCAATTCCATGCAGGTGGTCCTTTCCTTTGGTTCCTGCATTTCGCCTATGGTGAGGCGCCGCCGACTCCCGTCATGCATCACGCCGACGACCGCCGCTTCCTCGCCGCGCCAAGGGTTTGACTAGGCCGACGATAGACCCTGAGATAAGCAATTCCGAAACGATGTGGCTTCCTTGCGCGAAGTCGGCTCTGTCGAACAGCGATGTCAACATGATCCTGAGTTTCGAGGGTTCGCCGCGCATCAATCCTATAACCTTGATGACGTTCCTGACTAGGAGGATGAGGCTGCTCCAACACGTCCACCGTGTTAGGAATTGCCATTGCACGAGTTGATCTCGGACTTCTTCGTCGCGCGTCGCCAATTTCCAGCCCAATACCGCGCCTACGCTTGGTACCCGAACCACGCGGCCTATCGCCCTCATGCCCACTTCGAGGACCCTCCAGGATCGGGCCTGTTCGGATAGGTGTGGGAGGCCGAAGCATCAGAGGGAACGGCCAGACGCTACCATGAGGATGCGCCATCTGCCGAAGAGCCGTACCGTTACCTTCGTCACTGTGCGGAACGCGGGGCGACCGTCGCTTCAGCCATCCGGCTTTGGGTGTCATTTCTCCCCTGGCGGAGTCCACCGCCCCCGACAAAAGCCCGGTCTTATGTAGCAAACGCACCAAGCGAGAAATTACGCAGCGGGCTGTACGGTAGTAACCGTGCCCGTGGCAGCGTCGACCGCCTTGGATGCCGCCGCAGTGGTGGCTGCGGCTTCCATAAGTGCTGCCTTACCAAGAGACGTGACTTGGTATCGCAGAAACCTTCGCGCTGCGAGTTGCACCCACGCGCCCGCCCAAGCCATCAACATAGGCCATACAAATGCCAAGACTGAGAGTAAGAAGTAGAAGCTGATGGAATTGGCATCTTTGCAAAGAAACCATCCAATGATCCCAGCACTGTGGGCCGTTCCAAGGATTAACATAAACGCAACAAATACAGTTAAAACAATTGATAGAAGCTTTCCAAGCCTCCAGAAGAAAAACACGTTGAACAATATGCCCCACACACTAGGTGGGGTATTTATCCATCGTGTTTCGGGAATCAGGATACGATTTTTATCAATCGTCTTTACGTCTGCAATGGCTCTTAGCTGTCCATACCAGATAGTATCCTTTACAGCGTCAGTTGCGCTGGCCTCCACCGCTGCAAGCGACTCGCTGACGCTGTCGCTAATACGAGTGATGTAGGCAAATACCGCAAGATTGAGATATGCAAGGTTTAGCCCCAGCGCCGCCCCGAGAACGGGCTCCAGCTGGGGCAACATAGACACACAGGACGCCGGCTCACCCAAAATGGTCTTTGCCTACGCCGCGACAGTCGCGGCGCGAAGGTTCATTGGAGCACTGGTCTGCCAAACACGATCAAAGAGGCGGATCAGGTCATTGGTTAAAGGAGATTCGCCGAACAGCGCTATTGCCGCTGTTTCAGTGTTGTCCTTCTCAAAACGAAGTCCTTTGTTGTCCATGATCGAAAAATTCATCTGGATTGGCGCCCTAAGGTGCTGTGGTACAACCCGGATTTGCAAGTTTGGATGACCTACCAAACTGTGAAAAAACGGGTGGTTGCTGGTATCCAGATTATGCGGCTCCTCGATCAGAACCTCAGCTTTGCGGTTTGGCAGGCCCAGGAAGAGGTTCGCGTGAGCTACGGTGTCCGGCGCCCCGTAAATTCGGGGGTCGAAGGTTCTGCTGAGGATTCGAATGCACGAGGACGCCCGAGCGAACATACGCTCTATGATGATAGAAGCGTGGATGTGTGAGCCATTCAGAACAACCTCACCGCTCATCTCTCGGATCAGCCGATCTATTTTTGCGCGGTAAACTTCGTCAGACATGGCCACAGCCCATCACATGAATTCGCCTAAATGTAGGCGCCCCCCAGCATCATGCTGGAAATATACTACTCCAAAATTATAGAGGAGCAACCTATGACGGAAAGGGCCTGCAAAAAAAACGCTGCCGTAAACCCGCCTCGACTGATTTTGTTGTTCAAATTGCGCTCGGTCTCATGAACACCGATGGCTGACAGCTTTTCGGCGAGTTGGGCATAGGTGACCCCCTTTCGCTTCAATTCCGCCTTCAACAGGTTCTTGGCCTTCGTCTCATACTCGACGGTTGCCGGGTCGTCCTTCCGTGCCATGTGCCGCCTCAAAAAATACCATCATATCCGGTGATATATAAACCCCTGCATTTGGCGGTGCAAGCCGTCATATACGGTGAACAAAATCACCGGATATGACGACAATGCTCCAGCACTTCCTACTTTCCGCCGAAAGCCGCTCGCTCTCCCTCAAAGAAATTTACAAGGGTGGCGAGGAAAAGGCTTACGACACGTTCAAGGTCCTTCGCTGGGCTTCGACACAAGGTGAGCCTGTTTGTCCGAAATGCGGATGCCTGGACCACTACGACATTCCGACCCGTCGCAAGTTCAAGTGCGCCGCCTGCGGTGCGCAGTTCTCCGTCACGTCCGGTACGATCTTCGCTTCGCGCAAGCTGGCATTTGTCGATCTGTTGGCCGCGATCTGCCTGTTCGTCAACGGCGCAAAGGGCATGTCGGCTGTCCAGTTCTCCCGCGATCTGGACGTTCAGTACAAGACTGCCTTCGTGCTTGGCCACAAGCTGCGCGAAGCCCTGTCGGCTGAAACCAAGAACGAAACGCTTGAAGGCGAAGTCGAAATAGACGGTGCATTTTTCGGAGGCGTCGTGCGCCCTGAGAACCGCGTAGAGGACCGCAAGGACCGTCGCATGAAGGAACATCAGTCAGACCGTCGTCGCGTCGTCATCGCCCTGCGCGAGCGCGCCGGCCGTACCTTGACGTTCATCCGCCATCGCGAAGCCGAGGGCGTTGAGATCGCCCGCGCGCGCATGCTGGCCGGCACCAAGCTGTTCGCAGACGAGGCCAGCCATTGGGACGCTCTAGCAGGCTTCTCTGATTGGGGTCGTTGAGGTCAAGCTCCTCCTGATAATTTTCCGGACCATGTCGCCCCGCGGGTCACTCGCTTCTCTTCGCGGTCGGGGTTAGGCCGCCGCATGATGGGGTCAGTAGAGCGAGGCGTCTCAATCTGTTGAACGACCTTAGGAGAGTTCGTCCCAGGATCGTGCCTGCTAACGAGATCGCCTTGCCCGTCCCCACGGGAACGATCCGGCTCACGCCCTTTCGGGCGGAAGCAACTCCTCCTTCGTTGGTCCGTTGTGCCTATTTCATGGCCGATACGGAGCCGGGTGCCTTGCCGAAGCGGAATTCTGTCGCATCGCTCCACATGCGATGCAGGATGACAGCGAGCTTGCGAGCAACAGCAACTTGGGCGGGCCATACCGCGCCGCTTGGCGACGTTCATACCCCACGCTCTGAGGCTCGACCATTTCCTGCTGAGCACAAGCAGCGAATGAGCCGCCTCATAGAGGGCCGTGCGGGCGAGCTCGTCACCGCATCGGCTTACCTTGCCCTGAATGTCCGTCTCGCCAGATTGATAGCGTGCCGGGGCCAGACCCAAATGCGCTCCGACATCCCTCGATCGGCGAAAGCGGTCCGGCTGATCGACCGTGGCACGAAAGGCGAGCGCGGTGATGGGTCCCACACCGGGCACGGACATGAGGCGCCGGCAGACTTGCTCCTTGCGGGCGATATTGAAGACCTGCTTTGTCAGTCGCCCGCACTCGCGCAACATCGTTGCCAAGATCACCAGAAGCGGCTCGACAAGCGCCATGATGACCGTATCTGCGCCAATCAGTTCGCGCACGCGATGGGCGAAAGCTGCGCGGCCTGGAGTGCCGAGCTTGATGCCGGCCTCCCGCAGAATCGCCCTGACGACATTTTCGATCGTCCGCATTTATTGAGGACCGTGCGTCGCGCAACGAGGAGGGATCGCCAGAGCCGACACTGCTGGCTCTTCACATGCACCTGCCGATACCAGCCGGTGCGCATGATCTGCGCCAAGGCGCGGGCGTCGTTGCGATCGGTTTTGTTCGGCATCGTTTTCATCGCCGCGTTGGCCTGCCGGGTCTCGATGCAGATCGCCGGCAATCCTTCGGCGCGAATACCGTCATAAAGCCAGGCTGTCAGCGAACAGGCTTCGAGCCCGATGCGCTCCAGCGGCAGATCGATTTTCCGCAAGGCTTCATAAAGCGCCCTCGGCTCACTCGCCGCCCGCCCTTCCTTCACGATCCGGCCGCTCTCGTCGACGACACAGATCGCGGTCTCTTCCAAAGACACGTCAAGTCCGGCAAAATACTTCATGGCTGCTCCTCCTGATGTTTGTGGCGATCTACATCGACCACGTTCTCACATCTCGACAGGAGCAGCCGCCCTCAATTTGGCTCGGGCGAGACCCCAATCACCCCATCTGTTGAAAAAGGCCCTCGCCACCGGACCGCAGCAATGATTCACTGGCTCCGAAGGGATTCGGAGGTGACGAGTGCGCGGCGGCGACGATCGAACTGGCGAACTTTTCAGCTACGTGGACCTTGAGGTCCGGGTGCGGCGCGATCATCCGGTGCGCCGCATTCGGGCGATTGTGAACGAGGCGCTATCGGCGCTGGAGCGTGAGTTCGCGGCGCTGTATTCGCCGATCGGACGGCCATCGATCCCGCCGGAGAAGCTGCTCAGGGCAATGCTTTTGCAGGCGTTCTATTCGATCCGCTCGGAACGGCTGTCGATGGAGCGGCTGGAATACGACCTCCTGTTCCGCTGGTTTGTCGGCATCGGCGTCGACGATGCGGCCTGGGACCATTCGGTGTTCTCCAAAAACCGTGACCGGCTGCTTGAGGGCGACATCGCGGCGAAGTTCATGGGGGCCGTTCTGGCGCAACCCAAGGTGAAGAAGCTTCTGTCTACGGATCACTTCTCGGTCGACGGCACGCTGATCGAGGCCTGGGCGCCGATGAAGAGCGTCAAGCCGAAGGACGGTTCGGGCGAAGATAGCTCAGGCGAGCCGCCGGCTCAGGACGGCGGGCGTAACGCGGAAGCGGACTTCCACGGCGAGAGGCGATCGAACGAGACGCACGCCTCGACCACCGACCCCGACGCCAGGCTCTACCGCAAAGGGCGGGGCAAGGAGGCTAGGTTGTGCTTCATGGGACATGGGCTGATGGAGAACCGCCATGGCCTGCTAGTCGATGCCTGTCTGACGCTGGCCGACGGGCATGCCGAGCGAGTGGCGGCCCTGCATATGATCGAACCTCGCGCCGACCGGCCGCAGGCGATCACGCTCGGCGCCGACAAGGCCTACGACGCTGAGGACTTCGTCAACGAGTTGCGCTCGATGAAGGTGACACCCCACGTAGCGCAGAACACGAACGGCCGTCGTTCGGCGATCGATCGCCGCACCACGCGCCACGGTGGCTATGCCGTCAGCCAGCGCATCAGAAAGCGCATCGAAGAGGCGTTCGGCTGGATCAAAACCGTCGCTGGGCAGGAGAAGACCAAATTGCGCGGCCGCGACCGCGTTGGGTGGGCCTTCACCTTCGCGGCCGCCGCCTACAATCTGGTGCGGCTGCCCAAGCTCTTGGCGGCGTCGAAATGACCGTGCCCGCAGGCTGCCAACTGGGCCGCTGGCGGATCATCGAAGCCGATCTGTGGGATCGCGGTTACCTGAACCTCGGTGGACCCGCAACCATCGCCATCGGACCCGACAACAACGGCGAGTCGCCTTTGGCGCCCTGCAAGCCGGTCTCGAACTGAGCTACAGCCCCTCGATAGTTCACTTCACATGGGCCGGGTGTGACGAGATGGATGAAGTCACAGGCGACGGCTATGCCGAATTGCTCGACGACGGCTCGATCGAGATCACATTCGCATATCACAACGGCGACGAGGCCATCCTCAAGGCAATACGTCAGACTTCTTCAACAACCTGCTAGAGGCTGATTACGCTTCGACCCGCATCAACCACTCGGAAAGCTACAGCGACGGCCACGGCAAGCACACCAACATGGTGGAAAGCTATTTCAGCCGCCTTCGCCGCATGGTCGCTGGCCAGCACCACCACGTTTCGCACCGCTACCTGTGTCAGTACGCCAATCACGCCGCATGGCTGGAAGATCATCGCCGCCGGTCAAATGGCGGCAATGCCTTCGCCCTGCTTGGCGGCGCGCTCAACCACCCAGTTTCGCGGATATGGGCTGGCTATTGGCAGCGGGCGTCGGTCTAAGTGACCCGCGCACGACGCGCGGGTTGAGGTGTACATTTTGACCGGCTTGAGGGAGTTCTTTTGTGAACACCAATGGCAACTCTGGCGCATTTCGATCTGGCCTCTTGCCGGTTCCGGTGCGAGATGGCTTCGAAAAGGCAGCGTAGGGAAGGGTCTCTATTGGAGGTAACTGTGGTCGCTGGTTCTGGAACCATTCGTCTATCGCCATAATTTGGATTCTAGGAATTGACCCATGCACAGTCTTAGCAAAGCCGGCGACGACGGCTTCCTTGAGCATTTCCCGAGTCGGCGCATTCAGACAGATAAACAAACCCATCTCTGCCTGCTCGCGCTCAATGACGCCGCGAAACTCCCGCACCATAGCCGGATTAACATTCTTTCCCGCCTTAACTGAGGTAAGCAATCTTCCGTATGATCGGCCGGGGCCATTAGGGAAAAACAATTCTCCATCAATGCCTCGGTCGGCACCTTTCTTCACTTCCTTCAGAAGATGAACACCTAACAGATAATTTGCCCACCACTGGAACTGGAACGGATCGTTCTTCGCCAAGTCGGCTGCAGTTTCGTAGTCGGCTGGGATGCCGATTGATCTTGGAACACGCAACGCGCCGAAGTGCTCGCCAAGCCGCTCTTCGATCACGTGGATAGCGTGAATTGATACATCGATACCAATCCAACGGCGACCTAGGGTCTCAGATGCGTGAACTGTGGTTCCGCAACCGCAAAATGGATCAAGGACTAAATCGCCCTCATTCGACGACGCCTTGATGATCCTTTCCAGCAACGCGAGAGGCTTCTGGGTCGGGTAGCCAATTCGCTCTGCTGACTGTGGGTTAAGCGAACTGATGTCAGTCCAGCAATTGCCAACTGGGGCGCCAGTATCATCATCCATCCTAAGCTTGCGGTATGGCTTGCCATTGGAGGTCCAGCCAAGATCGCCTCGCATGTCGATAGCTGCCAGTTTGTCCTCTTCCATTCGCCAGCCCCACGGACTTGGGTCATAATCTTTGTACACGTAGCTGAGGTTTTCTCGCGCCCCCATACTCGGTGAGCGAACTACCGGACCATCCGTAAACGGGCCCAAATTGTCGACTCTGTCATACTTTTCAAGTAATTCCTCTTTTGAAAGAGGTCGCTTAATTCTCTCTATACGGAGAACTGCGTCGTCGCTTTTTGCATAGAATAGTATGGAATCCGTGTCTGGGCTATACCGCTTTGCTTGATGCTGTGAACCTTTTGGGTTTCTGGATCGACGCCACGTTACTTCATTTCGATAGTTTGCAACGCCAAAAATTGCATCGAGTATTATTTTTAGGTAATGGCTAGCGGTCGGATCACAATGCAGGTACATGCACCCAGTGGGCTTTAGCGCGCGATGAAGTTCCACCAAACGAATAGCCATCATGACCAAATAGGCCATCATATCGCTATCGCCCAGCGCTGCGCGAAGCGCTCGAACGATGGCGCCGGTCTCGCCGCCGACCGTCGTCAAGAGATGCTCGTATGCGCGCTCTGCCTCGTAACCCCATATCCAAAAATCTAAAAATGCCCCCACTTGAGCGCTGCTGACATCTTCACGGGGGCTTTTAAATAGAACGTTGTATCGCGCATTGCTGTTGAAAGGCGGGTCGAGATAAATAAGATCGACGCTGCCGGGCTCGACATATTTTCGAGTGACATCAAGATTATCGCCGAAATAAAGCTTGTTCATCGCCGCCACCTTTGCCACGCCGTTTTCAGAATAAACCACGAAGGTTAATTAAGATGAATCGCGCTCAACCAAGCTTTTCGGCGCTGCCAATTCTTTGTGCCTTGGTGCCGGATCGGCTCGACAAGGGACACGCCCCAGCCCTTCGCCTGCACGATGCGGCGCGCCGTCTCTTTGTTCGTCGCGCTGCCTTCCGCCTCGTGCTTCACGATCAGCCTGTAAAGTTCGCCCTTGCGGAAGCGGTTTGGCTTTCGCCGTAAAGGCGTGATCAGCGCCGGGTCGCCCTGATAGCCAAGGATGAGCAGTACGGCGTCAATGTGCTGAAGCTGGTCGGCCAGGTTCGCACCCTTGAACCGAATCGCGCCGGAAATCTCCGCACGCTTCGCGACCAGCGTGTTTATCGCGTGCTCATATCGGGTGGAGCGGACAATTGGGGGCAACTCTTGGCATCCCCGGATTCTAGGGGAACGAGCTACCGCGTGCTTGGTCTATGTTGGTGCGTTTTGCTACATAAGACCGCAAAAGCCTGACCTTTGCCAGTCTTCTACGGGCAAGCGTTCGCGCCAAAAGTTCAAAGCCGCGTCCATAACATTCAACAATGAAAGCCAGCCTCATCAGATCGAGCAGAAAGTCGTCGATGGCATGTGTGAGCGCGTCAGACTTCTGTTCAAGCTGAAGCAGCAAGGCGCGCGCCTCTTCGATCGCGGCCCGGCAACCGTCTGCGTTTATCAGGAATCAATCCTGTCTAAGATCTGCAAGCCCTCACCTCGCCCCAAGCCAGACTCAGCGCATCGAACGCCGTTGGAGAGAGTTTCCGACGAAAGAACATCGTCGCGTTTCGCGAAAAGGCATCGCTCGGCAAAGTGCCCGTTGATGAAGCATGCTGCGTCAAACGACAAGCAAGAATCCGGGCTCCACCCCGTGATGTCTTCGAAGGCGGGGTGAGCCGGCTCGGGCATGCGTCTCGGCCGCAACCCTTAATCACGAGGAACTGTGCCGCAAGGCAAACAGTTTCTCTCTATTCTTCTAGCCGCCACGGTTCAGCCTAGATTACATGGGAAAACGGCAATAACGCAAAGCAAAGGTTGGCAAAATGAGTAGGGTGGCTGGATCAAATGATGATTTGGCTGCACCAACGACCTTTGCGCCACTTTTGCAGCCCACCTTTCGTTCGATCTGGCTCGCCACGCAAGTCTCGAGCCTCGGCTGGTTGATGCAGACTGTTGCCATCAGTTGGCTGATGGCTACCATCTCGACTTCCGATCTGATGGTTGCGCTGGTGCAGGCTTCATCGAACCTGCCCGCTTTCATTTTGTCCGTGTTCGCCGGGGTTCTCGCTGACAATTTCAGCCGTCGCAGGGTTATGTTCGCCGGCCGCTGCCTTATGGTGATAGCATCTGCGATGCTGACCGCTGTTGTAGCGCTGGGCTTTCTCGACCCATGGATGATTCTCGGCTTCAGCTTTTTAATCGCATGCGGCGGCGCTCTCAACGATCCCGCCTGGCAGGCGTCGGTTGGCGATATGGTGGACCGGCGCGATGTTCCCGCTGCCGTTACCCTGCTTTCCGTTGGCTTCAACACCGTACGGACCGTGGGCCCGGCGCTCGGCGGCATCGTGGTTGCCTCCTTCGGGCTTTTGGCCGCTTTTACCGTGACCACCCTCACCTATTTGGTACCCTTGGCTACCATATGGCGCTGCAAGTGGAAGGTCCGCTCGTCGCCTCTTCCGCGCGAGTCGATGAGGAGGGCCATCTATGACGGGCTGCGCTTCACGGCGATGTCATCGGAAATCAAAGCGGCGATCGCACGCGGAACCCTCTTTGGCCTGGCGAGCATCGCCATACTCGCGCTGCTGCCGCTGATTGTCCGCGACCAGTTGGGAGGAGGCCCGCTCGCCTATGGCACGCTCATGGCAGGTTTCGGAACAGGCGCGGTCTTCGCCGGCCTCTCCAACAGCCTGTTCAGACGGAGCTTGTCGCAAGAACAGCTGATGAGGCTCTCCTGCGTCGCCTGCGCGGCGTGCTCCCTCTCCCTGGCGCTTACCTCTTCGATCGGCGTGGCGGCAATTGCACTTGCTTTGGGCGGCGCAGGCTGGGTCACTGCCTGGTCCGGGGTTGGCGTGAGCGTGCAGCTGGCAAGCCCGCGCTGGGTCGTGGGGCGCACGATCTCCATCTACTATGCATTGATAGACGGCGGCATAGCGGCCGGCAGCTGGGTGTGGGGCACCGTTTCCCAGAATCATTCGCTGACCTGGGCGCTAGAGGGTTCCGCTGCGGCCCTGCTGCTCGTTGCTGCAGCCGGCGTTCTGTTTCCTCTTCGCGAGCGCCGCGAGTCCGAGCCCGATCCTTTGGAGGAATTCGACGCCCCAGCTGTCGCTCTCAGTTTGAAGCCGAGAAGCGGCCCGATCGTGGTCAAGATCGAATATCTGATAGCCGAGAGAAATGTCGAGGCCTTCCTCGACCTCATGCGGCAGCGGCGTCATGTACACAGCCGCGTCGGTGCTCGGAACTGGACGCTCCAGCGCAACCTTCAGAAGCCTATGCAGTGGACAGAAACGTTCCGAACGCCGACCTGGACCGACTACCTTCGCCTCAATCATCGTCTCACGGAAGTAGACAAGGAATTGGACGAGCGTGTCTTCCAGTTACACGCGGGAGAGAAAGCGCCTCAAATGACGCTTTCGATTGAGCGGCCGACAAGCTCGGCCCGGAAACCCGACCAGTCAATCCTTCACCTTCCCCGTCATTGAAGCCTGACCTTCCCATATCTGGGCATCAGCGATCGTTAAAGATCCGGGTGATGGATGAGAATCTCGGCGGCATCCGTGTCGTGCGTGCCTTCGCCGCGCAGCCGCACGAGCTGGAAAAGTTCGACCGCGCCAAGGAGGACGCGCCTTGATCTCGCCAATGAGGGCGTTGACATCCGTGTCGGCAACACCAGCGCCATGAATTTCTCGTTCCTGACCGCCATGGGCCTGGTGCTCTGGTTCGGTGGCCAGAAAGTGATCGCAGGTCAAATCAGCGTCGGCACGCTGGCCCTGTTGCTCACCTTCATGACCATTCTACAGATGCCGGTGCGCTAGCTCGGATTGATGGTCAACTCGTTCGCGCGCGCCTCGACCTGCGGCACGCGGCTGTTCGAGTTGCTCGACGCCGAACTTGACATCGAGGACGCGGCAGGCGCCAGGGATCTCGTCGTCACCGACGGCGTGCTGCGCTTCGACAATGTCGGTTTCTGCTACGCGGGCTCGGGCGGCCGCCCGACGCTCTCCGGCATCTCCTTCGAGGCGAGCAATGCATCGCCGTCTAGGCAAGGCGAATGCTCCGGACTTCCCAGCCTTTCTTGCCTTGCCCGCATTCGACAAACACCTTCTGTCCCGCCACCAGCACGCTGAGCCCTGAGCGCGTCAGGGCGCTGGCATGAACGAAGACGTCCTTCTCACCGTTGTCAGGAGCAATGAAGCCGAAGCCCTTTTCGGGTTTGTACCACTTGACCGTGCCCCCGCTCTCCAGCTGCGCACCGGTTTCAACGAAGGTCCCTTCAGCGACGCGCGTATGTGACGGAGTTTTCGCGCGGTGATCGCCGATCTCCAGCACCTGCGCGACTTGATGACCTTTTGGACTTTTTTCGACCGTGATCTTGAGAGGCGTTCCCGCGGCAACATCCCGGCTTCCGGCCGCCTCTAACACTCGCACGTGCAGATAGGCCTCCGTGCCGTCCGACAGTTTGACGAAGCCAAAACCCTTGCTGACTGTGAACCACAATACCTCCGCATCGACAGGATCTGCCGTCACGGTCGGCGGGCGCTGAAAATAGCTTGGCTCGGAAGTCCGTTCCGAAAAGGAAACGGGGTCATCGTCATAGCGATGCCGGCGTGGCTCGCGATGGTCTCGATATTTGCCCATGATCATCTCGACTGGCATGGATGGCGCACTGCGCTACCGTCAAGATAATCTCAATCGGGCGACGCGTTTATGTCAAAGGCCATGATGGCCGCAGCTGTGCCCGGCTATCGGCCGAACCCTTTGAAACTAGATTCATTTCCCCTGAAACAATAGTGCCGGCGAGTCGATTTACTGACTCGCATAGGTTGTGTTGGAGCGAGAGTGCGATGATGCTGGCGCGGGCGCACTGGAAGGGCTTTATCAGGCATTGCGGAAAGCCTGCTCCGGGTTTCTTCAAAAGGAACCGAACGGCGGGTCGACGACCATTTGCGCCGGCTCCAGGCCACGGGGCAGGCCTGACCGTGCATGATCATCATCTCCAGCGTCACGCCCAGCGTCGACGCCAAGCCGTGGAGAACCATGCCGCGCTGTCGCCGACGAGAACAACGTCGCAATGTCGATCGACGAGCTTTGAATCGGCGCACTCAATGGGCCTCCTTCCCCAAGCACGGATGTCGCGTTGGCACTTTTTGTGCAGCTGCGAAGAGCTAAAATCGCCACGACGGGTGGTGTTGACGCGCCGACAATTATCAGACAAAACGGAATTCAATCGGTTCAGCCGCCTACGCGGCAGGGCTCTGCTCAACGACGTCGGGGACCATGGACGATCGCGCAAAAGGGATTAGGAAAGGCGGAGCTGGAGGCAAGGCCAACGACGTCAACGCGGACTTGATCGCCGTTGTGGTCGCCATGGACAGCAGCGCCCCCTGCGTTCTGACCATCCCGCAGGCAAACGCCCTGCCCTCCGGCCCGTTCGAGCTTGCTCACCGTTCGCTGCAGTCGGGCCTCAGGGGATGGGTGGAACAACAGACCGGCCAGCCGCTCGGCTATATCGAACAGCTCTACACCTTCGCCGATCGCGACAGGGTTGGCGCTGACGACCGCGTGGTCTCTATCAGCTATCTGGCGCTCACCCACCAAGACGAAGCTGGCGACCCGGCCGGGCGACACTGGGGAAGCTGGTACGACTATTTCCCGTGGGAGGATCACCGCTCCGGCACACCGGCGGTCGTGTTGGACGAATTGCGGCCGCGCCTGATGGAATGGGCGGATGGCACTGACGACGGTACGACACGCCTCGACCGACGACGGCGGGCGGCGATCGCCTTCGGCTTTGACGACCGCCATTGGAACGAGGAACTCGCGCTTCAACGTTATGAGCTGCTCTACGAAGCCGCCCTGGTGGAGGAAGCAATACGCGCCGGACATTCCGCTGCGCCCACCTCGGTGTCGGGCAGATCGATGATCGCCGATCATCGTCGCATCCTGGCGACCGGCATTGCGCGGCTGCGCTCCAAGATCAAATACCGGCCGGTCGTATTCGAACTGATGCCGCCGGTCTTCACGCTTTTGCAGCTGCAGCGCACCGTGGAGGCGCTTGCCGGCAGGCTCGTGCGTAAGCCGAACTTTCGCCGGCTGATCGAGCAGCAGGAGCTGGTCGAGGAGACCGGTGAGACAACCGCGGAAACCGGCGGCCGGCCGGCGCAACTTTATCGCTTCCGTCACGCCGTTCTCGACGAGAGGGTGATAGCCGGAACAAAATTGCCGCTCTCGCGGGCTTGACCCGCCTTGCGCCAGCAGCCCTGACGATGTCGCGGACGGCTTGGCCCTTGTGAGAGCCGGGATTGTCGAGAATGACGATGTCGCCCGGCTTCAGTGTTTTGTTGAGTTCGGTTTCGACATAGACGCGAAAGGCCTGCGTATTGATGGGTCCGTCAATGACCCAAGGCGCCTCCACCCGATCATGCCGCAGCGCGGTGATGAAGGTCATCGTCTTCCAATGGCCATATGGTGCGTGGGCCATCAGCCGCTTGCCGCGCACACCCCAGCCGCGCAACGGCGCCATGTTGGTCTTGACCCATGTTTCATCCAGGGAGACCAGGCGCGTAGGGTCAATGCGGGTCTGATAGCGCATCCATTGCGCACGCCCGCGCATCAGCTTTGGCTTGAGCTGCTCGGCCGGCAGAACGGTTTTTTTGAAGCTCTTGCCCTTGCGGTGCAGGAAGCGACCGACGCTCGCAGGAGACCACGTTCAGCCAGTGCCGCCGTCAATTGATGAAGCGTCATGTTGGCATCTCGCTCAACCTCGCCCAGGACGAAAGCACGGTGCTCCCCGTCGATCAGATAGGGCCGATGACCACCCATCCTGCCGGGTGCCGCACTGCCACGGCGACGCTTGCGGCCTCGGGCGTTTCCTGGGCGAAGGCGGTGGCGATGAAAGCCGAGACGACGCCACAGACTGGGCTGGCGGATAGTAGTTCGCGAGTCAGCCATGGTAGCGGTCGCTACGAAGCGCGCAGCACTTTGTCATCGGTACATTCCGTCCCATGCCTGAAATGAGCAGTGCAGCCATGTCGCCTCCTCCGCAGTCACCGTGGCGAAAGCAATCCTTCCGCTGCCACACGGACCTAATGTCGCCTGGCACTAGCTTGCTTCAGCAAACCACTTAGCGCAATTGGAGCTACCGTGCCCGCACCGCAGGCGAGGTCCGGGGAGGTTTGCTCACTCAGTTTGCCATTCTGGAAAGTCGCGTTCTTGCCAACGCGCATATTCGAGATATTCTCTCGCAATCGCCTCTACAAGATCTTGTTGGAGCTCTTTGCGAAGGCACGGCATTTCGCTGATTGCCAAGCTGTGCTCTCTCGCAAAATGAATGGCGCAACGATATCCGTCAACGTCTTCCAAAGTGGGACGGACTGCATCTTCCTTCCACTGATCCGCAAGTTCCTGCAGCAATGAAGGTTGTCCTTCTCTTGTGACAAACATGTCTGTGACCCGACGCTTGGCTCTCTCCAGAAAGGCGTCCGAGTTGCCGAGCCGAAACCGCCTTACATGCCACCGAAAAGCGCCATCCCAATGCTGACTTCGCGCCATTAAATTCAGAAGGGAGATCGAACCGCCTTCGAGGATGAGCCCCGGCTGGGAACTACGCTCATCCACTTGCATTATCAGCTTACGATGGGCGGTCTCGGCGTCGATGATGCCCGCGGTTAGCGGGCGCGAATCCAAGTAGATCCGCAGGGTAGATTGCAGTTCGGAATCCGAGGGACGCCCGCTGCCGGTGGCGATTTGAGGACAGCATTGTACACGATCCAGCGCAATGACCGGCCATCCGGTCTCTCGTGCAATTTGGATTGCCGCGTCTGTTTTGCCGCTGCAGGTCGGCCCGTAAATCAAATAGATTAGCATGTGTATGCCGCTTAGTTTATCGGAACTAACCGCCCCCCAAGCACAAGATACTCGGTAGGCTTTCACCGGACTTGTCGCAAACATTTTGACAAGCGGCGATTATGGCCTGAAACGACGCCATTTTCCAACTTTGTGAAGTCCGAAAGGGCGCAAGCAGCCCGTTCTGGTCGTTCAGTCCAGTCACCAACGCCTCTGTTTGACGTTTGACGACGGTCCACTTTGCACATCTCATGCCGACTGTGACGCAACGCGGCACCGCAGGATGGTGACCTCGTTGTCTCCGGCAAAAGATCCTTGCGCGTCTTGGGTTAATCGAGGCGGCGGCGCACGGGCGCCTTATTGCGGAACATGGCCAGGAAGGCGGCTGATCAACAAAAGTGGAAGACGGTGTCCCGACGACCTCACCGATTTGTGAGGCGACCGAGGATCTGCCCGACATCGTCGATCTCGTCCTCGAGGTGGGCCGTGTGCCGGCCGCGCCGCCAAAGCCTCCTCCCCTGCCGGTCCGGCTGGAAGCCTCGTCGAAACGGCACAGGAGTACACCAAAGCCGCCAGCGCGCAAACACACAGACCGCCGGCGCCAAGGATTTGGCGCTTTTTGCGTGGCGTCCGCTCCGATCTTCCGGAAGGGGAGCTGGCTGCTGTTTTCTGGGCACTCGCTGCGCATCGCCGCTGCGCAACGCGGAACTGGACATCGAGCGGCTACGCGATGAACCGTATGGTCTGCCATTGTGAGGCTCTTGCTCGACACTAATGGCCTCTCCGAGGTGACGAGGCCGAGCCCTGACGCGCGCGTGCTGGAATGGATGACGGGCTCGATGAAGACCGCTCATTTATCAGCGTTGTGTCGATCGCCGAGATCCGGCGCGGCGCTGCCCTCATGGACAAAGGTCGGGAACGTGACGCACTGGCCGGATGGCTCGCCCGGGACCTGCCGCAGCGCTTCGAGCCGAGAGTCCTGCCCGTGGACGAAGCCCTGGCCTGGGGCGACCTGACGGGCTTCGCGAAGCGGCGTGGCCGCGGTCTGTCATCGATGGACGGGCTGATTGCAGCCACCGCGATTTCCTGACCCATCACATGGCGGGGATATTCATGCGCTGACGGCGAAACACCCAGATGTCCCGCACCTACCACGATCAATATGGAAACGCCTCGGTGGCAGCCACGAGGTCGATGTCATTGAAGATGAGATGAAATAGGCGGATCAGCTCTGCTTTTCGCATCCTTGACGCGCGCTTCATAACAGGCCTCGGCCGAGGGCGTCGAGTTTAGCTTCCGGTTGGATGCTTGCCCTTACCTGTGGCTATGCTTACGGCCATCCCGATCGAGAAAAGCATCGAACGCGGCAGCGACAGCGCGAATTACAAAGCGATGCTCCCGCCGTACGCGGACAAAACCGTTTTCGAAGTCCACTATCCCGTCCTCGGCCAGCATCGCCAAGCGTTCAGCTGAATCGAGAAGACGGATCGGATCAGATCCGTGGGCGGCACAGATTGCCTGCACATCGGCCTCGAGATCGCACATTACTCGCTCGATAATTGCGGCTCGCACGCGGTCGTCGTCGGTGAGGCGATAGCCCTTTGACGTCGCCAGACGGCCAGCTGCGATGTGCTGGATGTAGGAATCCCGTGTAACTTCGTTTTGGACGTACCCCTCGCCGACGCGGCCGATAGCCGACGCGCCGAAACCGATCAGGGTTCTGCAGGTGGTGGCCGAGTAGCCCAGCGAGTTACGCCGCAGGCGACCCGTTTTCTGTGCCAGCGCGAGCTCGTCGTCCGGCAAGGCGAAATGGTCGAGCCCGATCTCGCGGTAGCCGGCGGCAATCAGCGTCGCGGCCACGGCCGCATACTGTTCGGCGCGGGCAGCGCTGCCCGGAAGAACTGCCTCCTCGATGAGGCGCTGATTCTTTATAAGCGACGGGATGTGCGCATAGCCGAACACCGCAAGCCGGTCGGGGCGCATTGCGACCGCCGCCCTCGCGGTCTCGACGCAGGACTGCACCGTTTGATGCGGGAGACCGAAGATGAGGTCGAAGTTGATGCGGCTTACTCCATGCCGGCGCAGCATTTCCACGGCAGCCGACGTCTGCGCCTCACTCTGAACCCGGTTGATTGCTTTTTGAACAATGGGATCGAAGCTCTGCACGCCGAGACTCACACGGTTCACGCCGGCTGCTCCTAAGGCCTCGGCCATCTCGGCCGTGAACGTGCGCGGATCAATCTCGACGGCAACCGTAGCTGTTTTCGTGAGAGCGAAGCGGCGTCGCAGGAACTCCATCAGAGCCAGGAACTCGGCTGGTCCTATGAGAGACGGCGTTCCGCCGCCGAAATGCATGTCGCTCACGGGCAGCGTCTGCGGCGCTCGCTCCGAGACCAAACGGATCTCGTCACGCAGGGCCGCCAGATAGTTGAGGATCGGCGCATCATGGCGGGTGATGGTGGTGGGGAAGCCACAATACCAGCAAGCTGATCGGCAGAACGGAACGTGGAAATAGAGCGACACCGGATCGTCAGCCGGCAGGTTCCTGAGCCATTCCTCATAAGCCTCGGCGCCGACCGCCCCAGAGAACTCTGACACAGTCGGATAGATAGTGTACCAAGGCAGGCCGGCCTCGCGATATTTTGTGGTCTGCAACAGTTACCGTCCCATGCTGATAACCGCCAACCTTACCGCTGCGCTCGCCTGTGTCTTTGCGCTATGTCAGTCCGTTCCGCTTTGGGCTCGAAACTTGTATTTCTCAGCAACAGCGGCCGTTCAGTCTTGGCTGGTCGGTCAGCGACTGGCCATGGCTGTTCCCGCCGCGACCCTCACGCGCACCGTTGGTTCCACCATCCCTTCCCTTCAGCCTGCGCCTGGTCGAGTAGATTCTGCTGAGCGCGGCTGCCGCATCCAACGAGATAACACGGCGTTGGGACCAGACTTTGCTCGCCAGCTAGCGCAGCCCCATAGTGATCTCTGGCATCTCGATGAGCTCGTTGTGTGAATTGCTGGCAAGAAGCATTAGCTGTGGCGCGCCGTCTATCAGGACGAGAGGCTGCTCGACGCGACCGTCAGGTCGGCCGCAATGCCAAGGCCGGCGCGCCTACTGACTCCGTGGTGGAGGCAAGGCTGCGCGTCAGCGCGTGATTACCGATCATCGCGCTCGCCAAAATGATGGCGTCGTACCGAGCGGTGCCGCCGCATGATGTCTCAACGTCGGGGCTCACAGCAAACAAAGCTGTCGCCATTGAACGAAACTGTCGCGAAGCGAACAGACGAACCGTAGCCGAAACGTTTGCCGTTCGTGCTTGGGTTGATCCGCAAGGCAAAAAGGAAGGAAGAGCGAACCAAGGTCCGCCGGCACACTTGAGCTTCAAGCCGCAGCTGCGTCGTCAGGATGGCACGTCTTTTGCTGTAGAAGCCTTTGTGACGGCCCGCCCCAACTAGCGGAGATGACGGGGATGATTTGTACAGAAATGTTGGATGGCGTCGTCTCGGCGATTATTATATTTGTAATAACAATTGCATATTTGTAACAATAACGCCCAATCATATTCTCAATTTCTGATGAATATCTGGCGTGACGAGCGCATCAAACTGCTCAAATTCAACTCAATGCGCATCGTTATCGACTGTTTCCTTAGCAAGAGTTCATCACTGACGTCCATTCCTTTTACTCTTTGAACGGAGATCAACAATGAACATTAGGAGCCTCCTCCTCGGCTCAACTGCGGCACTGATTGCCGTTTCCGACGCTCGCGCCGTGACCGCCGTTGCCGAGCCTGACCCGACTGAGTACGTTAAAGTCTGCGACGTCTACGGCTCGGGCTACGTCTACATTTCAGGCACTGAGACCTGCGTGCGCATCGGCGGCTATGTCCGTTACGACGTCGGCTTGAGCCATGTCGGAGTGGTTGATCACGCAAGAACCTCGGATGTGAGGACTGGTGAGCATCAGGGCACATGGCAAAACAACACGCGCTTCACATTGAAAACTTGGACCGGCCAGGAGACCGAACTCGGCACGTTGAAGACCTACACCGAAACCCGCATGAACTTCGGCAACCGCCACACTTCGGTTTCGGACAGTTCTCGGTCCTATGCCTTCAACGGAGACAGCACCTTGACTTTCGCCTGGATTCAGCTTGGTGGCCTCCGAGTTGGTAAGGACTGGTCGGCCTTCGACATGTTTATTGGCGGCGCGGGTGACGTACTCAACCAGACGCCGGTTCCGTACGGCGCTTTCGATACCAATGTGGTTCAGTACTACTTCGACGCCGGGAACGGCTTTTCGGCCGTGGTTTCGCTCGAAGAAGGCTCGGGCGTGGTCGGCACAATCGACAGCTACGCACCGCACGTAGTCGGCGGCTTGAAATACACACATGGCTGGGGCGCGATCACCGGCGTTGCCGCTTATGATAGCAACTACGAATCGGTGGCCGCCAAGGTCCGTGTCGACATCAATGTCACCAACGAACTGTTGCTGTTCGGAATGCTCGGCTACGGTTCCAACGGCAAGCTCAACGACGACTCCACGAACGCCATCGACGCTCATGGTCGCGGCTTCTATAAGAGTTGGGGCGGGAACTGGGCTTTCTGGGCTGGCGCCGCTTACGAGCTCAACGAGACAACTTCGTTCAAGCTTCAGCTCTCCGGTGATCAGCTCAAGAACCATGGTGTCGCTGCAAACGTCGCCTATGCGTTTCTTCCAGATTTCACAGTTACGGCGGAACTCGACTATGGCCGATACGGTAACTTCGCCGTCGGCAAGGTGGACGGCGCTTCCAACATGAATTGGACCAACGCCAACAAGAAGAGCAGTGTCGGCGGAATCCTGCGTTTCGAACGCTCATTCTAACGGATGAAAGGGCGCTGAGGCAGGCATCGCATGTACTTGTCGTCGGCGGATCAGACTCCAGTGGGGGTGCCGAATCGCGCGCGATATCGAGACGCTCTCCTCCATGGGCGTGCGCAGCTGCCTTGCCGTCACTGCGGTGACGGTGCAAACACACGACAGCGTCACGGACATCCTTCATCTGCAACCCGGTCTGGTGGCCGATCAGATGCGTGCAGCGATCTCGCGGGCGTCGCGGCGTAGTGAGCGCGGGCGCGGCGTGATGATCGTGGCGGGAGGGAGAGGTAAGGAGCGTCTTTCCTTTGAGAATTCGCGTTTACGGGTACCCACGATGCACAACGGGCGAGTTTTTCAAAGAGGCGCGTCCTCCTTCGAAGCGCTTCGGAGGGCCAGGCTCTAGGCTCGCCCCGAGCCCCTGCGTAGCCTGCGGGGGAGCTGGGTCTCGGCCCATCCGGGTAACGATCCTTCGCGCGGCTATGGAAACGATCGCATCTCCCGATTATCGCATAACAAACTTGTTATCGCACGACTTAAAAAACTTGCAACTCAACAGCATCATTGACTTGTCGCTTATCAGCACTATATACTTGTAATCGCACAGCTCTAAAAAAGTTGCAAAGGCACGGCCATGGCCAAGCCCCATGAAAAACTCGCTGTATCACTGGCCGGCCTCAAAGAGCTGCAGGAGGGTGGGCGGCGCATATTCAAATCAGATGAGCTGACCCGCGTCCACCGGGAGCGGCTGCTGCAGAACGGGTTCCTGCGCGATGTTATCAAAGGCTGGCTCATGTCGACCGGCCCGCAGGCACGGCAGCAAGACACCACCCCTTGGTACGCGAGCTTCTGGGAGTTCTGCTCCCTTTACTGCAATGACCGGTTCGGCAAGGACTGGTTCCTCTCACCGAAGCAGTCGCTGCTTCTGCACGCGGAAGCGCCCACTATTCCGCCTCAGGTGGTGGTGAACACCCCCAAAGGCACGAATAACAAAATCGACCTGCTGTTCGGCACTTCGCTCTATGACCTCAAGGTCAAGGAGATGCCGGCCGAACTGACAGAGAAAAACGGCCAGCGCGTGTTCACTGTCGAGGCCGCCCTTACCCGGGTGCCGGAAGCGTTCTTCCAGCGCGCCCCTATCGAGATGCAGATCGCCATGGCGTCGGTGCGCGACGTATCAACCGTTCTGGCCCTGCTGCTTGATGGCGGCCATTCCGCCGTGGCGGGACGGCTTGCGGGGGCCTTCCGTCGCGTAGGACGCGACTCTTTTGCCGATGAAATCGTGGCCGCCTTCAAAGCCGCCGGCTATGACGTGCGCGAATCCGATCCGTTCGCGGGACAAATTGGAGTGACAACTATTGCGGCGGGCGTACCGCCGTTGGTCGCCCGCCTGCGCGCGATCTGGCAATCGCAGCGCGAAGCCATCATCGAGATATTCCCGAAGGCACCCGGACTGCCGTCCGACAAAGACGCCTATATGAAGTTCGTCGAGGATATCTACGAAAGCGACGCCTACCATTCGCTGTCGATAGAAGGGTACAGCGTCACCCCGGAACTCATCGACCGGGTGCGCGAGGGGAGCTGGAATCCGGAGATTGATGAAGAGGACCGCAAGAACCGAGATGCGCTTGCCGCGCGTGGCTACTACCTCGCATTCCAGAAAGTCAAAGACTCTGTTGCCGCGATTATCAACGGCAAGCCAGCCGGCGCGTTGACGCGGGACACTCACCGGGAGTGGTACCGGGAGCTGTTCGCGCCGTCAGTGACCGCCGGCATCCTCAAAGCCAGCGCGCTTGCGGGATATCGCAATCACCCTGTGTACCTGCGCGGCTCGCAGCACGTGCCGCCGCGTACCGAAGCGGTGGCCGATGGTATGAATGAGCTGTTCGACCTGCTGGAGGCGGAGAAGGAGGCCTCCGTGCGTGCCGTGCTGGGGCATTGGCTTGTGGGCTATGTGCACCCCTATCCGGACGGCAACGGACGAATGGCGCGGTTCCTCATGAACGCGATGCTGGCTTCAGGCGGTTACCCCTGGACAGTCGTCAGAGTCGATGACCGGAAGGCCTACCTCGCAGGGCTGGAGGAGGCGAGCGGCAATATGAATGTGAAAACGTTCGCCGCCTTTCTCGCCGAACGGGTGAAGTGGTCTATGGAGAAGGCGGCGTGAGGTCGGTGGTGTGCCATGTTTAACTTGCTTGTCTCGGGCCACGGCGAGTGGTGGGAAAAGCCGCCGTTCACGTCAACCATTGACCGGTTCAAGGAATCTAGCGGCGCCGAGGCCGAGGCTATCGACCTCGCGCCCTGAAACATTGCGCCGGCTGGAGGAAATCCCGGCGCTTTTGATGTACGAAGTCGGGGCGGGAGGCCCGCACGCGCGCGTGGTCCGGCACAGCCGCATACGCAATATCGTTCGGCGCGGACACGAACTGGCCTTCACCTTCGAGCCCGATCCGAAACATGCCTTTCTCGACCGGTCAGCGGTGTTGAGAATTGCGGACCGGCTGGGCATTCAACAGTTCGAACAGCACCGTACGCACTGGGCGATCAAGGATGGTGACATTCCGGCCGAGCTGATTGCCACCAGCACCGCTGAACGGGCGCAGCGCACCATTGCCGTGGTTGCGGCAGAATATGTAGAAGCGCGCCGCGAGGGACGAAGGAGAGAAGCTGCCGAACTGACCGAAGAACTGGAGGATTTTCCTCCCTCGCTGGAGAAAGCACTGTCGCTCGTGCCGGCGCGTATCCTTCAGCAGCCGACACCCGAATTATACCCGATCCTTGGGATAGAGCCCCGCACGCCCGAAGGCCGCAACGCCGTCGTGGCCGTCGTCGCAAGGAATCACAATGGGCAGGACTTGCCTGCCGACTGGTCTTATTCGCTGGCGTGGTTCCTGGACCTTTACGGCAGCGCGACGGAAGCGGGGCGCCTTGACGGCGCGCTGGCCGAATGGGCAACGCATGTGATCGCGCTCGGCACTGGCGAGGGAGAAGCCGCCGCCCTGGTTGAAGATATCGGCTACGCACTCTGGCTCTGTTCGCGAAGCCCGAAACTTATCGGCGATCTGGCCGGGAATCGCTGAGATAGCGCAGGAGGTTTTGTAGCTTACCAAAATCAACTGGAACTCGACCCAGATCAACCAGAAGCTTCCCATTCCCATTCTAGCAGCCAGAAGAGTGGGTGAGCTCTTTAAATATCTATCCGAGGAATCGATAAGCTCAGACTATCTCGCAAGTATACATAGTTTTTTTGTTATAGAGTCTGCTCGGCTGCAGGCAAAGAGCCAGGATAAAATTCAGCACGAAAGCAGAATTGAATGAAGGTGGGCTACATGGAGTTCTCATTTGCGTATGCCTTCACCGAAAACCTTATCCGGTCATCGTCAGCCGCACCTGTAGGCGCGCCGGTCTTTCCAAACCTCATACAGGAGGGGCATTCTGGCTTTGACATCCGCATCAATTTCCCAGGGGTTCCGCTGTTTTTCCAGTACAAGCTTCCGGAGCTGATGAAGCGAGGAACTGCCTTTGAGGTTGCGAGCGGACATTGTCCCGGTTTGTCGATACCATTTTTTCGGATTGCGATGATGCGCAGGGATGTGTCGCGTCAGCATGAACTGCTTCTTCGGTTTGAGGCGCGCTATCCGTCAAACGTCTTCTATGCGGCTCCTTGTTTCGCAAACATCAGCGATTTCGACCGCTCTTATTTGGAGCAACCGTAGCACGGCAGTCCATTTTCGTCTCACCAGGGGATATTGGGCCCTTGCCAGACGACAAAGCGCACAGCCTTGCCTATAAACCTGGACTGGCAACTGGATATTTTTGCTCGAAACCCAAGCCCACCAAAGTTCAAACATTGATGATCTCGCTGCGCTCTTCAGGGAGCAGTTCGCCGAGAAGCGTTTTGCGGAAGTCGGCGAGGCGGCGCGTGAGATGCGCGAAAACGTACTTGAGCTTGCTTCGCCGTCAATGCGGCAAGCCGAACAGCTCATTGCTGAACGGGTCGGCGCGAGATGCATTCAGATTCTAGACGGCGCAGCCAGACCGCCCGAGGAAGAGCGCGCAGTCACTGACATTCTCGTAGCGCGGGAAATTGCGCGTGTCGATCTTGGCGTCGACCTGCTGGTGGCCCAACCACGCTAACGACATCATACCTCGCTGATTAGCCCAGCTTTTGTCTAGGCCACAGTTATGAGACTACGAACTACTTGGCCAGGAAGAAGATCGGATTGAAAGCGAACCTTCCTTGTCATCTTTGCATCACGGTCAGTCTCCACGAGATTGACCGCTGCAAGCCGGGAGCAAGACCGGGCTGCGCAAACGTTGCAACAGATCCTTCAAGGAAATTCATAGACTCTTAGCAACTCCGGTTCGCTGTGAATGGTAGGCTTATTGCAACGTTTAAGTCAGTGGGGTCCGAACCGTGGCTCCGACCCGCCGAACTGCGTGCAATTTCGGCTAAAGGCAATGGCAAGAAGAGCGCCCATCTTGTTTGTTCGACACAGCCATATCGGCTCAAAACAGTATCTTCACGGCCACCGAGATTGTCCGGTCGGTGGACAAGCAACCATATTATTTGGTTCGAAAGCTGCAACATCTGTGGAGAACGCGAAATGACAAATTCAGTAGGACGAGTGCCCAGGCTTTCCAAGTGGCTTGGTCCTGACCAATGCTGACACTGGTCAGTCGCCTACGGACGGCAGCGCATTTAGATCGCCTTCGAATTCTAGGCCTTTGCGCGCACGCGGACCTAACTGTCTGCCAGCTAGCGGAGATTCTGGGTCTGCGTCGTGAGCACGTTGTACGACACGTTCGGCTGCTGGCCAGAGCCGACTTTCTTTACTGCAACGAACAACGTCCGTGGTGCTCGTACAATCTCAAAACGGGAGGTAAGGACGGCGGGCTGGTTCAATTGTTGGTTGATCTCCTGCCCCACGGCGATGGCTATCACAAACGAGACCTTCAACGGCTCGAAGCGGTACGAGACACGCGGCCGAAGGGGACCGCATGTTTAATCGTGAAGTAGGTCAACCAATTGGAGCGCGAAGCTACCATGGACAAATCCGCCGATGGCGCCAGCGCGCAGCCCGACACCTATGGGCGGTCTTCCTTGGCCGCGGTTGACTGCCGCGTTCACGAGCTGCTTCTGAGACAGGAGCGGCAGGAGCGGACGACCCTCAAGCTCATCGCCTCAGAGAACTTTGCGTCCTCGGCCGTGCTGGAAGCGAACGGCTCCATTTTCACGAACAAGTACGCCGAGGGGTACCCCGGTGCGCGCTACTACGCTGGAAATGAGATCGTTGATGAGCTTGAAAATCTAGCCATTGAGCGCTTGAAAACACTATTTGGCAGCGAGCATGCCAACATCCAGCCTTATTCCGGCTCGCCGGCCAACCAGGCTGTCTATCGTGCGCTTTTGAGTCCCGGTGACAAAGTCATGGGCTTGCCCCTTCCGGAAGGGGGCCATCTGACTCACGGTTGGGCCATCAACTTTTCCGGAACTGACTATCAACGCGTCCCCTATGGACTAGATGAAAAGACACAGCAGATTGACTATGACCGCTTGCGCGAGACAGCCAAGCGGGAACGGCCGCGGCTCATTTGGGTCGGCGGAACTGCTTACCCGCGTGTCTTCGACTACGCGGCAGTGGCAGAAATCGCCCTGGAAGCGAACTCCTATCTCGTAGCCGACATTGCGCACATCAGCGGCCTGATTGCCGCGGGAGCGCACCCGAATCCCGTGCGCCATTGCGACGTGGTCAGCAGCACCTCCCACAAATCGATCCGCGGTCCCCGCGGTGGTTTCATTTTGTCTAGGAACGAAGATCGCTATCAGGCCCTGTATCATACAAAGAGCAAATACAATCTCGCCAGACGAATAGACCGGGCGGTCTTTCCTCACCTGCAAGGCGGGCCTCACATGAATGCCATCGCTGCGCTAGCGGTTGCCTTGCACGAAGCCGCGAACCCGTCCTTCCGAAGCTACGGCCAGCAGACCGTCAAGAATGCCAAGGCTCTTGCACAGGCACTGATCGAGCGAGGTTATGACCTGGTTACCGGGGGGACGGACAATCACATGCTGATCCTTGATCTGCGCGATCGACCACTATCGGGCAAGGCCTATGCGGAGCGGCTAGCAAAGGCAGGCATCATCACAAACTTTAATATGGTGCCTGGCGACCCGCGCCATCCTGCGGTCACAAGCGGAATTCGCTTGGGGTCGCCCGCAGTGACGTCAATGGGCATGCGCGATGTGGAAATGGTGCAAATTGCTGGCTTCATTGACTGCGTCCTCCGGCGGCCTGATGACGAAGAGCTCCATGCCTGCGTGCGAAGAGACGTTGCCGATTTGTGCGCTGCGTTCGAAGTCCCAGGCATTACCCACAGGTAAGGTGGGCTAAGCAAAATGCCCCATACAACTCCAACACCCGAAGCGAGGTTCTCATGGCTAGGCAGTTCGTGTTCTCTTCCGAATCGGTTGGCGCGGGACACCCGGATAAGTTGGCCGACAACATCTCGGATGCCATCCTTGATGCCATCCTCCGTACAGATCCCAAGGCGCGCGTGGCCTGTGAAGCGTTGGTAAAATCAGGGATAGTCGTTGTGGCTGGCGAGATTACTAGCGATGCGCGGGTGGATTATAGCCAAGTTGCGCGCGATACGATTCTCGATATTGGATACGACGATGAGGCTGTCGGCTTTGACGGCCGGCGTTGCTCCGTCGTTCATGCACTCACCGAGCAATCGCCCGACATTAGCCAGGGCGTTGACGAGGGACGAGGGCAGGACCTCCAGCAGGGAGCGGGAGATCAGGGCCTCATGTTCGGCTACGCATGCCGCGAAAGCGATACCCTGATGCCTTTGCCGATCCAGCTCGCGCATCGCTTGACGAAACGACAGGCAGATGTCCGGAAAGCACGACAGCTTGGCTGGTTGCGTCCTGATATGAAATCCCAAGTCTCAGTGCGCTATGAGGGGTTGCGCCCGGTCGCCCTTGATACCATCGTCGTATCGACCCAACATGACGAGCAGGTCTCGCAAGAGACGGTCCGCGAGGGCGTCATTGAGGAAATCATAAAGCCTGTCCTGCCGACCCACCTGGAGACGGAAGGCATCAGAATTCTGGTCAACCCGACGGGGAGGTTCGTAGTCGGCGGGCCGCGCGGCGACTGCGGTCTCACTGGACGCAAGATCATCGTCGATTCCTATGGTGGGATGGGTCGTCACGGCGGCGGCGCCTTTTCGGGCAAGGACCCGTCCAAGGTTGACCGCTCAGCTGCCTATGCGGCCCGGTATGTCGCAAAAAATATCGTCGCTAGCGGACTTGCGGACGTCTGCGAGGTGCAGCTTGCTTACGCAATCGGCGTGGCCAGTCCGGTTTCTGCCATGGTCAACACGTTCGGGACAGCGAGGGTTGAGGAAAGAAGGATCGAGCGCCTCATTCTTGAGTTGTTCGATCTCAGACCGAAAGGCATTATCAAGATGCTTGATCTTCTACGCCCTATATACCGCAAGACCGCGACCTATGGCCATTTCGGCCGTGAAGAGCCTGATTTCACCTGGGAGAAGACAGACAGGGCCGACGAATTGCGTCGCGAGGCAGGACTCGCCGCCCCGTGAGGGCCGACGCCGAATGGATTGGCATCCGGAAAGCCCATTCCAACTCGCCAGACCCGCCGGCCGGCCGGCGTGGCAAGAAGCCGTGGCGGAGACATTGATGCCGGACTATGACGTGCTTTGTATCGGGAATGCCATCGTCGACATCATCGCCCAGTGCGACGAGGCGTTCCTGGAGACGAACGGCATCATCAAGGGCGCGATGAATTTGATCGACACGAGGCGCGCCGAACTGCTCTACAGCCGCATGGGCCCGGCCATTGAAGCCTCGGGCGGCAGCGCCGGCAACACGGCGGCGGGCGTTGCCTCCTTCGGCGGCCGCGCCGCTTTCTTCGGCAAGGTCTCCAACGACGCGCTCGGCGAAATCTACGCGCATGACATCCATGCCCAGGGCGTCGCCTTCGACACAAAGCCGCTCAACGGCGAACCGCCGACGGCGCGCTCGATGATCTTCGTCACGCCGGACGGCGAGCGCTCGATGAACACCTATCTCGGCGCTTGCGTCGAACTCGGCCCGGAGGACGTCGAGGCCGACAAGGCGTCGGGCGCCGCGGTCACCTATTTCGAGGGCTATCTGTGGGACCCGCCGCGCGCCAAAGAAGCGATTCGGCAGACGGCGAAACTCGCCCATGCCGCCGGGCGCGAAGTGTCGATGACATTGTCGGATTCGTTCTGCGTCGATCGCTACCGCGACGAATTCCTCGACCTGATGCGCTCCGGCACCGTCGATATCGTCTTTGCAAACAGCCACGAGATCAAGTCGCTCTACCAGACCGCGTCCTTCGACGAGGCGCTGGCCCAGATCCGCAAGGATTGCAAGATCGCCGCCGTCACCCGCTCGGAAAAGGGCTCGGTCATCGTGCGCGGCGACGAGACCGTGACCATCAATGCGACCAGGATCCGCGAGCTGGTCGACACGACAGGCGCCGGCGACCTTTATGCCGCCGGCTTCCTCTACGGCTACACGCAAGGCCGCAGCCTGAAACAGTGCGGCGACCTCGGCTCGCTGGCGGCCGGGCTGGTCATCCAGCAGATCGGCCCAAGGCCACGGCAGAATCTGCGTAGCGAGGCGGAGCAGGCGGGATTGCTGTAGGTGGCGAGCCAAGAACCAGCTGCCCACCCTCCTTAATCCAGCCCGAGCCTTTTCTTCAGTTCCGCATTCTCCTTGCGGAGACGATCGGCAAGCAGGCTCTTTAGCCGCTTGTTTTCTTCCTCGAGCGCGACGAGATCCTTCAGCCCGTCACTATCCGCCGCCGGCGCCGCCGCCTTCTTCCAAAGATAATATGTCTGTTCCGAGATGCCGGCTTGCTTCACCGCGCTCTTGAGAGTAGCGCCGCCGCCGATCGAGGTCTCGATCTGCGCCAGCTTCTGGGCACGATCCTTCGCGGAGTAGCTCTTTCGGCCTTTTCGCGCTGACGGCGGTGCTTCAGTGGTCGCGGATATCGGCTTGGCGCCCTCCTTGCGGGCAGGCGCGCTCGCCTCAGCTTCTGGCTTCCTCGACCGCCGCGCTCTCGTCTTCGGTTTTGGCGTTTCCGCTTTGTCTGCCGGTGCGCTATGAACTACTGCTGACTCGGTTTCCAGGGGATTGGCCATGAAATGCTCCACTCGCGGTTTTTGCAAAGGTTCAGCATCAAGGGCCACTACAGTAGAGTCAACAAGCTGACGATTTAACGGCTCGACTTCCTTTGTTGTCTCGGCCATAGCCGCGGCGATGTCGAAATTGCCCCAGATGGAACGTGCGGATTTTTCATAATTGCGCTTTTGTTTGACTTCCACGGTGAATGGTCGCGTCTGCCGCCTCATAGTTCCTTCCTGAATAGGAGAATGAAGTCGCCGCTCGAATTTTTGGCGCTTCCTGCTTAGCGCGGAGCATTATCGTATAGCCGCTCAACGGGCAAGTGATGCCGGTCTTCGATGGCTGACCCATCTGGGGAGATTTGAGCGGCTTCGCGCGTCCTGCGCATGCCTGTAAGAGCCTGACTCGAAACTCGACGCACGACGTGGAGCTGCCATGCGGCGAAGCATGAGGCGGATCGAGGCGATGAAGATCCATGCCTCGGCGCTGGCGATGGTCGCCTCAAAGTCTTTGGCGAGCCGGCGACAACGTCCCAGCCAGGCGAAAGTTCGCTCGAGGACCCATCGTCGTGGCAGCACCTCAAGCCCTTGGCCGCGTCGGAGCGCTTGATGATTTCGATGGTCCATGTGCCGAGATTGGCCAGTGCCTGCGACAGTTTTTCTCCGGCATAGCCGCCGTCGGCGAACAGATGCCGCAACCAGGGAGAAAGCCGTCGAATGGAGGCGATGACGCCGACTGCCTTCCTGGATGTCGGCCGTGTGCACCGTCAGCCCGACCAAGTGTCCCTCGGTGGCAGTAATGATATGGCGCTTGCGGCCTTTGACCTTCTTGCCGACGTCGTAACCACGCAAACCGGCAACGTCCGTGGTCTTTGCCGATTGGCTGTCGATGACACCGGCGCTCGGGCTCGCCTCGCGACCAAGCGCCAGGCGTGCCGCAGCCACCAAGTGGAAGTTGATGGTCTTCCACAGCCCGTTGTCCCGCCAGGCATAGAAATAGCGTTGAACCGTCGAGACCGGCGGGAACCGATCCGGCAATGCCCGCCATTGGCAGCCGGTCCAGGCGATGTAGAGGAGCACGTCCACGAACGCCCGAAGTTCTGTCGTCCGCGGTCGTCCCGTTGTCTTCGTTCCCGGCAGGAACGGCTCGATCAACGCCCATTCCCTGTCCGTCAACGCGCTTGCATCTCGCTGCCCCGCACGGCAATATCGCCGGCGGGTGGTCTCCGTCCAACCCATGTCGTTATCCCGTTCAAGTCTAGACAACTCAAGCGAATCACAACGGACGGGGCCACTCAACCGCTTCCACCCCCAAAACCGAGTTTCGGGTCAGGCTCTAAGGGCAAACACCATGCCATTGTGGGTGGTGGTTTGCGTGGCGAGACACGCCTGGTAAGGACCCTCGTGGTTCCGGTACGGCCCCTGAATATCGTGGTCGCAATTGGGGTGGTAATGGTTTGGCGGGATTTGCTGACGCGAGAAAACGGTGTCGCTGCCGCCGCCGCAAACCTTCCTCGATGAAATCGCCGCCACTGCAGCCCTTTTCGCCTGCTTCACACCAATTGCAGGCGTAGGTTTCAGGATTCACGCCGTTTTTGCCGGTGGCGCAATACGGCGTCGGAAATTACCCACATTGAACTGACCTTGAACATCGGCAAAGGCGATGCAGGCCTTCTTCCCTGTCTTGAACCAGCAACTGATCGCGTGCAGTCATCCGGATAAGCCGCCCCGCCGGAAGCCAAGCTGACTTGGTGACACACGAACGCATTATTGTCTTCCGGTCTGGCGGCAACAGTATCAGCAGGACGGCAAAGCTGACCGGCTGCAGCGAAGCGCAGGTGAAGCGCGCTGGGCTCGACATCAGAAGGAAAGCGGGAAGCAGGAAATGTTGTCGCAAAAGTTGAGTTCTGCGAGGTGCAAAAGTCAGTTGCAAATCGTCGCGACAAAGGCTCGGCAGCTCCCCGAAGTAGCCATTTCAGATTGCTTGCAGGTGCGGATAAAGTCCTTTATGCATCGGCACATGATCAAGTCCGCGCCCATCGCTGCAATCTATTATGCGACGCTTCCATAAGGAGCGGCGCGTTTCGATCATGCCTTGAAACAAGCCGCCGTCAGGCGGCTTGTTCATTGAGAGGACCCCCTGGCGGCAATACCAGGAGGATTCCCTATGGCACTTCCCGATTTATCAACCGGTCATTCCGAACCATGTTCGGCCGCTTTGAAGACGCTCATTGAGCGCGGCTATGTAAATCAAGGGACCGACCTGCCGGGTGTCGATGCCGCCTTTGAAGCAGGCGTCGTACCCGCTTACGCTGGTTTCGATGCGACGGCTGACAGTCTTCATGTCGGCCATCTTCTTCTGATCATGGCGCTTCGTCATCTTCAGCAGACTGGCCATAAACCCATCGTTCTCATTGGGGGTGGGACCACCCGCATCGGCGATCCCAGCTTCCGTTCGGAGGCGCGGCCGATGCTGACGGACGAGCGGATCGCCGCCAACATTGAAGGGATCAGAAAGGTCTTTGACCGTCTCCTTGTCTTCGGAGACGGCCCGACGGATGCCGTGATGGTGAACAATGCCGACTGGCTGGACAGCATTCGTTGGATCGACATGCTGAGAGACGTCGGCAGGCATTTCTCCGTCAATCGGATGCTCTCTTTCGACAGTGTGAAGTCGCGGCTGGAAAAGCAGGAGAACCTGAGCTTCTTAGAATTCAACTACATGATCCTCCAAGCGTTCGACTTCCTTGAGCTATCCCGCCGGACCGGTTGCCGTCTGCAGATGGGTGGAGCCGACCAGTGGGGGAACATCATCAATGGCATCGACTTGATACGGCGGACGGATGGAAAGGAAGTCTTCGGAGTGACTACGCCGCTTCTGACGACTTCTTCAGGTGTCAAGATGGGTAAGACGGCTGCCGGAGCTGTGTGGCTCAACGAAGATCGCCTTTCGCCATACGATTACTGGCAATTCTGGCGTAACACGGAAGACGCTGATGTCGTTCGGTTCCTGAAGCTTTTCACCGATCTGCCGATGGACGAGATCGAGCGATTTGGACAGGCTGAAGGAACCGAGCTAAACGCCGTCAAAGAACGTCTGGCCAACGAAGCTACGGCCCTGGCACATGGAACTAACGCCGCCAAACAGGCGGAGGCCACGGCTAGCCAAGCATTTGGGCAGGGCGAAGCCGCAGAGGGGCTACCGACGCTTCATCTAAATGACGCCGAGGGCTTGGCCGGAGTAGCCCTTGTGGATTTGCTGGTACGCGCCGGATTGACCTCCTCCAAAGGGGAAGCGCGAAGGGCGATCTCGGGACGAGGTGTGCGGATCAACGGCAACGTCGTCGAGATTGATACAATGATATCGTCCCAAGACCTCCCGATCCGGCTTTCGCTCGGCCGGAAGCGCCACACTGTTGTAAAGTAGGGTTTCAGCAAATGCTGTCGCAGAAATTCTGCCCGCTTAGCGGATATTGCAGACATTCGCGTCGAGTTCCCTGAGGAATGTCGAGAGACACTCCTCAGGGGGTAGTTAAGGCCGCCAAGTTTTCTGGGTTAGCAGGCGCGCCACTGTGGCAGCTTGGCTTGTATGGCGAGGCCATGGTTGAGTGAGGCGAACCAAATCCAGCCCCGCGGTCGATCCCGAAGCTTCCCACAATGGCGAAGAGAACATCTTCACTGGTTCCTTTTCAGCACAAGACCTTCCGTTCGCTATGGTCGGCTGCACTCATTTCGAACCTTGGCACCCTAGTGGAAGGTGCGGCGGCAGCTTGGCTGATGACGAGCATCGCCACCTCCCATGGAATGGTGGCGCTCGTCCAGTCATCGACCACCCTCCCCTACATGATCTTCTCGCTCGCGGCGGGAGCGCTCGCGGACAAGTTTGACCGTCGCCGGATCATGTTGACTGCGCAACTGCTGATGGTCTGCGTATCCGCCTTCCTGGCGTTCCTGACCTATGCGGGGAATGACACCCTGGACCCTCCTGGGTCTCACCTTCCTAATCGGCTGTGGTTGGGCATTGCACGATGCCTCTTGGCAAGCCTCCATGGGAGATATCCGGCCTCGCGAACACCTGCCAAGCGGGGTTGCGCTCAACGGCATGAGCTACAATCTCATGCGCAGCATCGGGCCGGCGATTGGCGGCATAATCGTGGCCACAGCCGGTGCGGCCTTCGCGTTCCTCTTCAACGTCCTTTGCTACTTCGCTCTGATCGCTGCGCTGTTGCGATGGAAAGCCGAACGGGCACGACAAGCGCTGCCGCGGGAGGCTTTCGGCAGTGCGATGGCGGCGGGCTTCCGTTACGTGCTCTTGTCGCCGAACCTTCTCAAGGTGATGTGCCGGAGCTTTTCGGCCTCACCGCCGTTGTCATTTTGGCTCTCCTGCCGTTGGTCGCTCGCTAACAGATCAAAGGGACCGCAGTCACCTACGGCGTGATGCTCGGCTTCTTCGGCCTGGGAGCGATTTGCGGCGCGCTCCTCATCGGGCGGGTCCGAGAAGTTCTCTCCAACGAATGGGTCATTCGCGGTGCGTTCTTTGTATTGGCGATCAGCTGCTTCTTTCGGGCATGGAGCGAGCACGTTGGGCTGAGCTGTCTCAACCTCATGCCAGCCGGTGCGGCCTGAATTCAATCATTCTCGCTGTTTAAGGTCACAGTGCAGCTTTCGGCGCCGCGGTGGGTGGTTGGACGCGCCCTCTCTCTATCAGACGGCCACATACGGCGGCATGGCGGCGGGAAGCTGGCTTTGGGGCGAACTGGCGGATGTCCAAGGTGTTTCGGGAGCCTTGCTCGTCCGCCAGCTGGTTCTTGTCATTGGGGGACTGATGGGCATCCTTCTGCGTCAGCCTGATTTTGAAACGCTCAATCTGGATCCGACCAACAAGTTCAGCGAACCGACGCTGCAACTTGACCTGCGGCCACGAAGCGGTCCGATCATGGTGATGGTCGACTATCGTGTCGATCAGAGAGATCCAGACTCGCCCACAATTTTATCTGAATTTCAGCAGTAATTTTTGATCGCCCATTCGTGCTGTGTACCAGCCCTGTGTCTTGCGCAAGTGGTCACGAACGGCTGCCGGAGCCTCGAAGACGCCCTAAAAACACATGCTGCGATTTTTGAACACGCTTGACGATTAGATTAATTCATCCACAATGCGTGTGTTGAACACGCGAGGTGAGTTATGAACATGAAAGAGCTTAGGGTTCGACTGGGCATGACTCAAAAAGATTTGGCAGAGCAGATGGCAACGACGCAACAGACTGTGGCCCGTTGGGAAACAGGCAAAACGCAGTTGAACGTCGAGCAGATCAAGGACCTTTGTCTCACGTTGAAATGCACGGTCGAGGAGCTGCTGGGCTGGAAGATTGATGTCGAGGAGCGGCGCACGAGCCCGTTTGCAATTGCCGATGCCGAAACGCGATACGGCACGCTCAGAATCAAGACGACTGTTGGCAGTCGCCAATATCCTATCGATGAAAAGGCGCGTGAATCGATTTTACGTCAGTTGAAGGAACTTCATAATCTTCGCAGAAATAACACAAGCAGGCCATGGCTGTATTGTTGGAGCCTTGACAACAAAATACTCTTGATAAATCCGCAATATGTCCGCACCATTGAGCTTATCGGTGACGATGTAGAGGAGATGCCAGAGTATTATCATCCAGAAATCTATCGGGCTTTGGATGACTGGGATAAGGGTGAGGTTTCAGGAAAGCTGAAGAAAGAATGCGATGCCATCATCGCAGAGATGGGTGATCAGGAAGCCGTGCGCATGGCCTCCTATGTTCGCGTCACGTATGACGACGGAGAAGATGAGTGGAACTTCTTGGATGAAGAAACCGCTACGACTTTCTTCGGATTGGAAGCTGCGACCTTTGACGTTCCCCAGTGTAGTTTCGCCGAAGTGGAGGAAGAAGGTTACTACCGAGCGCGATACGCCAACCTTGATCGCGTCGCGGTGATGGAGGTTCCAAGCGACCGTTATCACAGATTAACCGCGCCCGAGGAAGCTTAGAACCATCCACGAAGGGCGCATGTTACATCTCGACCTTGCGTGGTGCGTTTTCAGTACGAGATGACGTTAAGCGTAGGTAGTGGCAGGTAAGAGTGCTCGACCAGAAGCTCAACTGCCTCCTCAATATCGCTGCCGATGTGCTGCAGGACACGTCCACGGGAGCGTGGATAGGCGTGAAGTTCCTGCACTCCACGGTCCGCTCTCCCATCGCCGGTGTGTGCCCGACGCCATCTTGTGGACGAGCTTGGCCGCCTGCACCCGGTTGTATTCCGGCTTGCGGTCCGCCTGGGCGGTCCGCCGCGATGGCTATCTCCATGTCAATCGGCGCCGAACTTTGACTGCCCGCTGCTTTTGATGAATTTGGCGAGGTCCCGCGCATAATCACTCTTGGTCTTCTCCTTGAGGCCCTGTGTCGCGAACTTGTGGTCCAGCAGGGCAAACAGGTCCAAGTCCCCTTCCGCCTGTGGCGCTGGCTTGCCCTCACCGCCCTCGGCTTCCCAATTGGGGACCGCTTCTGCGCGCTGCACCGTGGCGATTGTCCGCCCAAGACGCATCACAAGATCGAACGCCAAACCGTGCGCGTGCACGACGATTTGCCGCTCAGGCCTCATTTGGACAGGACTTGAGCCGGCCCGGTGGTTTGAGCCGGGTTACCTTGAGCCGGTGGGCTGCGAACAAGCAGTTCGAGACATTGGCCTCGATCACTTCGCAACACGCCGCTGCGCCTGGCCTCGGTGTGCTCCCCCCGAAATCGTTGTGTCAGATCACCGAGGGCATCACGGCCAACAGCTTCCACATGGGCAACAGCCTCGCCATTGAGCCGAATATGGTCGCGAGCAGATCACCAACGAAGCGGTCGGAACCTCGGAGCCGAAGTTCGACGCCGAGGTGGTTCGCATGATGCGCTAAGCAGCACCACGGCGCTTGGCGGTATGTTTGCTGCCGGCAGCCGGCGAACTCCTATCCTCCTGGACAAGGCCGCCGTGCGTCATTGCTTTGATTTACCGGCCGCTCAAGGTTTCCACAGTTTTCGCTTTCGAGGCGACCTTTGGAATATGCCAACGGAAATTTAACATAACGACATAAACATTTCTTTATGCGGCGTTGACAAAGAAGCGAACTGCTGTAATTGTCTCCCGCGTCGTGGTTCTCCGTACGGCGCTGCCGCAGCGGAGCTAAGAGGGAAGCCGGTGCGATGCCGGCGCTGCCCCCGCAACTGTTAGCGGCGAGCCAACCCCACTCATGTCACTGAGGCGAATAGCCTTGGGAAGACGGGTAGAGGCTATGACCCCGCGAGCCAGGAGACCTGCCACGGCGAATTACGTCCACGGCGGGGTGTCTCGGTGGCCGCTGCAGCCTAGCGTTCGTGCCGGCCTGCTAGCGCCTTCCTTGTCACCGACGCCCCAACCATCGGGGTCTGGCATGACTGTCTCTCAGCAAATTCCTGTAGCAACGCTCGGCGTGCCCCGCTTCGGTCGTCGGCGAGAACTGAAATTCGCGCTTGAAAGCTACTGGTCCGGAAAATCGTCCGCTGCCGACCTTCTCACGACCGCGAAGGCGCTCCGTGCCGCTAGCTGGGAGGAGCAGCACGATCGCGGCGTGTCGAAAATCCCGTCGAACGACTTCTCGCTCTACGACCATGTGCTCGACACCGCAGCCATGGTCGGCGCCGTCCCATCCCGTTACGGCTGGAATAGCGGCGAGGTTCCACTTGACATCTACTTCGCAATGGCGCGGGGCAACCAGGGTCAGACGGAGGATTGTCGACACGCTGGTCACCAGCAGGCGGCTCGTGGGCCTAGTGTAAGCGCGATGGAAATGACCAAGTGGTTTGACACCAACTATCACTACATTGTGCCGGAACTAAACGATGATCAAACGTTCGCTCTTTCGTCGACGAAGCCGGTTGATTACTTCCTCGAGGCTAAAGCCCTCGGCATTCACACACGCCCAGTCATCCTTGGACCGGTCACCTTCCTCAAGCTGGCGAAATCGCCTGCCGAGGGATTCGATCCCATCGCGCTCCTGCCGCGGCTGCTGCCCGTCTACGAGCAACTCCTGCAGAGGCTGAAGCTGTCGGGAGCCGACTGGGTGCAGATCGATGAGCCAGCGCTTGTCCTCGATCTGAACCCGAACGAACGAGCTGCGTTCGAATTCGCCTATGGCCAGCTGTCGAAAGCCGCGCCCGAGCTGAAGATCATGCTGGCTACCTATTTCGGGCCGCTGGGAGACAATCTCGAAACCGCGGTTTCTCTGCCCCTGGCCGGGCTGCATATTGATCTCGTGCGCGCTCCCCAGCAGCTGGAAACGGTGGGTCGGCTCGCACCGAAGGATCTGGTGCTCTCGCTTGGCTTGATCGATGGCCGCAACGTCTGGCGTGCGAACCTGCCCGCCATTCTCGACCGCATCAAACCGATCGTCGCCGGCTGGCCCTTGGACCGCGTCGAGATCGCGCCTTCTTGCTCGATGCTGCATGTGCCGATTGACCTGCGCATGGAGACGGAACTCGACGCGGACATCAGGTCGTGGCTCGCCTTCGCGGCCCAGAAGACCGACGAGTTGGTGTTGCTGGCCCGGGCCCTGTCCCAAGGCAGGGATGCGGTGGCAGGCGCGTTGAAAGCGTCTGCCGAGGCTGCCGCCACCCGCGTGACATCCACGAAGATCCATGACCCGCTTGTTGAGGGGCGGATCGCCAGCATTGACGACAGCATGAAGCGACGAGAGAGCGCTTTTGCCGAGCGCTCCAGAGTCCAGGCCGGCACGCTCGGGCTGCCGCCGTTCCCGACGACGACCATCGGATCCTTCCCGCAGACGCCGCAGGTACGCAGGGCGCGGGCCGCTCATGCGAAGGGCCAGCTGAGCTATGTCGACTACGAGACCTTCCTGAAGAAGGAGATCGAGGCTGCAATTCGCTGGCAGGAAGAGATCGGGCTGGACGTGCTGGTGCACGGTGAGTTCGAACGAAACGACATGGTACAGCATTTCGGCGAGCAGCTGTCCGGCCTCGCCTTCACCCAGCATGCCTGGGTGCAGAGCTATGGGTCGCGTTACGTGCGCCCCCCCATCATCTTCGGCGACGTATCGAGGCCCAATCCGATGACGCTGCGCTGGTGGCAATTCGCCCAGTCGCTTACGGAATACCCTGTGAAGGGAATGCTCACAGGCCCAGTGACCATTCTCAACTGGTCTTTTGTTCGCGACGACGTACCGCGCTCCGAAGCCTGCCGCCAGATCGCGCTTGCCATCCGCGACGAAGTGAGGGATCTCGAATGGTCCGGCGCAAGGATGATCCAGATCGATGAGGCCGCGTTTCGCGAAGGATTGCCACTGCGCCAGTCTGACTGGAAAGACTATCTCGACTGGGCTGTCGAATGCTTCCGGATCGCCTCAACGGGTGTAAAGGACGCGACTCAAATCCATACCCACATGTGCTACTCGGAGTTCAACGAGATCATCGACGCGATCGCTGAAATGGATGCGGATGTCATTTCGATTGAGACGTCGCGCTCGAAGATGGAACTGCTGGACGCCTTCACGAGCTCCAAATATCCGAACGAAATCGGTCCCGGAGTCTACGACATTCACTCACCACGCGTCCCGGAAGTCGGGGAGATTTCGGACCTCGTCATGCTTGCCCGCGACCGACTGTCGGATGCCCAACTGTGGGTAAACCCGGACTGTGGCCTCAAAACACGCAAATGGGAGGAGGTCCGCCCTGCCCTCATGAACATGGTCGCTGCAGCACGTGCGCTCCGGGAGAAAGTGTAGGCCTGAGGGTTTCCTGGTTGCTCACCATGTGGTGAGTTACCGGCTGCCGCATGTCGGCTGTGAATGTGCCAAAACGCGATCACATCCTTTGAAAACGTCACTCGAGCGAGAATGTGCACTTCCTTCGGCACGTGTCCTAATCGCGCAGGAGTAAAGGGTACCGTTTTCTCCCTGTGACGTGTCGAGTTCGAAGGGGATGTGATTGGCGTCGAGACCGCTCCGGCCATGGGTTATCAACATGCCAAGTGCGCTGTTCTCGATCAGTTCGTAAAGGACTTCTCGGCTCGGTTTATCGAAATGCGCGGGTACATACATGATAGGTTCCTTCACTGGCCGCCGGGTTCGCTATTCACCGGTTGACATCCGATGGCAAGCGTTCCAACGCGGCGGCGATCTGGCCCTTCGCTGCTGAGGGCAGAGGCAGGATGGGACGCGGGGGGTCGGCACGGCAAATGTCGAGCAATTCGGCAAGTGCATAGACGACGCGAAGGCTCGAGAACTCCTTGAAGAGGCTCCAGAGCGGCGCAAGCGTGGCATCGATCCGTCGCGCTTCGGCCGCATCGCCCTGTTGCGCCGCCGTGACGATCTTCACGCAGACCTCGGGCAGGATGCCGGCGAGGACGCTGTACCATGTGTCGGCGCCGGCGATCATGGCCTCTGCGGCGTTCCAGTCGCCGCTGTAGCCGATTGAGAACCCTTCCGGCACAGTGCGCCTCTGGTCGGCCAGATGGCTCTTGATCGCATCGCCCTTGTCTGTCGGATTCTTGATAGCGACAATCCCACCCACCTTTGCCAGGCGGCTGACGAGTGCTGGGGTGAAATGGAAATGCGTCGTTCCTGGATTGTCGTAGACGACGATCGGCAGGCCACTTTCGCGCGCCACAGTGGAGAAATGTTCGAACACCTCGTCATCAGTAAGCGGGGTGTAGGAGGCGGCGGCAAGCAAACCCGCAGCAGCTCCAAGGGCCTTGGCGTCTTGCGCGAGCCCCACGGCTTCATCGGTGCGCAGCCCGCCTACACCCACCACGACCGGCATTCGCCCCGCGGTTTCGTCCAGGGTCTCGGAGAGCGCCCGCCGCCGTTCCTCGCGCGACAGATACATGTATGTGCCGGTGCTGCCGAGAAGACCGATGGAATCGACCTGAGCGGTGCCAAGCCGAGCAATCAGCCTGCGCAGGGCAACGGTATCGACGCGGCCGTCACGATTGCTCGGGGTGATGGGGAACGCGGAAAGACCGCTCAGGAATGCCATGGCAAGGCTCCAGATCTATGTGTGAGCGCAGAGATGGCCGCACGCCAAGTCATCACAAGACGTCCAAAGCCCGCCGCAGATCGGCGATCAGGTCATCGGCGTCTTCAAGCCCCACCGAGAGACGCATGAGGTCCTCGCCGACTCCGTCGGCCAAATGGGCATCCTTGCGGATCGGGTGCCGAGCACGTGTGAGGCTTGCTGGATGATAGATGAGGCTGTCGGCATCGCCGAGGCTGACGGCGCGAGTGATCAGTTTGAGCCGGTCCATCATCCGGCGCGCGCCTTCGTATCCAGCGCGCAGGCCAAAGGCCAACATGCCCGACCCGTTGGACATCTGCTTTCGCGCCGTCACCTGATCAGGGTGCGAGTCGAGGAAGGGATAACTCACAAATGCCACCGCCGGGTGCGCTTCGAGCGCCCGAGCCACCGCAACGGCCGTGGCGCTGTGCCGCTCCATGCGGAGCGTGAGCGTCTTCAGACCGCGCAGAATCAGGAAGGCTGACATGGGCGAGAGCGCTGCGCCGGTGATGTAGCGCAAGCCCGTTTCGTGCAGCGTGCGGAGCGTTGGCGCGTCGCCCAGAAGCGCGCCCCCAAGGGCATCGCCATGACCGTTGATGTACTTGGTCAGCGAGTGGAGCACGATGTCGGCCCCATGTTCGAGTGGGCGCTGGAGCGCGGGCGAGGCGAAGGTGCTGTCCACGGCAACCTTCACACCGCGCGCGTGGGCGCGCTCGGCAATGGCAGAGATGTCGAGGATGCGGCTCAGCGGATTGACCGGGGTCTCGAAGAAAACCAGCCGCGTCCGCTGGGTGATCGCGGCGTCGAGATTTTGGGGATCGGACAGATCGACCGCGACGACCTTGATGCCGAAGCGGGGGACCGCCTGTTCGACCATGGCAAGCGTGTTCGCATAAAGCGTCTTGTGGACGATGAGTTCATCGCCTTGGGACAGGAGCGACAGGATCAGTGTGCCGAAGGCCGCTATCCCCGAGGCAACAACCAGCCCCGCCTCGGCTCCTTCCAGATTGGCGAGCCGCTGCTCGAGGATCTCAGTCGTCGGATTGTATTCGCGCGCATAGAGCCTTCCGCCAAGCGCGGCGGCGGCCTCGTTCGCTGCCACGCTTTCGAATCCATAGGTCGAGGTCAAGAAGACTGGCGGCTGAACGGCATTGGAAAAGCCGGCCGGATCGTAGCCATGATGGATCGCCCGAGTGGCGAATCCGGGACCGGTGTCGTTGAGCGACCGCGTGAGAACATCGGTTTCGGATTGATAGGAACGGGTCATTCGGCCTCTAGATCTTTCTTGGGTTTCCGAAAGATTGACGGCAAACTGGCCAATGTGAAATATCCAGTTAGCGATGAAAGAAATGGTCCAGTCTTCAAGTGCCGGTTCTGCAGGTCGCTCGCACGCGATGGGTGCACGCCAGATATACGAGGCTCTTCGCGAGCAAATCCTCGGCGGCGTCTACGAAACCGGCAGTCAGCTGCCATCCTCCCGGGCCCTGGCAAATGACCTCGGCGTTTCGCGAACCACGGTGACGGTCGCCTATGAGCAACTGGCTGCGGAAGGTTTCATCGAAGCCCGTCAAGGCGCGCGACCTCGCGTTGCATCTTCGTTGATCGGTCCTGAGACGAGCCGCACTGTCGCGAAACGAGTCGGCCCGGTTCATCTGTCCGCCTATGGCGAACGACTGCGCGTCACGCCGCCCTGGCCGGATTATCTGCCGACTGGGCTGAAGGTCGATTTCCGCTATGGCGACCTGGCGCCGTCAGACTTCCCCGCATTGGTCTGGAAACGTGCGATGAACGAGGCGATGGGGCAGCGCCCGTTGCGTCTTGCCTATGACGATCCGCGCGGCTCGCGCCGGCTGCGCCAGGCGCTCCAGGGCTATCTCTGGCGCGCCCGAACCCTGAGCTGCGACCTCGAGCAGATAATCATCGTAAACGGTTCGCAGCAGGGCCTCGACCTGTGCGCGCGCCTGCTTCTCGATCCCGCCGACCGCTTTGTCATCGAGGACCCGTGCTACAGGATGGCGCGTCAGGTCTTTGCCAGTACGGGTGCCTCGCCCATCCCGGTCACCGTCGACGAGGACGGGATGAAGACGGAGTTGCTGGCGGGGATCGGGGCGCGACTGGCCTATGTCACGCCATCGCATCAGTTTCCGCTGGGCGGCGTCATGCCGATCGCGCGCCGCCATCAGCTTCTGGAATGGGCGCGGCACAACAACGCCTATGTGATCGAGGACGACTACGACAGCGAATATCGCTACGACATCAATCCGGTCCCTCCGCTGCACAGTCTCGAGGACCACGGGGCTGTCATCTACCTCGGCACGATCTCCAAAACGCTCTCGCCGATGCTGCGTATCGGCTACCTCGTCGTCCCGCCGGAATTGCAGGAGGTCTTCGCAACCGCCAAACAATTCTCGGACCGGCATTCGCCGGTGGCTGAACAGGAGGCTCTGGCCTCTTTGATCGAAAGTGGCGGCTACGAAAGCCATGTGCGGCGCGTGCGCAGGCTGAACGGCGAGCGTCGGGAGACGTTGTTGGGCGCCTTGCGGCACAGCTTCGGAGATCGCATCGCTGTCCAGGGAGCAGAGGCCGGTCTGCACGTCGTCGTTTGGTTCGACGAACTCCCGCGATCGCGGGAAACGACCCTGGTCGAAGCCGCCCGAGGCGCGGGCCTGGGGCTACACCTGATCTCGCCCCTTTACGAGCGGCAGTCGGACGAAGGCCACATCGATCGCATGGGGCTTGTCATGGGCTATGCCGCCTTGAGCATTCGGCAGATCGAGAAGGGCGTTGAGGTCCTGCGAGCGGTTGTCAGGCAGGTACAAGACGCGTTGCCGGGACACGGTGGCTAAAACGGCGGGGACGTGGCGTGCTGGCGAGGAAACCGACCCTTGGGCTGAACCGCGTTTCGTTGCAAAGCCAACTGGACTGGGAAAACGCCATACCATGCTGTTGATCAGGCCAGTTTGGCGGCAGATTTTCGTGCGAGACGAATTTCCGAAAGCGATGCGTGACCCGGCAAGGAAAGCTGCTTCACATCCATATCGCGCCCGCTGCCTCCTATGAAATGGAGGATCTGGAGGAGGCGTAGCTTGTTGCCGGCCGAGGTGGGCTCGAGCACCCGCAAGACATAATCGACGATCTCTATCAGGCCTTGTCCACCGCCGAATGATGGAATTATCCAGCGCATGGTGCGGCATGCACCATGGCGACGCCAGAAGATCAGGACGTGTCAGTGCCGCTCGAATTTTCCCCAAAAGTGCCGAAGTAAAATTCCCCAGTTTCGCCGCTCAGACTGTGGCGGAGGGGTGTCCATTTTTCGGTGGCCGGCCGCGCGGCCGCGATGGTGGATTTAATGTCGGCGGCGTGATGGAGGCTTTTGATCGCAGGTGTTCGGGCATGAGCTCGGCGTGTTGTCGGAGCCGATAGCTCGATCCTTCGATCTGGACGACGACCGCATGGTGAAGCAGGCGATCGAGAAGTGCGGTTGCGACGACAGGATCGCCGAAGACCTCGCCCCATTCGGCGAAGCCGCGATTTGAGGTGAGAATCATTGCGCCCTTCTCGTAGCGGGCGTTGACGAGTTGGAAGAACAGATTGCCGCCACCGTGGACGACGGGCAAGTAGCCGATCTCATCGACAACGAGCAGAGCAGGCCGGCAGAAGAAGCGGATGCGTTCCTGCAGGCGGCCTTCGCGTTCGGCCCTTGCCAGCGCGGCGATGAGTTCGGCCAGCGTGCAGAAATAGACGCTCTTTCCAGCCTTCACAGCCTCGACGGCAAGCGCAATGGCCAGATGGCTCTTGCCTGTGCCGGGCGGGCCGAGGAAGTGGACGACCTCGCAGCGGGCGACAAAGCCGAGTTGGGCCAGCGTGAAGATTCGATCACGGTCGAGCGAGGGCTGGAAAGAGAAGTCGAAGCCGGCGAGCGTCTTGATCGTGGCCAGACGCCCCATGCGCAGTGCCGTCTTGATCCGGCTGTTCTCGCGGAGGGTCAACTCTTCCGAAAGGAGGATGTCCATGGCTTTGAGGGCGGCGATCTCGCCTTGCTCGAGCCGGCGCACGATATGATCGAGCGCTTCGAGCGCTCGTGGCATCTTCAGGCCGACGAGATCGTGGCGGATCCGGTCGATTGTGGATGGCGTGGTATCGAGCGCATTCGTCATGGACGCTGCTCCTTCGCCATCACCCGGGCGACGGCATCGTAGAAGGCCAACGGGCGCTGAGCGACCCTGTCGCCTGAGCCATGAAGGATGACCTCGTCGTTCCTCAGTCTTTGTCGGCGCTTGTGGACGTGGATGTTGCGATGCCCGGGCTCGACATGACGCTGGTGCCGGCCTTCGAGAATAGGATGGGTGGCAATCAGTGCGCCGTCCTCGAAGATGCGCAACTCTTCGGCCAGCGTGTGTACCTCGACGACACGGCGCCTGGTGGCGTCGGGCACGCTGTAGAAATTGCCGCCGACGCTGACCATGCCCTCCCGGCTGATACGTCGCTCGAGCTTCAGGACCGATCGGAGCGGAGCCAAAGGCAGCGGCCGCAGCGCTGCGCGCTCCTCGGCAAAAGCTTCGTTGACGACACGCCTTGTGGTGGCGTGAACCCTCGGGTTTGCGACCGTGTCCAGCCAATGACGCAACTGGGCGTTCAGGTCTTCGAGATTGCGAAAGGACCGGGCCAGGAAGAAGTCCTCGCGAATGTAGCGGAACGGCCGCTCGACCTTGCCTTTGGTTTTGGCGCGGTAAGGCCGACAGGCCTTGGGATGGAAACCATAGTGGCGGGCAAGATCGACGAGGGCACGGTTGTAGACGATGCCGCCGGTATCGCCTTCGCCGATCACAGCCGTCTTCATACGGTCGTAAAGCACTTCGCGAGGAGCGCCGCCCAACGCCTCGAAAGCCCCGGCATGGCAGCGCAAGACAGTCGGCAGATCCTGGTGGACGACGAAGCGTGCCCAGATAAGGCGACTGAAGCCAAGCACCATGGAGAATAGCCAGACGATTCTCGGCGTGGTCGGCTCATCGGCAAAGACGACATTGAACTGGGCGAAGTCGACCTGCGCCTGCTCGCCGGGCGGGGTCACGAAGCGAACCTCGTATCCACGCTCCGCCGCGGCAGGACGGACGTCGCGCAGGAAGTCGGTAACGGCCGTGTAGCCGCCGCCATAGCCGAGGTCCTTCAGTTCGCGGAAAAGCCGGCTGCCGGTGAGCCCAGGATATCGCGTGACGCGTTCGCGAAGATAGGCCGTGAAGGGATCGATTACCGCCTGACGCGGCTTGCGTCGTCCGTAGGCCGGAGCCTCGAGCCCGCGCGCTATGTATTTGCGCACCGTCTTGCGGTCGATCCCGCTCTCCCTGGCGATCGCCGACACCGACAGGCCCTGCCGATGCAAATCCAGTATCATCATCATCTCCCCGATCTTGATCACCGAAATCCCTCTCCCGACCATCAGGAGAAGCATCAACGATCACGCGCCGCCGGTCTCCCGGAGCGCGCTCCGGAAGACCGGCGACAGCGCTAAACTGGGGAAGATTCAAACGGCACTTCTGGGGAGTATTGAGCCGGCATCGACAGGACGCTCGACAAGCACCTTTCTTCAAACATTTCCCGAACGACCCCCAGCGCAAAGCCTCCCCATGAGAAAAGAGCATCCCATGTCTTTCACGCCATTGGTTGCCCCCGAGATCAAGGCCCGCTACCCGGATTTTCATCTGATCAGCATTGTGGTGCGGAACGCTGAAATCGACGTGCCGGATGCACAGGCGTTGAACGACACGATTGCGGCGGCGGAACAGGCGGCGCTTCGCGACGACGCCCAAAGGGACGCGCATCTTGCGGCGTGGGCCGTTGCCTACGAGGCTTTCGGCACAAAAGCCAATCGAACGCCGTGCTCGGCCGCCGCGCTTCTCAAGCGGGTGCGGAAAGATGGCTCTCTCCCGCGGATATCCCCACTGGTTGATGCCTACAATGCCGTCAGCGTGTTGTATGGCGTTCCGATTGGCGGGGAGGATCTCGATCTTTACCAGGGGGTCCCGAGACTTTTAATTGCGAAGGGAGCGGAGCCATTCGACACGATCCAGCAAGGTGAAATGGTAACCGAGCATCCCGAACCGGGCGAAGTCATCTGGTGCGATGATGCCGGTGTCACGTGCCGCCGCTGGAACTGGCGGCAGGGGCGGCGCACCATGGTCACGGTCCATACCCGCGCCATGTGGCTCGTGCTGGAAGCCCTCGGCCCAATGTCAGCTAAACAGATGACGGCCACCGGAGAGCATCTGATGGGACTTATCCAAGCGTTGTGCCCGGGTGCGCGAATCGAAACCGCGCGAATCGACGAGTCCACTAGATCTCGTGTTCCTTAGGGTATGGCCCCACCTTTCGGAGAAACACCCCACTCAGCCCTGTCCGGATCTGGCGCTCCTTGCTCGCTCCGCTGGCCTACACAGTTGATTGCGAACGACCCAGAACGGCTCTCGAAAACGAGCGTCGAACGAAATCAGATCACCGCTTGTTCTCCCTTAGCGTTGTTTGGCGTGCTTTTATCGCGATGCCCCAGTGGGGATGGTCCAAATTGCGCAAGCTCGGTCGAGTGATCGCGGAGAAGCTTAATGTCGACTAAATCGAAATTCATGGAGCGGTACGGACAACGGGTGCGAACCCGGGACGTCGTCCCGGTGTCGTCAGGCTCTCCCGTCCGACTGAGCCTCAGTTTTCTTCACGGCGCGAATACTCCTGAGGCCGCCCGGATTCTCGTTAAGAGACAGCTGCCGCTCAGGACGGCCCATGCGATACTCACGGAGATGGTCGATCACGGCAAGGCGTTCGTGACGGTTCCTTGCGTCGACGACCTATTGGCACTGAAGAATGAACTGTCGTCCGCAGGCGTGATCGCGAAGGTTCATGCGCCGCGGCCGATAAGTGTTCGCGAAGTCCGGGATCGCACGAAGCTCTCTCAGGAGGCATTCTCCGTGAGGTATGGCCTCGATCTGGCAACGCTTCGAAACTGGGAGCAAGGTCGCTCGAAACCGGATGCAGCGGCGAATACTCTCCTTTGGACCATCGCCCGGAATCCGGAAGCAGTCGAAGAATCGCTGGACATGGAGGACGGAGTGGCTGCCCCTTCGCCCTAAGGGGGCCGATCACTTCGGCGCGCGGCAATTCGGCCGCTAGAAACGAGCCATTTGCGTTCTCATGGACGTCGCGACTCGTCTCGTCCAGTAAAAGTCGCAATCATTGTCAATTGCGATGTTCCGCAGTCAGCTGGCCGTTTATTTTCCTAAGATCTGCGTTATAGGCCGGGGTGTTGTCGCCGTTTCGGCGGGTAAGATGGGATAGGCGACCTCGGGTGCCTTTCCGGTCAGCGAGTTGAGGAAGGCAACAAGCAGGTCGACTTCTTCGTCCGCCAGTACCACGCCAAGCTGGGTGGTTCCCATGATGGCAACGGCCTGTTTCAGATCCCAAACCTTGCCCGAATGAAAGTATGGCGCGGTGAGTGCAACGTTGCGCAGCGGCGCCACGCGGAAAACATAGGAATCGTCGGCTGCATTGGTGACCGCAAATCGGCCCTTGTCTTTTTCCGGCAGGACCTCGGCGCTGGGCTGTTCCACGAGGCCGAATGGGTAATAGGCTTCCCCACCAACGTTGATGCCGGCATGGCAGGACGAGCAGCCTTTGTCCATGAAAAGCGCCAGGCCCTGTTTCTGTTCGGAAGTCATGGCGGCGTCATCGCCATTCAGGAAACTGTCGAAGGGGGCCGGCGTGACCAGTGTCGCCTCGAAGGCTTCGATTGCCTTGGCGAGGTTGTCGAAGGTGACCCGATCGGCTTCAGCCGGAAAAGCTGCATCGAACCACTCGACATATTGCGGCATGGACTTGAGCGTGGTGATGACTTGGCCCGGTGTATTGGCCATTTCGATCCCGGCTTGCACCGGTCCCTTCGCCTGAGCCTTCAGGTCTTCGGCACGACCATCCCAGAACTGGGCGATGTTGAAGACAGCGTTCAGTACAGTCGGCGCGTTGCGCTGTCCCTTCTGCCAACCATGGCCGATCGAGGTTTCGTGATTGTCGTCGCCGCCGGTGGCCAGGTTGTGGCACGAGTTGCACGACAAGACGCCTGACGCAGAGACGCGTGGATCGAAGAACAGTGCCTTGCCGAGAGCGATCTTTTCCGGGGTGATCGGGTTGTTGGCGACTGCCGGTGTGGTGGGTGGCAAAGCCTTGAAAGTGGCCATTGCCGTTTCTCTGAGGTCTGCGGGGATCGAATCCGCAGCAAAGGCGGTGGCCGTCAGCAAGGGGACAGCCATCGTACTGAATAGGATTTTCATAAATGATCTCGCTGCGTCGTGCACGCAGCCACTCTGGGATATGCGGCTCATGAACGCCCTGCGCTAGATCAGTTGCGGGAGAGGACCGGGTGGTCTGACACCTGTTTTTGCGGCAGAGCTTGGACCGTCCCGGAATTGAACGCTCTTCTCGATTGGATTTTGGGAGGCGGAGGATCGCTGCTCGGCAAGCGGCGGCGCCGGAGCCGTGCTCCGGTTCTCTCTGCGCCTTCAACTATGAAGAAATCGGGGCCACCGTGTCGGATTCGGTTTGGGGCCGGTTATCTGTTCCGCAGCAGGTCCTGCTCGACTTCCGCCTGCCTTCGCCAGATCGACCTTGGCCCAAATCGATCCGCGATAGTGTCTTGTAGCACCTTTGCGGGACGATCTTATTTCGACTGTAGAGGGCCGTTTGGGGTGAGCAGAATTACACGAATTTCAGAGGCGCCCGAGTAGCTGTTTTAATTGGCTTGTAGGCCTCCATAGAGCGAATATTGGCAGACGACGGAGCACAATTTTGGCTTCGTTTATCATCTTGCTTCGATGGGACAACTGCTTTGCAATCATTACACGGTAATTTACCATCATGAATTTGAGAACCAAGTCCCACGCAGTGATTCTCACACCGGAGGCGTTGCAATCCTATCGCGAGGAGCTGATTTACAAATACAAAAGATGATTAACATCGCCATAGCGCCGCAAAATATTGTTTGTTCGCTATACTACGCTCCAGATGCCGGCGAAATCTCGACACAATAACCTCGTCGGCGTACCCGCTCCAGCCTCACACACGACTGCGGCGCCTATACTTGCGCTTTTCCACTGCCCGACATGCAGGCAGCGAGCCATTGCATCGCCGAGGTTGCATCTTCCAATATGGCGACCTGTTTCGCAAAGCGGAAAACAGTCTTGCGCGCTGCGCTCGCAGGTTTTCGTCCGTTGTATGCATCAAAGCACGCCCTGAGGGCGGCTTCGTAGATCCGGTCTCTGCGATCTTCTGGCCATTCGTTGAGAAAATCGATAGCATCCGCAGGACTGGCAATCTCTTGCACGATGTGCGCTGCACGCCTTACGAAAGGTGGGCTGCTGAAAGTCCCTGAGCTCATTCGTTCCTCCCGACCTGCTGAACCGCTAGTTTGCGTAAGGCGCCTCCTCCTCTACACCCGCCCACCATTGCGGAATGTGTTGTCACAGCTATAGCGGTTCAATAGCAAAGCAGCGGCGTGATGTCCTCGGTTTACCAGCGGGCCAATCCCTAACATCCTGCTGCGAGAGCGGCTCACCGGATGAATCTACATCGTTTCGACCATTGCGAATCAACGCTTGATAGTTCCTCCACGCGCCACCAGGAAGCGGCCACTGCTCTGCCACCGATTTCACAGCCAAAGAGAGGATGGCGAACAGAAATAGCCCGCTTCGTTTCGAGATCACTGATCATTTCGGCGCAAAGCTTACGGCCGAGACGCGCCTGAAAATGCGCAAGGACCGCGGCAGGTCACCAACAACGGGCGGATCAACGGTCACGACGGCGGATAACGCGCCACAGATCTCGCTGGACGAGCATCGCAATAATCATGTCGAGACCTTTGTTGCTTTCAGCGGCGACCGCCACTATGAAGCGACGCTTCGCCGACTGTGTTTCACGCCGCCTGGAGAGTTTCATGACAGAAGAAGCCGAAAAAAACATCGACACCCTCATCGAGCTCACGGCCGATGTCGTCTCAGCCTATGTCTCCAACAATCCGATCCCGGTGGGGGATCTCCCTGCCCTCATCGGCCAAGTGCACGCGGCTCTGAGAGGGACGGCCGGAGGTGTCTCTGCAGAAGAGCCGGTTGCCCTTACGCCTGCAGTCCCGATCAGGAAGTCGGTGACACCGGACTACATCATCTCCCTTGAGGATGGAAAGAAATTCAAATCGCTAAAGCGCCATCTGTCGACCCACTATGGGCTGACGCCGGATGGATATCGGGCCAAATGGGGCCTGCCGGCGGGTTATCCCATGGTCGCGCCGAACTACGCCGCGGCGCGCTCGTCATTGGCCAAGACGATGGGGCTCGGCCGCAAACCGAAAGCGCCGGAAGCGCCGGAGCCGGGTCTGACGAAGCGAACCCGCAAGAAGGTCGCGGCTTGATTTCGGCAATCGAGATTCGTTCTGGAGCGTTGCAGCCATCGGCTTAATCTGCGCGTCATATAAAAAGGCGGGGCCAACCCCGCCTTCCCTTCAAACAACTTTGTTTCATGAGGAATTCGCGACGCCTGCAGCAATCTGCTGCCCTCAGTTTTTGCTCGCTCCTATCGAGCGGCCGTGAGGACCTCCGGACCTACGCGCCCACTCTTGCCAAGACGCAGGAGAAAATTTCAACCAGCTTTGCTGAGGCTGCCAGCGGAGGATTTGCCAGTGCGGCGATCCTGCTCGATCTCATAGTTGATCTTCTGGCCGTCAGCGAGGGTCGAGAGGCCCGCGCGTTCGACAGCGGAAATGTGGACGAAAACATCCGGACCGCCATTGTCGGGCTGGATAAATCCAAACCCCTTGGTGCTGTTGAACCACTTTACCGTTCCAGTAGGCATATACGTGTTCCTCCTTAACAATTGCAACGTGGGCAGGCCATTAGGCCTGCCCGACTCATAGCCGAGACTTGGGCGCACCAAAAAGCGAAAAATTGTTAAGCCCCGATCAGCTGGCGCACTCCATTTTGGCCGTAGTCGCCAGCAAGCACTGTCCTACACTACCGCTCGAGCATGGCCGGAAGCGCCCGATCCTTCCAACGCTCCTCAGCGCCACGTCTATGGCTGGTGCTTGGAGGCACGTGACGTAAGGCCGACCGCTGCTCGTGCCGCCAGGTCAAAGGCCGGGTAGTTCACGGAGCTACCTTCGTGCATAACGGCTTGGCAAGCGCTTGAAGGAGTTTCGAATTGGATTGTTTCAAGAGGGTCGAGGGGTTAATCGATGCCACCAGCGTGGAAGCGATCGATAACGCGCGCGTTTTGCTGGACCAGTTCAAGGGCAAGTCAGAAACAATCGCCCAAGCGATCGACGACTTCCTACTTGATTTCATGACCTTGCTGTTTGTGGTAGAAGCCACCCGCGAGCGGTTCCACAATCCGGCGAGGCGGTTGGCGCGCATCAGATTGAGCAGGATCAGGCTGTTACTCACCCGATGCTCTTGACCTAAAGGACCACGCCGCCAGCGATGCGTTTGCAGCCGCAAAGAAGGCAAAATCTGTTCGCCGGCAAACCGAGCACAGCCAGGCGGTATTTACGCAGATGGATTCGATCGCGACCGCCAAATTCTCCTGTTTGGTACCCAGCGACGACGGCAAGCGCGGACAGCTTCCGTGCTGCTATCCTCCAGCGACGAACGTGCCTGCATGCCCCCATCCACGGCGAGCTCGACGGTTGTTTCCTACGTTTGACCAAGGTCCCGCGCAAACACTCCCTTTCCCGCAGCAACTCATCAGGCTCAACGGCCTCGCGGCAGGCGCATTACGCCAGAAGCGCGCCACCGCATCCTTCTTTCACGCCCGAGTCCTACGATCTTCGTTTTCCAGCGCCTCGCGGATACCGCCCAACTCGCCGATCTTTGATCAGATCCGTCTTCGCGCGCGAGCAGGCCCCGCGCTCGAGTTGGCTGGGCTGCTCACGCCTCTGCCCTTCAGCATCGACCCGGTCTGGCTGTCGAGAACAGGGTTCCGCCGGGGCGACCAACATCTCCATTCTCACCGTCAGTGCAGCGGCCATTCGAAGCGCACCCTATAGTCTCCCCGGCAGCGCGCCCAATCGTCTTCCGAACGCGCGCGCGTCGCGTTCGGCCCTGTCCAATGTCCGACAATGTCGGGTGCGCAACATGGCAGAGCCCTGTCCACATGCCTCGAACGGTTTTCTGATCTGGCACGGTGCGTGCTTGGTCATCCGCAAGGCGACGCGGACCAAGGAGAATCCGTCCCATGATCACCTCACCAAGAAGTACGGCCGCAGGTCTCCTGGGTCCATCCAAAGATGAGGCTCGAGTAAGGCCTGGCACCATGAAGAGCTTATTCATCTGGCTCGGCGCTGCCCGCCGATCCTCCCACGGGGGGAGACTGGGACGCAGCGCCTTCATCAAAATGAGGAACAAATCACTTTGCCTCGAACCTTGCCTTTCGACCAGCCACCACAACCGGAGCCATCGATCGTCCCCCTGGCTGCGCAAGGCGTTCATTGCCACCACGCTGGCCCTGGTGACGACCACTCCGGCTCTGGCCGTCACCGACGGCGGCAAGGTGACGGATTTCCTGCTCGACAACGGCATGGAAGTGGTCGTCATCCCCGATCACCGCGCGCCGATCGTCACTCATATGGTCTGGTACAAGATCGGCAGCGCCGACGAGCCACCCGGCAAATCAGGCCTTGCCCATTTCCTCGAGCGTCTGATGTTCAAGGCGACGACCAACCACGCCGCCGGCGAGTTCGACCGAGCCGTCTCAGCCATCGGCGGCTACAATAATGCCTTCACTGCCTATGACTACACCACCTTCCTCGAGACGGTGGCGCCCTCGGCGTTGGGTGAGATGATGGGCTTCGAGGCCGATCGCATGTTCAACCTCATCCTCAACGACGATGATATCAAGACCGAGCGCGACGTGATCCTGGAGGAGCGCCGTTGGCGCAGAGAGACGAACCCGCAGGCTCTGCTGGACGAGGAGGTCAACGCGACGTTGCGGCAGAACCAGCCCTACCGCATTCCGGTCATCGGCTGGATGCAGGAGATGGAGAAGCTGAACGGCACCGACGCATTCACCATCTACAACAAATACTACCGACCGAACAACGCCGTGCTGGTGGTGGCCGGCGACGTAGAGCCTGAGACGGTGAAGGCGCTGGCCGAGAAGACCTATGGCAGGGTTGTGCGCGGGCCGGACCTGCCCCCGCGCAACCGCCCGGTCGAGCCGGAGCAGAACACCAGGCGCACAGTGACGCTGACCGATGCGCGCGTTTCCGTGCCGAGCTTTTCCACTCAATGGGTGGTGCCGTCTTATCATACGGCAGAGCCCGGCGAGGCCGAGGCGCTCGACCTGCTGGCCGAGATCCTCGGCGGCGGCAACCGAAGCCGGCTCTATCAGGAGCTTGTCGTCAAGCAAGGCATAGCCTCGGCGGCCGGCGCCTTCTTCCAGGGCACCATGCTAGACGACGCCAATTTCACCATCTCCGGCTCGCCGCGCGGCGATGCAAAGCTCGTCGATCTCGAAGCGGCGGCCGTTGCCGAAGTCGTCCGGATCGCCAAGGATGGCGTCACCAGCGACGAGCTGGACAAGGCCAAAGACCGCTATATCCGCTCGGTTTTTGCGCCCGACGAGCTGGACCACATCGCCAACATTTATGGCAAGACGCTCACCACCGGTGGCAATGTGAAGGACGTGCTCGAGAGGCCGGACCGCGTCCGCAAGGTCACCACCGGCGAGGTCAAGGCGGTCGCCGCGCGTTATCTGGTGCTCGACCATTCGACCACAGGCTATCTTTTGCAACAGGCGGGGAATTGATCATGAGCTCCATCCCCATGCGCATGCGCCGCCCGGTCTTCCCTTCACCCCTTGTGGGAGAAGGGAAGACCTGGCGCGCCTTCGCCACCCTGTTCCTCTCCATCCTCTTCCTCATCGTGCCGGCGCTCGCCGCCCGCGCGATGAATATCCAGGAAGTCAATCGGCAAAGGGGACCACCGCCTGGCTGGTCGAGGATCATACGGTGCCGATCATCGCCATCCGCTTCGTCTTCGACGGCGGCACCGCGCATGACCCGGCCGGCAAGGAACGCCTCGCCAATCTAATGACCGGCCTGTTCCACGGCGCGGGCGATCTCGACAGCGACGCGGTCAGGTCAAGCTCGACAATGCCGGCTTCGAGATGAGCTTCGGCGCGCAACGCGACGGCATCAATGGGTCGATGCGCATGCTTTCCGAACAACAGGATGCTGCTATCGATCTGCTAAGACTCGCGGTCAACAGGCCTCGCTTCGACCAGGAGGCGGTCGACCGCATCCGCGCCCAGATTTTCTGCGGCATCATCGCCAATGAGCGCGACCCCGAGACGATCGCCCAGGGCAAATGGCGGCGCGCGATCTACGGCACGCTCCCTTATTCGAGGCCGGACGAAGGTACCAAAGTGAGCCGTATCTGCTTAAAGGCGCGAGGAGCGGTTTTCGCGGGCCTTGCCAGGCATTTGCCGGTTCAGGCGTCATTATTGGGGTGCGCTCCTCCTCAGGCCAGCCTCTCTTCGAGTGGATAGAGGACGCCGATCGTGGTCCGCAGATTGTAGGCGCAGGCCCCCACCATCCACTCCGCGCGGATGGCGAAGCCGATGTCCGTTGTTCAATCATTCGACTAGTAGAACCGCGAGGCATCTTCTAGCGAATTCAGGTATTCTCCCTTTCCAGTTGGGTACCGTGGTCTACTAGCTGTCTGGCCGAGGCCCTATAAGGAACCTGGACGTCGCGGAGTACACACCGCACCTGCTATATACACCTGCTGCGTTGAGGAGGAATCCGCTATTGCCCCTGTGCCTGCCGATGATCCGTCACCTGAAATCCCCCGACCTGTTTGGACCCATTGATCGCCTGCCGGCACTTGGCACGCGGATTAGCGAGCGGACATTCGAGGTCCTCAACCCGTCGACTTGCGAAGTGCTGGCAGAACTACCCGACATGGGTGTCGAGGAGACATGCGCTGCGATCGACAAGGCCTATGTCGCGCAGGCTGGATGGGCAGGGTTGACCGCACGTGAGCGCAGCGACGTTCTATGGCGATGGCATCAGTTGATCATCGACCACGCCGACGATCTCGCCGCAATTCTCACCGCGGAGATGGGCAAGCCGCTTGCCGAAGCCAAATCGGAGATATCGCATGCTGCGGCGTATCTGCAATGGTACGCCGAGGAGGCCAATCGCGTCTATGGCGAGACGATCTCCGCACCATCGATGGACCGCCGAATGCTGGTAATCAAGCAGCCCATCGGAGTTGTTGGCACGATAACGCCATGGAATTTCCCGGCCTCGATGGTGGCGCGCAAAATCTCGCCAGCCTTGGCGGCGGGCTGCACGATCGTCCTCAAGCCCGCTGAACAGACGCCGCTCGTGGCGGGAGCAATGTTCGCCCTCGCCCCATCAGGCTGGCTTTCCCGAAGGCGTCGTCAACCTGATCTATGCGTCCGAAGGTGACGCGGTTGGCCGCGAACTTTGTACCAATCCCAAGGTCCGCAAGATCAGCTTCACCGGGTCGACTGAGATCGGGCGCCTGCTCATGCGCCAGTGCTCGGACCAGATCAAAAAAGTCAGCCTTGAGCTCGGCGGCAATGCACCTTTCATCGTCTTCGATGATGCCGATATCGATGCCGCGGTTGACGGTGCGATCCAGGCGAAGTTCCGCAATGCCGGCCAGACCTGCGTTTCGGCGAACCGCCTTTACGTCCAGTCGGGCGTTCACGACGAGTTCGTCGAGAAATTCGTGCAACGGGCTCGCCAACTTCAAGTTGGTGACGGTTTCGCTCCCGGAGTGGACATCGGACCGCTCATCGACAAGCACGCTTTGGCCAAGATCGAATCCCATATTGCCGATGCCGTCGCCAAAGGCGGCGCAATTCGATGCGGGGGCAAACGCATCGGCAGGAATGGCACGTTTTTCCAACCGACAGTCCTGACCGGTGTCTCCAGCGAGATGACCGTCGCGCAAGAAGAGACATTCGGCCGCTGGCACCGATTATTCGCTTCGTGCGGATCAGGTCGTGCGTGAGGCCAACGACACGATCTACGGCCTCGCGGCCTACTTTATGCCTCCAGCCTGAATCGTGTCTGGCGTGTGGCCGAGGCCTTGGAATATGGAATGGTCGGGGTAAATACCGGCCGGATGTCTTCAGAAGCGGCGCCGTTCGGTGGGATAAAACAGTCCGGCATCGGGCGGGAGGGATCCCGCCATGGCCTCGAGGACTACCTCGAAATGAAATATCTCTGCATGGGCGGCATCTGAATTTTCGGCTTGCAGGGTTCACAGCCGGGTAACCTAGCGAGCGATCTCCAAATATGTGAACTGTAGGATCGCTCCTCGATTGGGAACTGAGGGGCGGCTCCGCACCCGAGCAAACACGCAATCCTGAAGGAGCACCCTGGCTGGACTTATCTCTCGACGAGACAAACGTCTGCATTGTCGGCGAAAGACGGCGTGGATGTGACGGAGGATACGCTTGCGAGGGATTTGGCGGCCCTCGCCGACTATCTTCAGGCGACGGGCTGTCTTTGCGCGGGTCTGGTTGGAAGCTTGTGCACCATCGCGATCGTGAACGCTGGTTGTGCGCAATATCCGGTTTCTGGGGCAGAATTTTGAACCTGCTACCTTCCGATTGTCAGTAGCTCAGTTGTTCTTCGGCCGACTGCCGCGCCATAGCTTACTGGTGCACCTTTGGGCTCATAGTGCTTCCTCCTCATCGAGATGAGGATTGCCGGATTTGGCGTAGAACCCTAGCACGGGTCCGAGATCAAAGATCGTCCCTGGCGCAAGGCGCCGGACGGACGCGGGCCATGTTTCGGTTGAGACGCCATCGATGCCTCGCGCCAGCGTCCTGGCAAATCGGGGCATCAGCGGTGCGAGTGTCTGCGCCAGGATCGCAGCGGCTGTAGCCTGAAGCGCGAGCGAAGTCCGGGTGCGGGCGGGATAGAGACGTCGCGCCGCTGCATAGTTTTGCGCCTGACGGTAGATCACGCAATCGCGCACGAAATCACAGGCCTGCGCGGCCGCGCGCCGGACCGAGAAGCCTTCGTCCGAATAGGCGCGCTCCATCGCCGCGCGATAGATCTCTATCCGAGCAAAGAAGGCGCGGTCGGCTGGAGCCCAGTCGCCTGCGTCGGGCACACGGCCGCCAAAGTCCTGCTTGATTTCCTGGTTCAACGCATCAAGCCAGTTCAGCCAAATCCCTTGGAACACCTCGTTCTCGGTGCGGCGCAGCGCGTCCAGCGTGAAATCCGTCCGCTCACCTTCCGGGCGTGTCAGGCCCAAATGGAGGCGCACGACGTCGACTGTCTTTGGGCTCAGAACCTCCTTGCCCCAGACCGCATGGCGGCAGCTGGTTGAAAACTTCTTGCCGTCGAGCAGGTAGAACTCGTTGACGTGATAGTGGATGCGTGGCGTCCAGTGGGAGAAGACCTCGGCGTAAAGAGCGGGGTAGAGTAGCGCGTGGTAGAACGAATTGTCGAAGCCGAAGAAATGGACAATCTGCCAGTCGTTGGCGGGCATCTCCGCCTTCCAGTCGCGACCCAGCAAGCGGCCGAGCGCCTGGATGTTGTAAAGAAAACCGAAGGCCATTTCCGGCCAGACCCAGATCACTTGCCCCGGGAACCCTTCGGCCGGCAGGCCCCAGTCCGAGGGGTGGGTAATGGGCACTGAAAAGTTGCCGCGTCGGCGTAGGCGCGCGAAGAGATCCAAGATCCGTAGCGGGACGCCCGACACCCTTAGATGCCGGTCGATATTGTCGTAGCATCGGTCCAAGGCAAGTTCCGGGCGGCGGACGGAGCCGACCAGCGGCGCCTCGGCAGACTGCCGTGACCGGGCTGCGCCCAAGTCGTGGCAAAGGTTTGGGGCGCCGCATTCCTCGCAGATGTTGCCACCGGCGGAGCCGCCGCAATCGGGGCAAAGGCCGCTAACATCCGGCTCGTAAAGATAGTGGCCTGTCACAGCTTCGAAAAGCGCAGGGCTCTGGCGCAGATCTACCGCCGTGCTGCTCAGAAGACTGCGGAAGCAGGCGGCTTGAAACTGGCGATAACCGTCATCGCCCATTGTGGGTTGGAAGCTGTGGACCTCACAATCGAAAAGTGCAAGCGTGGCGCGAATCTCGTCCGCGTAGTAGTGCGCCACGTTTGCAGGCGTCGATTGATCGGCATCGGCGCGTGTCGTGACGTAGCTCTGGTTGTCATCGCTTCCAGTGAGGTGATATGCTTCGACTCCTTTCATGCGCAGGAAACGAGTATAGACGTCGGCGCCGAAATAGGGGCCAGAAAGATGCCCCAGATGCAGATCGCCATTTGGCGTTGGCGGCGTGGAGAAGACGAAGATCGGCCCGCGTGGAGCCGTGGTTTTTGCAGCGGCATCAAGGGCGGCCTTGCCGTCTCGCCAGTAGACATCGACGAAATTTAGGTCTTCGTCCCCATCGTTGCGCAGCACATGCGCTTCAAAAGGGTGGAACAGAACGACATCGCCCGCCTCGACCGAGATTTCCCCACGGTCGGTAGTGACCTTGCCCGCGCCAGACAGGACCACGAAGGCCTCGATTTCGTCGTGCCGATGGGGCTCGGATGTAACGCCCGGTACCACCCTAGCGAACGAAAAACCGGTGCCGACGCTTCCCGTTCCAAGTGTGGCCATGTCGATACCGAACGCCCGTGACAGCTCCGTTCGAGAAACCGTGTATTTGCGCATGACAACGAACCTAAGCTGTTGAAGCCGTGGGATCTTCGGCTGCCAACGCAACAGCCTCTTGTGCAAGTTGCGCAGAGAAGCGGCAGCCCAATCCGTTGGCGGCCTCGGCCAGAATAATGCGGCTCTGGGCCGCCAGGCGGGCGACGAGGGGGGCGCCAGTCGGGCTGTAGGCGTCATAGAAGACCGCCCTGCGACCACCTCCACAATCCACGTGCCGAAGCGTCGTAACGGGCTGCGGTCGATGCTCCGCGAGCCCGCAAATCAGAACGCCATACTCTCCGCGCATTTTTGAGCGGTCGATCAGTTTCGTGTGCATGCCTCCGCCTGGCTGCGTGAGCTCAATCGCGATAGAAAATGCCATTTGGGGGCTTGAGTTTGTCGAGATCGGCCACTTTGCCCTCGGGCGGGTTAAGGGCGCGCTTAAGCACGTTATATTCAGCGCGGGTCGGTCCTCCGGTTGAAGCACGCTGGAACACCAAGTAGAGTGTCCGCCGCGAACGATTGCTTTTGTTCGGTCGTGAGTAGTGCGGTGCGTAATCGTCGAAGATGAAGATGTCGCCAGCCTTCCATACTACGGGTTCCCAGGAGAACATTTCGGCGACTTGAGGATCGATCACCCCACCGGCATCCATGGGAAACACCCCCTTCTTGTGGTTGCCGGGGCTGAAGAAAAGCCCGCCGTTTTCCGGGTCGGAGTCGTCGATGCCTATCGCAACCACCGCATGGACCATCCGGTCGGGGAGTTTGTGTGGAATGTGATAAATGTCCTGATGCGGGAGATAGCCGCCGCTGTCGGGGTAGTGGAAAATCAGCAACTCCTTGAGCCTGCGCGAATCTTCGCCAAGCAAATCCTCGACCGCTGACTTTATGCGCTGATCTTCTAAGAGCAAACGACGCAATGGGTCATGGAAGTCGAGAAAATTCTCGATCTTGGAGATGATCTTTCGATTGTCCGTCGTCTTCTCGAACCATATGAGCCATTTATCATCGCTGACATCCCAGCGTGACATATCTTCGACAAAAGTAGAGATATCTTCCTGGGCCGCTGGAGCGAAGAACCTTTCGAGCCTGACGTATCCGTCTTTCTGCCACTTTTCTCTTTGTGCATCAGTCAACATGCGAAAAGCCTCCTGTTGGAAAGACTGGTTGGTCGGACATCCCAGTTAGGGCAGTCGGGCGCTGGTCAAGTTGCGGGTCCACGGAGACGGACTCACGTCATGTGGGACGGCGATGCCAAGTGCGTTCCGCTCCGGCGGATATTGTCCGCAGAAGCTCGGCGCGAGACTGCCTATGTCAGGCTCAGCCGGGTCCAGGGGTTCCGTAAACTGGGCCGGATCAATCGCTTCACCCGATCCAGCCACGACACGCATCGCTAAAGGCCGGCACCATCCGCTGACCGCCGACCCAGCGATGGCCGCCAAGACCACGGCGCTCTTTCCAGTGAGCGCCCTGGTACGGTCTTGACAACCGTAGGGGAAATGCACGCCCCCAGAATAATGCGATGCGCCGCTTGGTCCAAGGGCTTGTTCGGTCACGGTGATATCGGAGAAGCCTCCGGCCCTCGCCGCAGCGGAGGCGGACATCATTCCTAAGATGCCACCGCCGATGATCAAAAGTGTACGAGTCATATCCCGCTGCCCATTTCTTCGGCTGCGGGGGCGGGCCATCTCTCGATCGAGGTATGGCTGATGAAGCCAGGATGCTCGGGGTTCGCGCATGGCGCGCGCCCAAGAAGGCTATCGAGGATGCGGCGCGCGCGCCAGGCCAGCAGGCTTAGGTTCGGATCGGCCAGGCCGCGCTGCCCGAGGCTCGCGTTTTGTACGAAGATGCGTCTGTCACGCGGTCCGTCCCAGCTCACCGAAAAATCCTCGCGAATAGCTAATTCATTGTCGATCTGCTCCAGCCGGTGCGCGATGGGTTCCAAGAAGTCTGGCACCGCGTTCTCGTAACCGGTGGCCAAGATGACGATGTCAGCCGTGACTTCTTCGACCTCGACCATGCCGTGCTGCAGGGTCAGCCTATGACCCGCGCCGGCGTTGATGCAGTGCGAGACGGTGCAGCCCGGCCGCAGTGTGATGTCGGATCGGTTTGGCTCGAAAAATGCGTGGCGGTACAGCGCCTGATAGATCGCGCGCAACGTGCTTTCCGAAATGCCGTCCGAGGCAAGCACGAAACGCCGCAGGAGCAGCTTACGCTGCGACTCGCTCATCGCCGCGAAACGATCCGAAAAGCAGGGCATGAACAACTCGTTTGTGAACGGGCTGTTGTCCAGAGGCAGATAGTTTTCGCGCTGCGAGACCCAGGTGATCGAGGCAGGCCGCCGTTCTTTCGGCAGGCCGACAAGATGCAACATCACCTCGGCTCCCGACTGGCCTCCGCCAACCACGCAGACATGCTTTCTCCGCACCTCAGGGTGGATGTGCAGTAAAACAGATGAGTGGAACAGGTTGCGTCCAATCCAGCCCTGAAACTGAGGCGGGATTTGCGCCTGCTTGCCAATGCCAACCACGACGTTTCTGGCGCCGAGAACTGCGTTATCGGTCCGCACCCGAAACGCGCCGTCAAAGCGGATTTCGTGCACGGTCTCGCCGCCATGGACAAGTGGGTTCCTGTGGAAGGCCCAGTTCAGGTATTGCTCGAACTCAACTCTGAACACAGCCTCGAACTGTGCGTTCAGGAAGTGGTACAGACGCCCGTTCTCGTGCAGGAAGTTTACGAAAGTGTAGGCTGATCGTGGATTCACCAGCGTGACCAGGTCCTTGAAGTGGCTGACCTGGAGCTCCGAGGAATCGAATGCGATGCCTGGATGCCAGCGGAAGTCGACCTGCCGATCCAGGAACAGTGCCCCTTGCCCAACTTGCTCGTGTATCTGACACGCAAGGCTCAAATTAGACGGCCCAGCACCGACCCCAACGCAAGATAACTCCACTTGCTTTCCTCCTATAGAGTCTTCCCAGTAGGCGGCTTGTTCGCGGCGAGTATCGCCCATAGCCATTGGGCCCCTCGCGGACGTTTTCGAGCCCCGGTCCCGACCGGATTTGCGAGAATTTGTCCAGCGCGTTCGGGTAGTCGAATGTGGACCCGAGCATTCCAGCGCGGTGACAATCGATGGGTCATGCCGGCGACGTGGGCAACGACGTATGTCCTTTCCGCCCGTCTGGATGCCCGCGTCGCCGTCACGCGAGGAGCTTTCCAGGTCCATTAAGGTGTTTGAAGCCGGCGCAATCGCCCGCCTCGACCATGACGCGCCGGCCTTTCGGCGGCTTGATGGCAGGCGAGAGCGCGGTTTTCACTGCGGCGACGGCATTTTCGGTGCGCATGATCATGGAGGAGGTCTCACTGATGCGTTCGCAGAACCCCATGCATGGGCCGTGCCAGAGAAGGAAAATTTTATTTAACAATGGCTTGGCGGATCTGCGATCCTGTCGGAAATCCGACATTGAGGGACGCCTCACGGCGGCGCTCGAGTTGCACGTCGATGTCGCCTTTTTCCGAATAGCTAATCGGGCACCTTCTGCACCAGAATACTTCTCTTATGGAGACCAGCACGACGTCTTCATGAACGGACAGTGCAGAACCTCTGCCGGACAGATCGCGATGTTCCTCTCCCATCGAGGTCGGCAGTTGCAAGAGATGCCAGATCCTTCGCCCTATCGTGCCGTTGCACTGGCTCGATCCCGACATCCTCCGAGGCCGCGATCATGAAGAGTGAGGCAATCTCATGTCCGGCGCGAGGCCTCTCTCGGGGGGAAGCAATTCTCTATGTTGGTGTCGATCGATGCTCTTGATGAGATGGTTGCGGATGGGCGCATGCCCAGACCTAAGCGCATCAATGCTTTGCGCGATATGGGACCTTCACCAACTGGATTGTCGAATCTCTGGAAAGATAGCCGGAAAACAATTGCGTTATGGCCACTCTGCCGGTTCCAAAAGCACGTGTGCCATTCGGTCCCTGCGACTCAATCCAGGCGGAGGGATGAGGCCGCAAAGCAGCCTTTTGCGCGCCCACCGGTGGGCCAAGATGGAGCCATCGTAAACGCAGCTATTCGATGATCGCCGCCGCGGAGTCTTCAGCCTGTGCCGCGCCCGACACCGGCGACGTAGTGGTCGTCGATGACCCCGTCGCCGATGTCGATCCGAAGCTCGGCAGTTTCGCGGTGAGCTTCCACTGCTTATTCCGCAGTGCCCACCGAGTGGCACAGGAGCACAGGAGGTTCTATCAGGCGGTCACGGCTGCACTCGTTGTCGGATCTTCGACGATGTCGGACATGAGATACAGCGCCATCAGGGTGATCGCATTGTTCTGAAATGATTTTCTCATTTGGCACGACACCTGCAACGCAGTCCGCAAAACGCGCTGCGGCACGGAAAGAGGAGAAATCATCCCATGATCATGCGCGCCGAACATGCGGTCGCAGCGCGAAGTAAACTGGGCATGAGCGCTCCGCCAATATCAAGCAATTCGAGCAAGATTTTCGTAATTCAGTCCACATTTCTGAAGCAAGGAGAGAATATCATGGCGAGAAACCAAATGCGCGCGGCGCGGGGAGTAACAGCGGCCGTTGTCCTCATTGTGATGGGACAGCAAGCCGTCGCGGCGGACCTTGCGCAAGCGGCGAGCGTCCCGCAGGCGGGAGCCTCGGTCGCGGAAGCGCCAAGCCCTTGGCAGATCCGCCTGCGTGCGTTGGGGGTCGTCACTGAGGATTCGGGCTACGTCAATGCAGTGCCCGGCTCCGATCTTTCGTATTCGAACACCGTGACGCCGGAACTCGATATCTCCTATTTCTTCACGGACAACATCGCCGCCGAGCTCATACTCGGCAGCACCTATGCAAACATCGGGGGCCAAGGTACGATCGGCGGGCTGGGCAATATCGGCAAGGTTTGGCTGCTGCCGCCTACGCTCACATTGCAGTATCATTTTACCGATTTCGGCGCGTTCAAGCCCTATGTAGGCGCCGGCGTGAACTACACGATCTTCTATAACCAGGGTGCCAGCCGTGCCGATGCTCTCAAGGTTAAGAATACGTTCGGCACCGCGCTGCAGGTCGGATTCGACTACATGGTGGATCAGCACTGGGGCGTCAACTTCGACGTGAAGAAGCTTTTCCTCAAGCCAGACTTCGACGTCACGGTCGACGGCGCGAAGCTGACGGGAAAGGCGGAGCTCGATCCCTGGTTGATAGGCGCAGGTGTCACCTACCGCTTCTAACAACGAAAGGTGAAGGCGGCTGCTGCTAGCCGATCGGAAATGAAGGGCGCCTCGTGCGCCCTTTTTTACGGTCGTCCCTGCAGGGCGACACTTAAAGAAAGCCGTGGTTTACGGGCGGCCGCCCTCCTCCAGCGGACCAAGAAGGTACCCCTGGTCAATGCGGCCTCGACTAACGCCTGAAATGGACGTGCTTAGATGCGCTTCGGATCAGGATGGCTGTTGGGTATTGTTGATGGGAGCGGACGTCATGTCAGAGCTATGCGCCTGCGTAAGGCGAGCACGGAGCTCCTCGACGCCGACAAGACGCCTTGTTCAGCCATGCTGCGACAGCTGCTGTTCTTTTGCTGCAGGAGCGTGGCTGGCGCCCCGTGGACGCATTCCTCGGCAGGCCCAAGGCCTGCCTTTGCGCTGCCCCATGGCTTGACCCATGGCACGGTGCCGCGCTCCAGTTCGGCAATGATGCGGTCGGTGATTTCCTGATAAAGGCTGGCGCCGGGGCGCCCACCCTTGCCTGCGCCAACCTCTGTGCTGGCACAACGCTTGCTGTTTGCACGCATGTCTTATCCTCCGCCACCAATCGCCGCGCCTTTCCCCGGAAGATCCCATGGGTGGTGGAGGCAGCGCTCGATCCCGATCTCGCGTGCCTGCCCCGTGAGTGGGGTGGGCGGCAGAACGCGACTGGCTTGGCTCGCTGAACGAGGCAGGCTGCACCCGAAGGGCCGGAACGGAGTGGAGGATGTGAGCGGAGCGAACATTGCGGCCTGCCGCAGCGGGCCTAGAAAGGAGCGTCGCCCACCCCGCGAGCGGGGGGCAGGCAACAACCAAAACCACATCGCGAAGCGATGACCGCAGCTGTGATCAACTCGCTTTGACCGGCACATTGCTCATGAACAACTTGGAGGGACAGAACACATGAAGGCTGAAAACGCGACTGAGATTGAAACCGATGCCGTCCATACGACACTCGGCGCTATCTTCCTGTCCCTGGAACTCAGTCGCTCGACCTGGTTGGTGACAAGTTTGTTGCCGTGCAACGGAGAGAAGATGTCAAAGCGCATCGTCAAGGCAGGCGATACGGCCGGATTGTTCGACCTTGTCCGCCAGCTGAAGGCGACAGTTCGGCGCAGAACGGGCCGTGACGTGCCGGTGATCGCAGTCCAGGAGGCTGGCCTGGACGGCTTCTGGATACATCTGATCCTTGAGCGTGATGGCATCGAAAGCCATGTTGTTGATGCGGCATCCATCGCCACCTCACGCAGGAAACGCCGGGCGAAGACAGACAAGCTGGACGGCGAGACCCTCCTTCGCGCCCTGCTTGCCTACAAGCGCGGCGAGCCGCGGGTCTGCGCCATGGTCGTTCCGCCATCGCCCGAGCAAGAGGACCGAAAGCGCAACAGCCGTGAGCGACGCGCTCTCATCGCGGAGCGGATCAAGATTGTGAACCGGGTCAAAGGGCTCTTGTTCTCACAGGGCATCATTGGATTTGAGCCGCTGAAGCGGGACCGGCGCACTAGACTGGAAGAACTCAGGACCGGAGACGGTCGTGAACTACCGCCGAATCTCAAAGCGGAGATTGTCCGTGCACTGGACCGGATCGAGCTCGTGCTTCGGCAAATCAAGGACGTGGAGGCAGCGCGCGACGAAGCGGCTCGCAAAGAATGCGAGCCTTCAAAAGTCGCCAATGGAATGTCGATGCTCAAGCAACTGCGCGGCGTGGGAGCGGACTTTGCCGAGGTGCTTTGGTCCGAGGGACTGTATCGCGAGTTCGCGAACCGAAGGCAGCTTGCCTCCTATGCCGGTCTGACACCGACACCATGGCAAAGCGGATCGATCAGCCGGGAACAGGGCCTATCGAAGGCGGGCAATCCGAGGCTGAGGACGGTGATGGTGCAATTGTCGTGGTTCTGGCTCTTGCATCAACGGCGATCGGCTTTGGCACAATGGTTCCAGGAGCGGGTCGCGCTCGACGGTGGCAGGCGCCGCAAGCCGGCCATCATTGCGCTGGCGAGAAAACTTCTGATCGCGCTGTGGAAGTATGTTCATCATGGTGCTGTCATTGAGGGCGCTGTCATGAAGCCGGCATGATCAAAGTACTTTCTTCCATCCGCCGGGATTGATCGCTCCCGGCCGATCCGGGGCGAACGAACCTCCCACCCCACTTGGCCCAAAATGCCGCCCGGAAGATTGATCGCGTTCCCCTGAGCCTTACCGACGAAAGCGGGATGTTGGTGCAGCTGCCACTGTGCAGCGACCGTATGTGAGTTTGGACCGGTGTTGTCACCGCGCCAAGACGACAGGCTCGGACCTTGGATCACAACGCATTGAGGTTGATATGCGAAGACAGCCTTGACGACAAAGTCCCCATGTGAGCGGGGTGGGCGGCGAGTCGGGACCGGAAAGGCCCGCCGTGGTAGGCGGACCGCATCCGAAGGACCGGAACGAAGAGCAGGACCCTGAGCGGCAGCGAAGGGTTGCGGGCTGCCGCGGCGGGCCTAGAAGGGAGTGCCGCCGATCCCGCGCCACCGGGAAAGGCCAACAGACAAACCGCGCCGCCCGCAAGGGCGGCGGCCGTCACAGCCCGAAGGGCTGCCCACGCCAAGGGGCGAAGCCGAATGGCCGAGACCGCCTGAGCTTGCCGAAGAAAAGGGGGCTCGGTTCACGAGCACCTGGTGCGCGCCAAGGCGCGCGGGCGCTCCTGTCAGCAGCATGAATGCCTGGAAACCTTCTGGTCGAGTCTCATCAACCGCGGTTTCGTCCCTGCTTCCAGATCTATTCAGAATGAGGGTTGAGTAAATCGGCCGGCTCGATTCCGAGCACTCTGGCGAGTTTTGCCACCATATCAATGCTGGCGGCATAGACCGGCGCTCAAGTGCGCTGACATATGTTCGGTCGACGCCAGCCTCATGCGCCAGCGCTTCCTGCGACAATTTCTTTTTTGGCGCTGCCTACCCAGATTGCCGGCAAAGACCTCTCGGATTTCCATGCACGAGAAGCACCTCTTGTTGAGGATTTCACCACGCAGGATTCTCTACAAAAATCAGAGACAACAAAGGGGAGCGGCTGCACGGCATTACTTTAGCGAGGGCAAATCCCGCTGATCCGAGAACTCAAGGACGTAAATCGTGAAGTTTGACACCCAAACAAAGTGCGACGCCACCTATAGGTTACGAGAGCGACGCATTTGTGCCAGAAGCTCGCAAGGATCAATATCGAGAGCCTCGGTAACGTCGAGAAACTCAATTACGTCCAGCCGACGTTCACCACCCTCATACTTGGCCACGAAGGATTGTGGGCGGCCCAGCATATCAGCAACCTCGGTCTGGGTGATCCCTTTGGTTTTGCGCGCCGCAATCAGCCGTTTTAGCAGCCGGCGCTGGCGAGCTGATCGAAGGGATTTCGGCATCAGACCAACCGGCCAAGAAAGGAACCGGCTCACCGACTAATCCCAGTTTCCTATTATCCCATTTTAGGATATTGTGCCGTGCGCGGGCGCGGAATAGGTCTTGAGACATGAAATGGTAGACAGATTGTTCCAACCTGCTGTTGCCGACGAGGTCCCGTGGGCGGAGAGCCTGACCGCTTACGACGATGAACACTTCACGACATATTTGAAGCTCATAGACGCATGCGCCGACAATGCGAGCGAAGAAGAGATGGCGCAGGCGATATTGGGCATCGATCCAGTGCAAGAGCCAGCGCGCGCCCAAAGGGCGGTTCGCAGCCATCTCGCGCGCGCCCACTGGCTGGTGGTGGCGGGGTACAAAGAGCTGTTCTCTGGCCAAAAGGCCTGATGGTGACAGTCGTTATAGAAGAAAACGCTTATAACCACCGTTCATGAGCCAGCGCCCGCGTCTGACTGCACGGCGGACGCTGTCGCGAAGATGGTCACCGGGGTCGGCCCAGTCCTGCTCGACGCGGGCTCTGCCGAAGAGGGCAAGGCCGATTTCGCGGTGTGGTGCGCCAGCGATGGAGCCGTCGAGCGCACGCAGGACGCGGCGCAACCGCGAGCAACGGGGCTCGGTCGGAAAGAATCCTGGTTGCAGCCTGCCGGTCCAACAGAAGCTGTTCAGACATTCCAACGAGTTCAGTCGTTGCTTCAGTTCCTCTGCCGACCAGAGGACGATGTCAATCGCACAGCATCGAGGATGCTGACGCCTGAGGCAGCCAGCTGCAAGCTCCTGCCACTGTCCTCGACAAGGACGTGCTGATGCCCATCCTGCGTGACGAGTATGGAGATGCGGCAGGAGTGCGCGGCGAGATCGAGCACGTCGACCCCGCGCGGTCGCGCCGCCATTTCGGCAACAACCGGTAAAACATGCGGACATTGCCAGGGGCACCAAAAGACGCTCGCATCAGTTCCTTTCGAGCTTGCAAAACAGAAGGCCCCACCGCGAGAGATCAACAGTGTTCCACGGCAGGCTGATAATATCCACGGACCGGGTGTTCGCGCGGTCGGCACCGAGCAGCGCGTTCGCCAGATCCTTCTGGAAGTCCGGATTGCGCCTAAGGAATTCCCAGGCCCAGCCTCGGCTGGTCAGCCGCTCGACATAGCCATAGTCACCATCATCTTGCCTGTCCGGCCAGGCAGGGCCAGGTCTTGTTTCGTCCATTGCATCATTTCCAGAAAGGGTTGGATTCCAGGCTCAGGCGATCTTCATGACCGGTGTCCACAGCACCGGGCCCTTGAGCCCGCCATTGCGACGGAGGGCTTCCAAGCTCTCTGTCGAGACGTCGAGATATCCCGCAACGGCACGTGTGTTGCCAATTGTTTGCGGATCGGACAACCGTTCGAGTGGCCAGCCGGCGCGACGCAAGATCCGCTCTATGCGCAGATCGGTTACGGTGACGATGCTGCGCAGACCGCGTGACAACCCAAACTCGACCATTCCGGCAAACAGCTCGTAGGTGCCAACTGCGATGCCCGCCTGTTTCGGCGCGGAAGGCGGCAGATCAAGGGCAAAACGGCTGCTTTCCCAAACCCGCGGATCTTCCGGCGCTGAACGGTCAGCAAGAAGAGCGAAGAAGTTATCGTGCAGCATCGTCGGTCCGGTGGTCGGCAACAGGCGCACGCAACCGTCGATGCGCCCGGTGGGCGAACGCAGCAACAGGTAGTGGGGACGAAGCGCGTCGAACGGATCGACCTCATAGCCGCCGCTGAACGAAACGTCCCAATCAAGTCGATCCCTGAAGACGCGATACCGCAAGCGGTGCATCTGCTCGAGCTCGTCGCTGAACTCAGCGTAGCAATCCGGCGTGATCAACTGCATCATAATGGCCTTCTCCCTCGCATGGATAACACCTGCGATTGAAGGCAAGGGCCGGAGTTGATACAACCTGTGTATGTGCCCAGGTTTCGGAGATCAGGTGAAGAGAGATGGCCTGGATAGTGCAAGCCGAACGGCTGCCTGAATAACCGTCTTCACGCCAAGCTTCATCCTGGCGTTATCCCGATGATAGGCTGCGGTGTGCCGACTGATTCCCAAGATGCGGCCGATCTCCCACGCCGTCTTTCCGCGAGCCGCCCACTTCAGACACTCGATTTCCCTTCGCGATAAGGCAACGCCATCCACGATCCTGCCGTCGGCCAACTTGCGACAGGCATGAAGATGGAAGAAGACCGCGATGAGCTGCAGCACGCGGTCATATCGGTCAATCAGGCGGAAGAACAGTGGTCGCCTTTCATCCGAGGCGAAGGTCAGTGCTGCAAACGTACCGGTGCTGCCATGGATAGGGATCGTGAAGCCGCAGTGAATGCCAAATTGCGTCGCCTCATCCATCAATTGTCGCTGCTGCGTCGACAGTTCGAGATCAGCACCGTGCGCATCCCAGTTGAATGGTTCCTGACCACCACGCGCCTGATGGATAACCGGGTCAATCTTTTCATACCGACTGTGAAGGTAGTGAGATGTCCAGGATTGAGGGTAGGTGGAAATCAGGCGCACCTTGCGGCCCTTGCCAGGCGAAGGGAAAAGATAGGCAAAAGACGGCAAATCGAGCGAAGAGGCAATCTCCCCCAAAGCGTTGCGCAGGTCCGTTGCGTCAGCGCTGTCTGCGATTTGCTCGACAAATCTATGAAAAACGTCTTGCATAGCTAAGCTGCAGTGAGTTCGCCCACGGCTTCTGGCCCCACATATCGGAGCCCAGACGGGTCGACCGAAGCGCAGTCATTCAGGAAAGTGGGCCCGGCAGGAGACTGAGCTCCGTGCCGGGCCGGTGCGCCTTGGGAGGGCGATATGTGCTTCGACGATGCTCTTGTCGACACCGAGATCTTTCCAGCGTCATCTTCTAGCAGCTGACAGTTGTCCTCTTGGTTTGCACTTCATTACGGTCGGGCGTCGTTTGCGGGCCTGTTGAGACTATCTCCATGGGGAACTCACTCTCAGGGTATGGTTGCACAGTTGCACATCAGCGGCAGCCTGAGAGAGCGTCTCCTTTATGATTTTTGCAGCGGCCTATGGTCCTCACCTTCGGCACGCCGCGCTGAGAATTCGCGCTCGGTTTCGCCCGGGTTTGCGCCCCAGTAGTGACGCCGGCGTAAACGATCTGCGGCAGCGGCAGGTCCATATGGCCATGGTAGAAGCTCATGCCGGTCATCGAGCCAGACACAACGCTGCAACCGTGATAGCCGCGCTCACGCGAGATGATCTTTTTCTTGTTCGGCTTGCCACGCAGATTGTTGTAGCGCCAGACGAGCTTGGCCTGAGTCTCGTTGGCATCCGGGCCGGACATGCCGTAGAAGACCTTGCTCATCTTGCCCGCCGCCGTTTTCACGAGGCGATCAGAGAGAATTGCAAGTTCGTCTGTCGTATGGGCCGCATAGGAATGGTAGTACGCCAGACGAAAGGCCTGGCGTGAAATCGCGCCAGACGAAAGGCCTGGCGTGAAATCGCCTCGGCAACTTCGGTACGACCGTACCCTACATTCACGCAATAGAGGCCGGCAAAACCGTCGATCAGCTGGTTGCCGTGCGCGGCCTGGATGCGAATACCCTTGCCTGTCTCGATAATGGTGGGATCGCCGAGCTTGCCTGCGGCGAAGTCCTTGAGCTGCGTGAAGGGATGCAGGACTGAGTTTCTGTCCTTGTCGCTGATCTCTCTGATGATGGTCATCGTTTATTCCTCTCAGGCAGCGATATTGCCAATGCAGACGTATTTGGGTTCAAGGAATTCAGCGAGGCCATGTCTTGAGCCCTCGCGGCCGAGGCCGGACTGTTTCCAGCCGCCGAAGGGTATGGGGGCACCGGTAAACTTAGGTGTGTTGACGGCGACCATGCCGTATTCTAGCCGGTCCGTCAGCCGCATGGCGCGGTTCAGATCTCTGGTGTAAACGTAAGCAGCAAGGCCCATTTCCGAGTTGTTGGCCCGGGCGAGCACTTCCGCCTCATGCTCGAACGGCAGGATAGCCGCCACAGGGCCGAAAGTTTCTTCCCTCGCAATCAGCATGTCGTCGGTGACGTCGGCGAGTACTGTGGGCGTGACGAAATTGCCACCTAGCGGACTGTCCTGATCTCCGCAGACGATGCGTGCGCCGGCTGAGATTGCCTGCGCGATCTGCAGGCGGCACTTCTCGGCGACAGATGGACGGGTCATCGGGCCAATGTCGGTTTCCTCTTCGAGCCCATGGCCCACCTTGAGCTTTGCGGTTGCGGCAGCAAATTGTTGCACGAACCGCTCATAGATGCCTCGCTGAACGTAGATGCGGTTTGCGGCGAGGCAATCCTGGCCCGACGTGGCGAATTTCGCGCTGATGCAGCCTGCGACGGCTGAATCCAACGGAGCATCTTCGAAAAGAAGGAACGGCGCATGACCTCCGAGTTCCATGGAGGCTTTTTTGATTGTCGCCGCGGACTGTTCAAGAAGGATCCGCCCGACTTCAGTCGAGCCCGTAAAGGAGAACGCTCGCACCTCGGTGTGTTCCAACAATCGCTTGGCCAGCGGGGCTGCTTTGCCTGTGATCACCTGGAAAACGCCGGCCGGGGTGCCAGCCTCTTCGGCTAAACGCGCCAAGGCTAGCGCGGACAGCGGTGTCTCCGGTGCGGGCTTTACGATCATCGGGCAGCCCGCAGCAAGAGCCGCACCCGCCTTGCGGGTAATCATTGCCGCAGGGAAGTTCCACGGCGTTACTGCAACGGTCACGCCAATCGGCTGCATCTGAACTGACATACTCGAGCCAGGCAGATGACTCGGAATTGTTTCGCCATAGGCCCGCTCCCCCTCCCCCGCGAACCAATCGAGAAAGCTAGCCGCGTATGAAATCTCGCCGCGGGCCTCTGCGATCGGCTTGCCTTGCTCGGCTGTCATGATGACCGCCAAGTCGTTAAGGTTGCCGCGCATTCCCGCAGCCCATCTGCGCAAACATGTGCCCCGTTCCGAAGGAAAGACATTGCGCCACTGCTGAAATGCAGCTTTCGCGAAATAAACGGCGTTGTCCACGTCGGACACATCGCAGGCTGCTACCTGTGCCAGCTCTTCGCCCGTGGCAGGATCCGCTACGGCGAGTCTTTCCACCTTTGAAAGCCAAGCGCCATTCACAAACGCGCGTGTTTGGAGAAGGTCAGACCTTCTGAGACGTTGTAATGCTACTGTTGCGGGCCCTTTCATCCGTAACTCCAAATCGAGCGCTCGACTGCACTAATAATGACCGAAGAGAGAATACTAAAATCCGGCAACTGGTTTGAACCACAAAACTGGCGCCGCGAGAGTCTTGGGGCGGGGCGTTTTGGTGCGTTAAAACGGAAACTCGTTTCGATTTATTTTGTGTCCGCCCTTGGATATTCCGATGGCGAAAAACAGCGGGAGCGCAAAACCGATCACGACGGCAGGCACGATGAGCCGCTAGAGGAACAACGCGTGACGGTTGAAATCAGGACGAAGCCCATCTCTTTCGCTTACGCTCAGCTGTTGTCGAACTCTGGCACCCATTCTCAGAGACATCGCCGGAACCTTTTCTCCTGTCGCAGCGTGAGCCATTCGGACTTTCCGCGAAGTTCCCATCTGCCATCCACGTTGCGCACGGATCGCGTCAATGAGCCGACTATAAGCTTGACCACCTGAAAACACAAGCTGTATGTAGCTAAATTCGTTTTGCTGCATGACCACAGTGGCACAGAAATCTTTAGCCCGCTCCCGCGCGCTCCCGTGGTTATTAGGCGCCTCACGATACGTTTTGATGGGCGGGAGAGCACTTCCGCTTCAGTCCAATGAACAGACAGGCGTATAACATTCTGTGGTCGTTGGAGTGCGAGAAACTATGGCAAAGCAAGAATCCAGCGTGCTAGACCTGCAGTCCACCTGCCGAGATTTTCGTTTTTATCTCCTGCCCGCCTTTTCACTCCCTTAGATCCCGAGTCAGAGCCAGACCAATCAGTCGATATGGCTGCGAACCGCGTTGCGGGCGCGAACTGGCTCCTGCGATGGTTCGATACCCAGTTTTCTCCGCGATCTCTTTTTCACTGGCAAGAGCAGGATCGCCTCGGACTGGGCGTCCAAGGTGATGCCGCGGCGTGGCTTGCTGAAGTGCGGCAGATGCTCGTCGACCGGCCGGAAGGACCGGTTGCCATCGACCCAAATATCTGCGGATCGGAGCCAATCTCGCAAAGCCGCTAGCGTTGCAATCTCAAGCCGGCGCTCGGGCTTCTCCTGCCCGAAGATGAGTTTTCGCTCGGCCTGGCTGAAGGCGGCCTGATCGGCAGTATCAGACACTTGCCAGGCGAACCGGACTTGCGCCACGCTTCGCTACTGGGATTTTCTCGACGAAAACTAGCGCGCCGATTGTCTTCTGGCATATGTGGCGACGGCACAGAGGAAAGCCAAAGCAGCGGTGTCACACGCCGTTCGAGACGGTCCTTTTGCAAACAGTACGGCATCCGCCATCGGGAGCGTCAGGCCATGCTTTTTGGCGAAGGAGGTAAGCTCATAAGGCTGATCGTCATCTTGATTGCGAATACCAACTTCGTAGTCCATCGATCTTTTCCTCCCGGGTTCCAACCATCCCCTCTTTCAGCCCACAATGATATTAGCTGCCCATGGCAGGTTCTTGTAAAGGGCATCTTCTTCGAAAATGCCCAAGTGGGTCCATAGCTCGCGAGGCCAGCTGCTCCGTTTCAGCAGAGCCTGCGCGGATTCCTCTTTCTTGGCAGATCCGGTCATGGCGCCCGGCCCAAGTAACGCCTTCGCCCGTGCGATGTTTCGATATGATCCTGTCGTCGCTCCTTTACTCCTCCAAGATGTGATGCGGACGCTGAATGCGGCGCACCCTCCTCCCGAGACGCATTTCAAATCAAGCCCGCTGCCCCCTCCGCCCGGTAGCGGCTTCTTCTTAGTATGAGCGGCAGTTTCGGGGCATGGGCATTGCATCGCCGTCTAGGCAAGGCGAATGCTCCGGACTTCCCAGCCTTTCTTGCCTTGCCCGCATTCGACAAACACCTTCTGTCCCGCCACCAGCACGCTGAGCCCTGAGCGCGTCAGGGCGCTGGCATGAACGAAGACGTCCTTCTCACCGTTGTCAGGAGCAATGAAGCCGAAGCCCTTTTCGGGTTTGTACCACTTGACCGTGCCCCCGCTCTCCAGCTGCGCACCGGTTTCAACGAAGGTCCCTCCAGCGACGCGCGTATGTGACGGAGTTTTCGCGCGGTGATCGCCGATCTCCAGCACCTGCGCGACTTGATGACCTTTTGGACTTTTTTCGACCGTCACCTTGAGAGGCCCCGCGGCAACATCCCGGCTTCCTGCCGCCTCTAACACTCGCACGTGCAGATAGGCCTCCCTGCCGTCCGACAGTTTGACGAAGCCAAAACCCTTGCTGACTGTGAACCACAATACCTCCGCATCGACAGGATCTGCCGTCACGGTCGGCGGGCGCTGAAAATAGCTTGGCTCGGAGGTCCGTTCCGAAAAGGAAACGGGGTCATCGTCATAGCGATGCCGGCGTGGCTCGCGATGGTCTCGATATTTGCCCATGATCATCTCGACTGGCATGGATGGCGCACTGCGCTACCGTCAAGATAATCTCAATCGGGCGACGCGTTTATGTCAAAGGCCATGATGGCCGCAGCTGTGCCCGGCTATCGGCCGAACCCTTTGAAACTAGATTCATTCTTCTGAGACAATAGTGCCGGCGAGTCGATTTACTGACTCGCATAGGTTGTGTTTGGGTGCGAGTGCGATGATGCCGGCGCGGGCGAACTGGAAGGGCTTTATCAGGCATTGCGGAAAGCCTGCTCCGGGTTTTCTTCAAAAGGAACCGAAGTCGACGACCATCAGCGCCGGCTCCAGGCCACGGCGCAGGCCTGACCGTGTATGATCATCATTTTGAGCGTCACGCCCAGCGTCGACGCCAAGCCGCGGAGAACCATGCCGCGCTGTCGCCGACGAGAACAATGTCGCAATGTCGGTCGACGAGCTTTGGAATCGGCGCACTCAATGGGCGCGTCCTTCCCGGCGTTACAGATCGCGGGTGTCGCATTTGGCATGCAGGTGCGAAAAGCGTCCTGTGATGAACCTGCCATGCCGTCCGGACACTCCACCGTAGCCTGGACAGTCTCATCGATCAGCCTGAAGGCGAGCGTTGCGTCGCGCTATGGGCCTTCGGCACGAGCGCGTCGGTCGTCTGATCAGGCGCGCCAATTGCGCCGAAAAGGTCGAAAAGTTGGCTCACATGGATTCCGGCCGACCTCGCGATCTCGGAAACCTGGCCTCACCTTTTGTCGAGTTTGTCGAGGTCGCGACACCGAAGTGGCGCCGCCCCGTTTTTATACACTTCGGCTTAACTCATTGATCTAACGGGAGGAACTGCCTAAGCGCGGCCTGGCGTCCGCAGTTGGCATAACTCTTGAAACTCTCAAGTCGCGGCTGATGGGTACATTCAGCCATACCCTCAGGGGGCAGTATTTCATTTAGGAATGTATCGACATGCCCCGACGACTTCCAAGCAAGCGCAAACTAGACGATCGCCAAAGGTGTACCATTATCGGTGCCGATCTTCCAGAAACGGAAATCTTTTGTGGCGACTTGTTGATACAGTCTTTATCAGGGTCCCCGCGTTCGATAGGCTGCATGTACTACTATGATGACACGGGATCAGCGCTGTTTGAGCGGCTCTGTAAAGAGGATTCTTACTACTTATTCAGGGCCGAGCGGGAGATACTGGCGCAGTACGCCAAGCCGATTGCCGATATGACAGGCCCTGCCTCTCTCGTCGAGTTGGGGTCTGGAAACGCGCAAAAAACGAGGCTGTTGATCAACGCCTACGTGGAGAACCACGGCCCAACTTCTTACGCCGCTATCGACGTCAACCGTTCAATTCTGGAGAAGGCGGCCGAAAACCTCCTTTCAATGACACCTGATTTGAACTTTACGGGCATCATTGGGGTCTACCAAACCGGATTGAAACAGGCTGCCACGGTCATGGGCCCAAAGCTTTTAGTTTGCCTCGGCGCCTCAGTGGGAAACATGTACGATGATGAATTGCACGATCTGCTTCACTCTGTACGCACGTTATTCGCTCTCGGGGACTATTTTTTAGTCGGTATAGACTTGGATAAAGATTCGAATATCTTGGAAGCAGCCTATAATAACCAAAGTGCTATACTGACTAATCTGTGCGTTCTCCAGCATTTAAATTGGCGCTTCGATGGAAATTTTAATGTCTTCCAGTTTCGACACGTAGCATTTCACAATAAATCTCTCTGCCGAATGGAGTCTCACCTGGAGGCCATGCAGCCCCAATCCGTCAATCTCGAGAAACTCGAATTCTCACTTTGCCTAGAAAAAGGAGAGATGATTAGGACGGAGATCATGCGCAAAGTCAATCTACATACATTTAATGGGATACTCATGAAGCATGGCTTGAACCCGGTACACCATTGGACGGATACTGAGCGAAGATACGCCGTATGTTTGTTCCAAATTGTGGATAGGTAGGAGAAGGTTTAAGCTGAATCATTCTTAAGCGAGGTCGCGCTATGTTGGAGGAGAGCAAGTTCGGAATTCCATCACGATTACCTGTGAGCCCCTTGCAACGGTTCCTGGCTAGAATTAAGAGTCCTGCTGGAATTCCCTTCGGGCTGCGCGTGCGAGTCTGCCGCATGCGCACAAGAATATCCACACCGTCTCGTCGATGGATCGCCAGCGCCTGAGTGCGCTGACCGGGATCGCAATGCACGGCCGAAGCAGGTTTGGCGCACCGAGATCATTCTGTTGAGCAGCGACGGCGTGGGGACCGTCGAGCTCATGCGGCAAACCGGCAAGTCCAAGACCTGCGTATTGTCGGTAGCAAATCAAGTTGTCCGGGTTTGGTAGCACATCATTTGTCCGCTTCAGTTTTGCGTCGAAGCGGTTCACGCGGCTTGCCCGGTGCGGCAGGTTTCTTGGATTATGGCGCCGTCGGGCGTGTATCGGGCGATGCGGCGGGGCCCGTGGAAGACGGCGAGCGTCCCATCAGGGTATTGCCTGACCTTGACCGCGGCTTTGACGAAGTGATGTCGGATCGGGCTGTGCGGGAGTTGTAATCGCATGCGCGCGAAGGCGACTGTGTTGTCGCGGGCAACGACGCGCTCCTCCTCGATGCACAGGATCTGGGCCAGTTGCTGTGGGTCGGCGGC
>NZ_JAMYOQ010000024.1:0-81484 GCF_040319905.1 Mesorhizobium sp. M0833 | reverse complement strand
GCTGCCAAAGTCCCCATCAGCCATCGCATCAAGAAATGCGCCTGGAACGACGACTATCTCATCAATGCCATCACTCATATGCGATAGCCCTGCCCGCCCTCCTGTGCGGTCTGCCATTGAGATGTTGGGGCGATAGGCAGGGTGCTGCGGCGAGGTACGCCGCCCAGTTCGAATGTCTGGTGGCGCTCGTCGCTCACAGAGGCCTCGCGGCGAAACAAGTCGACATTGCAGTTCTCCAAAATCCGTGAGATTCTTCGAAAAGTCGCACGAAATAGCGTGCGAACAACAAAGCGCCCCGACGTTTTCGGCGGACATCCAAACGCATCACAGATCGTGCCCCTGATTGTCGGTCGGACTGCTTAACCTGCCAAGGGAGGACGACAATGACTGTACGGCCAGACCCGACTTTCCACGCGACTGCCAAGCTCGCAATGCAGGCGCCAGTCGAAAATTTTGCCTACACTTTGATGTTGAGTCCCGACTTCTCTCAGCCAGATGGACTAGCTATAGTTGACGTAAACCCGAAGTCGAAGGACTACGGCAAGGTCGTCCATAGCGTGATAATGCCGAACAAGGGCGACGAGTTTCACCATTTCGGCTGGAACGCGTGCTCTTCGGCCCTTTCGCCGCTGAGTGGTCACCCGTTTCTCGAGCGCCGCTTTCTGATCATTCCCGGTATTCGATCTTCGCGCATTTACGTCATCGACACCAAGGGCGGACCGACCAAGGCCAAGATCCACAAGGTCATCGAGCCAGAAGAAGTGTTTGCCAAGACGGGCTATTCCAGGCCTCATACGATTCACTGCGGTCCGGAAGGTATTTATGTCTCGACGCTTGGGGGCGGTGGCCCTGACGGCACCGACGGACCTCCCGGCATCTTCGTCATGGATTGCCAGACGTTCGACGTCATCGGGCGCTACGAGATCGATCGCGGGCCGCAGGACAAGCAGTATGATTTCTGGTGGAACCTGCCACGCGACTACATGGTGTCAAGCGAGTGGGCCCTTCCGCCCCAGTTCGAGCAGGGCATCGTGCCTGAAGACCTCCTGTCGAACAAATATGGACACCGGGTGCATTTCTGGAATTTGCGCGAACGCAGGAACGTGCAGACCATCGATCTGGGCGCCAACCACCAGATGGCGCTGGAAGTCCGCCCCGCCCATGACCCGGTCAAGGAATACGGTTTCCTTGGAGTGGTCGTCGACACGACAAACCTCGAGGGATCGATCTGGACCTGGTGGCGCGAGGGCGGCAAATTCCACTGCGAGAAGACGGCGACCATCCCGCCCGAGGCAGCCGCCAAGGATGACCTGCCGCCATTGCTTCAGGGCTTCGAGGCGGTGCCGCCGCTAGTAACGGACATCGACCTGTCGCTCGATGACCGATTCCTGTACGTATCCTGCTGGGGCACCGGCGAGATGCGCCAATACGATGTGACCGATCCGATGAAGCCTAAGCTTGCAGGGTCCATCCATATTGGCGGCATCACGCGCAAGGCCAAGCATCCCGGCGGCGGCGACTACAGAGGCGGACCGCAAATGGTCGAGATCAGCCGCGACGGCAAACGCGTTTACTGGACCAACTCCCTGTATTCGACTTGGGACGATCAGTTCTATCGCGATGGTATTCCGGCAGCCATGGTCAAGGCCAATGTCGGCGAGAACGGTGGAATCACCCTGGACAAGGACTTTTATGTCGAGTTCCCCGAGGGGTATCGCTCGCACCAGATTCGTCTGGAAGGCGGCGATTGCTCGACGGATTCGTTCTGCTATCCGTCGGTGTAACCGACTGCCCGGGTCAATGAAGCGATGAGCGAGTGGACGACGGCCGGTCTCTGGCTGGCCGTCGTCGCCAGCGGCATTTATCACGGCATCAATCCTGGCATGGGCTGGCCGTTGGCCGTTTCGGCCGGCCTTTTGGACAGACGTGCCGGCGAATTGTTTCGGGCGCTCGGCCTTTTGGCAATGGGCCACTTTGTGGCGATGATCGGTATCCTGCTGCCCTTCGGCGCGATGCTGACGCTCATCGTCTGGGAACGACAGATTCGCATCGCGGCGGGGCTGATTGTGATCGCAGCCGGGATCTATCTCCTGATCAACCGGCGCCACCCGCGTGTTCTTGCCCGCATCCCGCCGGCGCAATTGGCCTTGTGGTCCTTCGCGGCCGCCACCGCGCATGGCGCCGGACTGATGCTGGTGCCGATTTATCTCGGCCTGTGCCAGGCAGGCGATCTCGATGTTGGACACCAGGCGGCTATCGCGCTCATGGCCGGTAATCTGATCACCGCCGCCGCCGTCTCCGTGGTCCATACGGCCGCGATGATTGTAAGCGGCGGTGTTATCGCCATTGCCGTCTATCGATGGCTCGGACCCAAGTTCATCTCACAAAGCTGGTTCAATCTCGACACTGTGTGGGCCGTGAGCCTGATCCTGGTGGGGGGAATTGGGATCGCGAGTATCGGATTCGCTCGGTAGGTTGCATGCATTGGCAAAGGAATTCTCCCTTCTGCGAATGTCAGGAAAGGTCAGATCGCATCATGCGGCGCTCGCAACCCAACAACCGCAACTGGTCGTTCTTCCGCCGTCCAGAGGGTAACCAAGCGGTTGGATTCTACCACTAGAACGCGCTGACGTAGAGGCCGCCGTCGACCGGTATGTTCTGCCCGGTCAGGTAGCCGGCATGGACCGAGCACAGGAAGGCGCAGATCTGGCCGAATTCCTCCGGCGTGCCGAGCCGTTTGGCCGGAACATTGGCCGCTGCTTGCGCCTTGCGCGCGGCAGCGGCCGCCGGATCCTCGACACTGCCGGGTTCATGCGGGCCGCGCAGCCGGTCGGTGTCGAGTTTTCCCGGCAGCATGTTGTTGATCGTCACATTGCGGTCGATCACCGTCCGCGCGACGCCGGCGAGGAACGAGGTGAGGCCGGCGCGGGCGCCGGACGACAGGTCGAGGCCGGGGATAGGCACATAGACGGACAGCGAGGTGATGTTGACGATGCGGCCGAAGCCGCGCACCGCCATGCCGTCGATCACGGCCTGAACCAGTTCGACCGGGGTTACCATGTTCTGGGTGACGCCCTCGAGGATCTTTTCGCGGTCGAGCGCGCGGAAATCGCGAAACGGCGGACCGCCATTGTTGTTGACGAGGATGTCGGGATCGGGGCAGGCGGCAAGCAGCGCCTTCTGGACATCGGGCTTGGATATGTCGCCGACGATCTCGGTCACCTTGACGCCGAATTTCTCCCGCAGTTCAGCGGCGGTTTTGGCCAGCACGTCGGCGCTGCGGCCATTGACCACCAGATCGCAGCCTGCCTCCGCCAGTGCCATGGCGCAGCCGCGTCCCAAGCCTTTGCTCGAAGCGCAGACGATGGCCTTCTTGCCGCGAATGCCGAGATCCATGGTGATTTTCTCCTCTGACTGCCGCGGCAACCTATCCGGATGGCTGGACCAATCGCAACCGTCATACGGTTGTTGCATGAATCGGGGCATAGCCTCACGCGAAAGCAACGGTGACAAATGATGTCCGGCGCAGAGCCCCGCACTTTCCGCAGCATGTTCATCTCCGACGTCCATCTCGGATCGAAAGCGGCGAAGGCCGAGTTCCTGATCGATTTCCTGCGCCATCACGATGCCGATATCATCTATCTCGTCGGCGACATCGTCGACGGCTGGCGCTTGAGACGAAGCTGGCATTGGCCGCAGAGCCACAATGACGTCGTCCAGAAATTGCTGCGCAAGGCGCGCAAGGGCGCCAGCATCACCTACATCGCCGGCAATCACGACGAGTTCGCGCGCCAGTTCCAGGGCGTGCATTTCGGCGGCATTGTCGTCGCCGACCGCGCCATCCACGAGACCGCCGATGGCAAACGCCTTCTTGTCATTCATGGCGACCAGTTCGACACCATCGTCCACAATGCGCGCTGGCTCGCCTATCTCGGCGACTACGCCTATGACGCGGCGATGCTGGTCAACCGCGTCATCACGCGCCTGCGCCAGGTGCTCGGCCTGCCTTACTGGTCGTTCTCGTCCTGGGCCAAGGTCAAGGTCAAAAAGGCGGTGAATTTCATCGGCTCGTTCCAGACGGTGCTGACCGAGGAGGCGCGCCGCTCGCACGTCGACGGCGTGATCTGCGGGCACATCCACCATGCCGCGATCGAAAGCTACGAGGACGTGCAGTACATCAACACCGGCGACTGGGTGGAGAGCTGCACGGCGGTGGTCGAGCATTTTGACGGCCGGATGGAGATCTTGCACTGGGCGCATGTCCTGCCGGAGACTCCGGTCGGCGGCGAGGTGCTCGTGCCGATTGACATCAAGGGCAGGGCAGTCCAGGCGGCTTGACCAAAACCCGGCCCTCTCGCTTCAATCGGTTAGTCCAGCGGTTTCATCGACTTTTTCGCCGTGTTATGCAGCGGCAGGTGTGGTGGGCCGACCCGGCTGAATGCCGTGCCGACGGATCGCCTGTCAATGTCCTCGCTGCCGCCGCTTTCGCCCGAACAGCTCGTCAAGCCACGCCATTTCGAACTGCGCATGAGCTTGATCTTCTTCACGCTCTTCGTGCCGCTCGGAACGCATGTGCCGTATTTTCCCCTGTGGCTGCAGGCCAAGGGGTTCCACGCCGAGCAGATAGCCGTGATCCTCGCCGCGCCGATGTTCCTGCGTGTGGCAACGACGCCTTTTCTTACCGCGCTGGCAGACAAAGCGAGCGACCGCGCCAATGTCTATGTTGCGCTGGTCGCCGCATCGCTGATCCTGTCCGCCGGCTACCTCCTGCCGCCGACCTACGCAATGGTACTTGCCGTATCCCTGGCGCTGACGGTCGTTTGGACGCCGCATTCGCCGATTGCCGATTCGCTCGCCCTTTCAGGTGTTCGCCGCTTCGGCTCGAACTACGCCGGCATGCGCAAATGGGGCTCGATCTCCTATCTCTGTGCCAATCTCGCCGGCGGTTTCATCTTGTCGGCGAGCGGTGCTCAGGCTGTCCCGGTGATCATCTTCGTGTCGTTATGCGCCGCGCTAGCCGCCGGGCTGATTGCGCCGCGCCTCGGCCGCCCGCGCCGCGCCTCGCCGCTTTCGGCTGCCGATATCCAGCAATCGGCATCAAAACTCCTCAACCCGTATTTTCTTTATTTTTCGACCGGGGTCGGCGTCATCACCGCCAGCCACGCGTTTCTCTACGGCTTCGTGTCGATCTACTGGAAGTCGATCGGCATCAGCGATTCGGTTGTCGGGCTGCTGTGGGGGTGGGGCGTCGTCGCCGAGATATGCATGTTCGTCGTCTTCACCCGGGCTTTCGCCTCCTTCTCGGTCGTGTCGATCATGCTGATTGCCGGGACAGGCGCTATCGTGCGCTGGATCGCCTTCCCTTTGATCTGGCCGCTTGGGCTTGGCGTTGGCGGGTTTTTCGCGATCCAGACGCTGCACGCGGTTTCGGTGGCGCTGGTGCTGATCGGCCTGCAAAAGATGATCGGTGAGACCGTCGTGGAAGAACGCACCGGGGCGGCGCAAGGCATCGCCTATTTTTCCAACGGCTTCTTCATGGCGGTGGCGACGCTGATTTCCGGTCCTCTTTACGACCGCTTCGGCGCGAACGGCTTCTTTGCCATGATCCCGATCGCCCTGACGGGCCTGGCGCTGATCGGACTTGCGGCGCGTTCAGCCCCACAGCGCCGGCTCGGGCGGTGACACCAGCGAACCTTGGTAGACGAGACCGGGAACGCGGTCGCGGGCTAGCAGCAACGGACCGTCGAGATCGACGAAATCGGCATCCTGCGCCAACAGCACGGCCGGTGCCATCGCAAGCGATGTGCCGACCATGCAGCCGACCATAACGCCAAGACCCAGTTCGCGGGCGCGGTCGCGAAGCACGAGCGCTGCGGTCAGGCCGCCGGATTTGTCGAGCTTGATGTTGATGGCGTCGTAGACGCCGACAAGCGCTTCAATATCCTTCGCCTCGTGCACGCTTTCGTCGGCGCAGATCGGCACCGGATGCGCGATGTGGCGAAGAATACCGTCATGTCCCGCCGGCAGCGGCTGTTCGATCAAGGCGATACCTTGCTCAGCGGCAAAGGCGAGGTTTTCTACGATGTTGTCGTTCGTCCAGCCTTCGTTGGCATCAAGAATGATACGGCTGTCGGGTGCCGCCGCCGTCACTGCGCGGATGCGGGCGATGTCGTTGTCGCCGCCGATCTTGACCTTGAGCAGCGGGCGCTGGGCGTTGGCGCGGGCCTGCGCCGCCATCGCTTCCGGCTCGGCGAGCGACAATGTGTACGCCGTCTCAAGCGGTCGTAACGGAACGGTTCGTATCGTATGCGCCACCGGTGTTCCGCTGATCTTCGCTTCCAGGTCCCAGAGCGCGCAGTCGATGGCGTTGCGTGCCGCGCCGGCAGGCATGGCACCGAGCAGGGCGATGCGGCTGATGCCGTGCGCGATCTCACTGCGCATCGCCTCGATCGCGTCGCGCACACCCTCCATGGTCTCGCCATAGCGCTTGTAAGGAACACATTCGCCGCGCCCTGTACGGCCGTTTTCGGTGATGGCGCAGGAAATCACCTCCGCTTCGGTCTTCGAGCCGCGCGAAATGGTAAAGATCCCGGCTATCGGAAAGCGCTCGGCCTCGACCGAAATGACACGCGCCATATTTTTCTGCTCCGGCTGTGTACAAGGAGGATGTCGGCAAATCGACAGCTCGGCCCCGTCAGGCTAAACAGGATGCCATGTTGACCATCCGCAAACGCGACGCAAGCGGCCCTGCCAAGGAGCCCGACCACCAGCCGCGCATCGCGATCGGCGAGGAGGGCGGCGTTCTCGGCTGCGCTTTCTCGGGAAGCTGGACGACACGCACCGTAGCGTTGGTCGATGCCGAGATGCGCAAGATCGAGAAGCGCAGCGGCTTCAAGACGCTGGCGCTCGATCTGTCGCAGATCGAGAAGATGGACACTGCCGGCGCTTGGCTGATCGACCGCCTGGTCAGCAGCTTCGAAAAGAAGGGCGTCGAGATCAAGATGCAGGGGCAAAGCGAGATTGCCTCGATCCTGCTTGGCGCCGTCGGCGATGCGGTTCGACGCGAGCCCGGATCCGGTCCGGCAAAGCCGTCCAACTTCATCATTCGGGGGCTCGAGGCGGTAGGCCGTCGCGTCTATGAGATGCGCGACGATTTCCTGGCCGCAATGAACATCCTCGGCGCCACGATACGCGGCTCTCAGATGAAGCTTGGCCGTGGCCATGCCGTCAATATGGCGGCGATCTTCAACCAGATCGATCGCATGGGCGTCGGCGCCATACCGGTGGTGGTGCTGATGTCGGCCATCGTCGGTGCGATCGTTGCCCAGCAAGGCGCCTATCAGCTCAGTTATTTCGGCGCCGACATCTTCGTCGTCGACCTGGTCGGCGTGCTGATCCTGCGCGAGCTCGGCGTTTTGATGACGGCGATCATGATCGCCGGCCGCTCCGGTAGCGCGATCACCGCCGAGATCGGCTCGATGAAGATGCGCGAGGAGGTCGATGCGCTGAAGGTGATCGGTCTTAATCCAATCGGCGTGCTGGTGTTTCCGCGGCTGGTCGCGCTGGTCGTCGCGCTGCCTTGCCTGACGATCATCGCCAACTTTGCAGCACTGGGCGGCGGCATTTTGGCTGCGTGGCTCTACTCTGATATTGCACCGGCAGCGTTCATCGACCGGCTGCGTGTCGCAATCGACCTCAGCACCATCTTTGCGGGCCTGATCAAGGCGCCGTTCATGGCCATGATCATCGGCATAATCGCCTCGGTCGAGGGCATGAAGGTTGGCGGCAGCGCCGAATCGCTCGGCCAGCATGTGACCGCCTCAGTGGTGAAGTCGATCTTCGTGGTCATTATCCTCGACGGGCTTTTCGCCATGTTCTATGCAGCGATCGAGTTCTGAGATGGCGCTGCCGGGCACAAACACGACCAAGGTGGCGACGAAGGTCAAAGAAGACGAGATCGTGCTGTCGGCACACGACATCACCGTATCGTTCGCCGACCAGGTCGTTCTCGACAAATTGTCGCTCGATATCTGGCGCGGGGAGATTCTCGGCTTTGTTGGTGCCTCCGGTGCGGGCAAATCTGTTCTCTTGCGCACCATCCTTGGCTTGACGCGCAAGCAATCGGGAACAATCAAACTGTTCGGCGTCGACGTCGAGAAGGCAACCGAAAGGGAGCGCCTTCGCATCGACATGCGGCTTGGCGTGCTGTTCCAGCATGGCGCCCTTTTTTCGGCGCTGACGGTCCTCGAAAACGTCCAGGTGCCGATGCGTGAATATCTCGATTTGCCGAAGAAGCTGATGGACGAACTTGCCATGCTTAAGGTGGAGTTGGTCGGACTGCCGCCGGAGGCGGCGCAGAAATTCCCCTCCGAGCTCTCCGGCGGCATGATCAAGCGTGCCGCCTTGGCGCGCGCCCTGGCGCTCGATCCGGACATCGTTTTCCTCGACGAGCCGACGTCCGGCCTCGATCCAATTAGTGCGGCTGAATTCGACGAATTGGTCGTCAAGCTGCGCGATACGATGGATTTGACCGTGTATATGGTCACGCATGATCTCGACACGCTGTTTACCGCGTGCGATCGCGTGGCGGTGCTTGGCAACAAGAAAGTGCTGGTCGAGGGCACGATCGACGACATGCTCAGGAGCGAGGAACCCTGGGTAAAATCCTATTTCCGCGGAAAACGCGCCCGGCAACTTGATCTTGCGGCGCGCGCATAGCCATAAGTGAGCAATGGAAACCAGGGCCAACTACGTCATTGTCGGCATTTTCACCCTGGCCGCGATCCTCGCGGCTTTCGCTTTCGTCTATTGGACGGCGGCAATCGGCGAAAAGGGTGAGACGACGGTGCTGCGCGTGCGCATTCCAGGCTCCGCTTCGGGGCTCGGCCGTGGCAGTTTCGTGCTGTTCAATGGCGTCAAAGTCGGCGACGTGCGCCGTGTCTATATCGACGTCGACAATCCCACCGCTGCTATCGCCGACACCGAAATAGACCGGAATACGCCTATCACCAAGTCGACGCAGGCCGATATCGGGCTTGCCGGCCTCACCGGCCAGGCCAACATCGAGCTCAAGGGCGCCGACCCCAAGGAGCCAAAACTCCTCGACGAGGCGGAAAAGGAAGGCCGCGTCGCCGAGATCGTTGCCAACCCGTCGGCGGTCACCAACCTGTTGCAGACGGCGCAGAACATCTTCACCCGCGCCGACAAGGTCCTTTCGGAGCTCGAAGGCTTCACCAAGGATGTTCGCGGGCCGCTGACGCAGACCGTCAACAATGTCCAGACCTTCTCCGATGCACTGGCCAGGAATGCGGACGGCGTCGACAAGTTCCTGGCCAGCGTCAGCTCGCTGGCGGATGAACTGAAGGGTGTTTCGGGCAAGCTCGACGGCACCCTGAAGGCGGCGGAAGGACTACTCAACGCCGTCGACAAGGACCAGATCAAGAGCATCGTCGCCAACGTCGACACGGTCACTTCCAACCTCAAGGAAACCAGCAAGCAGTTCGACACGGTCATCAAGAACGTCGACACGGCGGTCGGCTCGATCAACGACTTCGCTCAGAAGACGCAAGGCACGCTGGCCAAGGTCGACGGCGTTCTCGACGGCATCGATCCGGCTGAGGTCCGCACCGCGCTGGCCAATATCCAGAAGGCCAGCGAAAACGCCAACGAGGCTGCCGCCGACATCGCCAAGGTGACCAACAAGTTCGCCAACCGAGCCGACGACATCGATGAAACCATCAAAGACGCGCACCAACTCGCAGGACGCCTCAACGATGCCTCGGTGCGAGTCGACGGTATCCTTGCCAAGGTCGACAAACTGCTCGGCTCCGGCCAGGCCGACGGCGTCATGGCCGACGCCAGAGCGACGCTGAAATCGTTCAAGCAGGTCGCCGACACGCTGAACGCCCGTCTCGGTACCATTACCGACAATCTGGCGCGGTTCTCGGGACAAGGGCTGCAAAACGTCGAAGCGCTGGTCCAGGACAGCCGCCGTTCGATCAACCGCATCGAAGAGGCGGTAACCGATCTCAGCCGCAACCCACAAAGGATCTTGTCCGGCGGCGAGGGCGAGGTCCGGCAGTTCGACGGCAGGGTGCGCCGTTGACTTCGATCCCCGACCACCGCAAGAACATAGCTGGCAGATGCGCATTGTTTCCACGATCCGGGGGGGATCGCGTTTGAAGTCGATCAGTTCAGGCAGCATCACATCGGGCGGGTCTAAGGTCGGGGCGATGTTGCTGGCGCTTTCGCTTGCAAGCTGCGCAGCCTTGCCGGGCGGCAGACCGGCGCCGCTGGATACGTTCGAGCTTTCGGCGCCGTCGCTGGAAGCGCGTGCCCGCAGCCGGCGCCAGATACTCATCGCCCAGCCTTCGGCGCTCAAGGCGCTGGATAGCCAGAACATCGTCATCAAGCCATCACCGCGATCGATCCAGTATCTCAAGGGCGCGCAATGGGCCGACCGGCTGCCGATGATCGTACAGGCGCGGCTGGCAGAGACGTTCCAGCGCTCGGGCAGCTTCACCGGCGTCGGCAAGCCAGGCGAGGGGCTGGCGATCGACTATCAGGTGATCGTCGAAATCCGCTCGTTCGAGGTGCGTGTCGATGGCGGCGAACATGCCGAGGTCGAGCTGTTCGTGCGCCTGTTGAACGACCGCAACGGTGAAGTGCGCGCTTCGAAGACGTTTAGCGCCATCGCGCCCGTTTCGGGCAATGGCAACCAGGCCTATGTCGGCGCGCTCGATGCCGCGTTCGGCGATGCGGCCGGGCAAATCGTCCGCTGGACCGACACTGTGATCTGACGCGGCCGGAACTGCTGGCACGGCACTCTACAGCGCCAATGGAATTCAGTACGGCATGAAAAAGGCGGGAAATCCCGCCTTTTCGTTTATTCTCTATCGCCCGCTCTAGTGAAGGCGGCCGCTGGCGTGTGCCAGCATCGTGTAGACCTTGCCGGTATCCGAGGTCAGGTAGGTCTGTGCCATGATGTTGTCGCGGTCGTTGCGCGACACGTCCTTGAGCAGCTTTTCGAAATCGTCGCAGTAACGATCGACAGCAGCTCGGAACTCCGCCTCCGACTGATATTTGCGGCGGATCTCGTCGAACGTCTGCTGGCCCTTCAGCGTGTAAAGTCGGCGCGTGAAGACGTCGCGCTCGCCGCGCCGGTAGCGGTTCCAGAGCTCGATCGAGGCATCGTGATCGATGGCGCGCGCGATATCGACCGAGAGCGAGTTCAGCGATTCCACGACATGAAGCGGCGAACGAGCAGCGGGAGCAGGGCGCGGCGCTTCGGCGGGCACCGCCGGCTTGGCGTCGTCTTCGCGCGATGCACCGGTCAGGAGGTCGCGCACCCAGCCGCCTTGCGGCGTGCGGCCGTTGGGGTCGCGCTGGCGTGGCGCTTGGTCTGCGGGACGTTCGAGGTCGAGCGTGCCGCGCAGCGCCGCCTCGCCCGAAGGCGCCTGCGGGGGACGGCGCTGTTCTGGAGCCGGAGCCGGGCGACGTGGCGGCTCAGCGGCGCGTGCGGCAGGCGCTTGCGGCGCCGGACGCAGGTTGCGCTGTTCCGAACTGTCGGCGCTACGGCCAGATTTCGCAACGATTTCAGAAAGTTCCTTCAGCGCGTTGATCTGCTCTGAAACGGCACGGCGGATAGCCGTGGTCGATTCCTTTGCCTCTTCCGGCATCTCGATGACGCCTTTCTTGAGCTCGGCGCGGGTGAGGTCGAGCTCGCTCTTGATCGAGCCGGCGGTACGCCGCATCTCCTCGGTCGCATCGGCAAATCGCTTGGTGGCCGAATCGACCACTTCGGAAATCGCGGTACGGATCTTGTCGGCGGATTCCAGCGTCTTGCCTTCGGCGTTCTGCAGCGTTTGGCCGACCAGATTCTCGAACGAGCGCATGACCCTTTCGAGATCTTCCGACTTCTTGACAAGGCCGACGGCGAGGTCCTCCAGCGACGATTGCCTTTCGAGCGTGTGCTCGAGATTGCTCTGGGCCGAGCTCAACAGGTCCGAGGCACTGGAAAGCAACCGGCTGTGCTCGTCGAACTTGGTGGCGATAGAAGCAACCTCGCGCAAGGTCGAGGACGACAGCTCGGTGAGCCGCGTCGTGTTCGAATCGACCAGGCGCGCCGAACTGGCGAAGGTCTGCGCGGTCTTTTCCGTGGTCGCCGCGAAGCTTTGCGTGCTCCCGGTCAGGCGTTCTTCAACCTGGCCGAGATTGCCCGCCGCCTGCTCGATCAATTGACCGAGCTGCGAGCTGGAGGTGGTCATGCGGCCGATGAGGTCGGCAACGCTGTCGGCAAGCGTCGAGCGCGCGCCTTCGACGGCCGACAGGGTTTCGGCCGTGCGGCTGGCGAGGGCGTCGACGAGGGCGGCGTTTTGAGTGCGCAGCTTCTCGGTCGCACGTTCTGTGACCTCTTCCATGCTCTTTTGCAGCTCGGAGCCGCCCTGGGCAAAGCGCTCGACCAGAGGCCGTGCCGTCTCGTCCAGGATTTTCGATATTTCAGCCGAACGTGCCGCAAGCATCGTATTGAGCTCGCGAGTATTGGCACCGATGGTCTTTGCAGCGTCATTGGTGCTCTGGCCGATATGCTGGCCGACCGCGGTGAAGGTTTCGGCGATCGTGTTGGCACGCGAGACCAACTGCGCCTCGGCGTTCGCGACCTGCTCGTTGAGCTTTTGGCCCATTGTCTCGGCGGAGTAGGCGAGGCGGTTCTCGACGCCGGCGACCTGCTCCTCGACGCGGGCCGCTGTGGCAGCCGCACTCGATGCCAGGCGTTCGTCGGCACCGGCAAGCACCTGCTCGATTTCACGGGCATGGACGGCGAGTTCCTGGCCAGTCTGCCTGGCGCGCTCGGCAACCCGCTGCTCGGTGCTGGTGAAGGCGCCGACAATGGTGTCGGCATGTTCGCCGATGGCGGTGCTGCTGTCGGCGATACGCGATACCAGGCGATGATCCGCCTCCTCGAAGATGCGGCCGATCTCGGACGCACGGGCCGAAAGTGCTTCGGAGCCTTCGGCAATGCGCGAAATAAGTTGCTGGTCGGCGGCATCGAAAATGCGACCTAGATCCGACGCGCGTGCCGCAAGCGCTTCGGCGGATTCGCCGATGCGCACGCCCAGCCGCTCGTCGGCCGTTTCGAAATTGCGCAGGATGTCGCCGGCACGTGCCGCCAGCGACTGGGCCGTTTCGATGGCGCGAGAGACAAGCCTGTGGTCCGCCGCGTCGAAGGTGCCGGCAATCTCATTTGCTCTGGCTGCCAGCTGATCGGCCGTTTCCTGGGCGCGCGCGAGCAAGGTGTTCGACGTGTCGTCGACGCGGGCAATCAGTGCGCTCGACGTATCCTCGGCGCGCGCGGCAAGGCGACGATCCGCCTCTTCAAAGGTGCGGGCGATGTCCTCCGCCCTGGCGAGCAGGGCAGCCGAGGTCTGCTCGGCGCGCTCAGCGATCTTGCGGTCGGCATCGCTGAATGCCGCGCCCGCCTGCTCATGCAGCGCGCTGGTGACTTCCAGGACCTTCTCGCGCAGCGCCCCGGCGACGAAGACCGCGCTTCTTTCGAGCACACTGCGAACGTTGTCGACACCCGTCGACAGCGCCCGCTCCATGGTGCTGGCGCGCTCCTCGATGATGCCTGTCTGCCGGCTGAACGCCTGCTCGATCTTTTCTACGTCGGCAGCGATTGCATCGGAGATGTCGGTGCTCCTGGCGGCGATCTGGTCGATATGGCCGGACAGCGAACGGTCGACATCCTTGCGCGTTTCGGCGAGCCTGGAGAGATCGTCCTGCAATGCGCGGGTCAGCATGTCGCGGCCCTCGCTCAGCTTGCCGACATGACCGGCGACGATCTCGTCGACCTCGCTGCGGCTCATTGCAAGCCTCTCCAGGTCGGCTTCCAACGCGCGCCTGAGGATGTCGCGGCCTTCCGCCAGTTTCTCGACCTGGCCGGCAACCAGCCCATCGATGCTCGAACGGCTTTCGGCCAGCTTGGCGAGATCGTCCTCGAGCGCCTTCGACAGGGTCGAGCGGTCCTGGACGAGCTTCTCTGCGTGGGTTGCGACAAGGCTGTTGACGTTGCCGAGATCGGCTTCTAGCGCACGCGAAAACTGCGCGCGATTATCGGTCAATAGCTGCGACTGATCGGCGATGGCGCCCCTGATCGTGTTGAGATCGGCCTCCAAGGCGCGCTTGAGGATATCGCGGCCTTCGGCCAGTTTCTCGACCTGGCCGGAAACCAGTCCGTCGATGCTCGAGCGGCTTTCGGCCAGCTTGGCAAGATCGTCTTCCAAGGCGCGCTTGAGGATGTCGCGACCCTCGGCCAGCTTCTCGACCTGGCCGGCGACCAGCCCGTCGATGCTCGAACGGCTCTCTGCCAGCCTGGCAAGATCGTCCTCGAGCGCTTTCGAGAGGGCCGAACGCTCTTCGGTAAGCTTGTTCATATGTTCGGAGACGACGCCCCGCACGGTCTCGAGATCGGTCTCCAGTGCCCGCGACAGCTGACCACGGTCTTCCGCCAGCTTTTCGGACTGGCTGGCGATGACGCCCTTGACAGTGCTCAGATCGGCTTCGAGCGCACGCTTGAGGATGTCGCGGCCCTCTGCCAGCTTTTCGACCTGGCCGGCAACCATCACATCGATGCTCGAGCGGCTTTCGGCCAACTTGGCGAGATCGTCTTCGAGTGTCTTCGAAAGGGTCGAACGGTCTTCGGCAAGCTTGTTCATGTGATCGGAGACAACGCCCCGCACAGCCTCCAGGTCGCTCTCCAGCGCCCGTGACAACTGGCCACGGTCTTCCGCCAGCTTTTCAGACTGGCTGGCGATGACGCCCTTGATCGCGTTCAGGTCCGATTCAAGCGCGCGCTTAAGGATGTCGCGGCCTTCCGCCAGCTTCTCGACCTGGCCGGCAACCAGCCCATCGATGCTCGACCGGCTTTCGGCCAGTTTGGCAAGATCGTCCTCAAGCGTCTTCGAAAGCAGGCTGCGGTCATCGGCGAGCCTGCCAGAATGATCAGCGATCAGACTCCTGATGTCGGACAAGTCGTTATCGAGTGACTGGGAAAGGCCGCTGCGGTCTTGCGCCAATTTCGCCGAATGCGCCTCGATGAGGCCATTGATGCCGGCGATGTCGGCTTCCAGCGCACTGGCGAGTATGGCGCGACCCTCGGCGATCTTTTCGACCTGACCGGCGACGAGGCCGTCGATGGCGGCGCGATTTTCTGCCAACTTGCCGAGGTCGGCCTCGAGCGCGCGCGAAAGGATGCTGCGGCCTTCGGCGAGCTTGCCGACGTGCCCGGCAACCATTTCATCAATTATCGTACGAGCTTGCACGAGTTTTCCGGAGTCTTCGTTCAGGGCCTGGGCCAGCCTGTTGCGACCCTCTTCAAGGCTTTCGAGATGGCTGCCCAGTGAAGCGTCGATCGCTGCGCGCGATTCGTTGACCTTGCGCAGATCCTCCTCAAGGGCGCGCGAGATAAGGCTGCGGCCTTCGGCAAGCTTCTGCACCTGGTTGGCCACCGCTGCGTCGATTTCGGCGCGACCCTCGGCGAATTTCGCCAGATCGGCCTGCATTGCCGCCGCCATCCGGTCGCGGCTTTCGGAAAGCTTGCGGCTATGGTTTTCGACGGCTTCCTCTATGCCGGCGCGAGCATCGGCAAGCCGCTGGATGTCCGTGTCGAACGAACGCGATACGACATGGCGTGCCGCTTCCATGCGCCCGGCGAAATCGCCGGCGCGGGCTTCAAGCATGGTCGAGGTCGATGAAATGATGTCGGCCATGTCGGCACCGATCTGGGTCTTGCCCTGGTCGATCATTGCCGACAGCGTCTCCTTGCTATCCTGGAAGGTGTGGGCGATTTCGCGCGCGCGCTCGACCAGCGTCTCGTTGATCTGGCGTGCGCGAGCCTCCAGCGCGGCGTTGAGCTTCTGCGTACCGGTGTCGAGCGCCTCGGCGCGGGTCTGGAACTCGCTGATCAGCGCCTGGCCACGTTCGGCAAGCGTCCGCTCGATGCCGTTGAGGCTGGCTTCGAATTCCGAATTGAGTGTGCGGGCGGCGCCGCCGAGCAGCGACACCATGCCGCTCGTGCGGTCGTCGAGCAGGTCGGTCAGCGACCGCGTCAGGCCATCGGTGGTGTCCGTCAGCTTGGCGATGCGGGTGTCGAGCAGGCTCGCGAAAGCCTCGCCCGACGTCGACAGCCGATCGGTGATCGATTCGAGCCGGCCTTCCACCGAATCGAAGATCGACATCGAGCTTCCGTTGATCCTGTCGATCAGCGTGTCGCCGGATTCGTTGATCGTCATCGACAGCTTGGTCGAGGCATTGAGAATGCTGTCGCGAATGATATCGCTGGCGGCGTTGATCTCGTCTTTCAGTGTCTCGTGGGCGCCGGTGATCGAGGCGCGCACGCGCTCGGCATGGGTGACGACTGCTTCGCGCTCGCTGCCCAGCCCATCGACCAGCGAGCGGATGCGGGACTCGTTCTCTGAATAGGAGCGCTCGATCTGGTTCACCTCGCTGTGAACCAGCGTTTCGAGCTCGACGGCACGCGCAAGCGTGCGTTCGATGCCTTCGCCCATGGCTGCCACCTCGCGGCGAACCGCTTGGCCGATCATCATGACGCGATCCTGGGCAAGATTTTCCGGCTCGGCCAGACGGAAGGCCACCTCGGTCATCGACTGCGCGGCAAGGCGCATCTCCTGAGCGCGGCGAATCATCACTGCGAATGCCCAGAACAGGATGACGGGCACGATTGCCGCGACCGCCAGGCCGATCAGCTCGGGACGGGCGAAAAACTGATCGAAGGTGCGGATGTTCCAGATGCCAGGTCCGAACAACAGGTTCGCAAGGCCGCCAGCGCCGGCGATCCAGGCCAGCGAAACGAAAGCCACGACCCAATAGATCGTGTTCGAGGCGCGCCGATTGAGGGTGTGCAGGAGCGTTTTATAGTCTTTTTGACGATCGTCGTTGGCCGGCGAGAAAGCTGCCGGCTGCGAGCCATTGCGCGTTGCGACAGGACGCAACTCAGCAGGCCTGGCCTTTGGCGCGGAATTTGCGTTCTGGCTTTGATTGGCGGCTGGTGCCGCGTTCTGGGTCTGGTCCGGCGCAGGCGGTTCGTTCTGGCTGCGACCTTCGCGCGCCAGCTCGTCGGCGGCTTGCGATATTTGCGCTTCCAGATCTTCCATGGATGCCGCCATGTCGAAGTCGCCGCCGGCATCGCCGCTCAGGTCGATATCGAGTGCCTTTTCGAGTTCCCTGGCTACGTCGCTGTCGAGCGTTCTTGTCGTCGTTGGTTTCTTCGCCATGCCTTCGCTACCCTGTACAAGCTGCGGCGGGACTTATGGTTCTGCTTATTGATTCTGCCTAGCGTGTCCCGCGCAGGAGGCTGAAAATGGACCTGTCGTATCGTAATGACACAGCCGGGTAAAGAAAACATGCATTCCGCCCGATACGTAAAACTTTAAATATAAGGTTAACACAGCCGTGATTCCGGCGCCGTTATCGCGACATTTTTCCGGGCCAAATCATTAACCCGTTGTCCACCGGATACGCCTAGTTTTTGCGGCGGTCGAAGAACGGAGTCTCAAAGTGATACGTGGCGAAAACGGCATTGCCTCCTCGATGCCCGGCGGCGACGTGTCGGGGACAGGCGGGGCACGGCCGATCGACCTGGCGCATCTTGCGCGCCAGACGATGGGCGATCGGAGCCTCGAGCAGGAGGTGCTGGCTCTGTTCGTGCAGCAGGCGCTGTCGGTACGCGACAAGATCGTCGATGCGGATGTCGGGCAGCGGCTGCTATTGGCACACGGGCTCAAAGGCTCGGCGCGCGGGGTCGGCGCCTTCGCCATCGCCGATTGCGCCAGTGCGATCGAATGCCGGCCCGAAGACGCCGGCACGCTGAAGCGGCTTGGCTCGCTGATCGAAGAAGTGCGCGACTTCGTCGCCGCCATCAGCCGATAGCACTTATTCCCGAAACGCCACACAGCGGCGCTTTGGCGCCGCAGTTGACTTGTCCGGCAGAGTGATTATGTCGGCTCAGACTCCCTTCAGGTGACAAATGACCAAGCTGACCTTCATCGCCCATGACGGCACGCGTTTTGACGTGGATGCCGAAAACGGCTCGACCGTCATGGAAAATGCGATCCGCAATGCGGTGCCGGGAATAGAAGCGGAATGCGGCGGCGCCTGCGCCTGCGCGACCTGCCATGTTTATGTCGACGAAGCCTGGACGGCGGAGGTCGGCGAGCCGGAAGCCATGGAAGAGGACATGCTGGACTTCGCCTACGACGTCCAGCCGAATTCGCGGCTGTCATGCCAGATCAAGGTGCGCGACGCCCTCGACGGGCTGGTCGTGCGCGTGCCGGCCCGCCAGGGCTGAAGCCGATTTTTGCCGCTGCCGCTTGGCAGCGGACCAATGGTCATGCAGTGTCGCGCCGTTTTCCCATAAAGGCGCATGCTTCATGACCGCTATCATCAAGACAGACGTACTCATTGTCGGGGCAGGGCCTGTCGGCCTGTTTGCGGTATTCGAGCTCGGCCTCTTCGACATGAAGTGCCATCTGATCGACATACTCGACCGGCCCGGCGGGCAGTGCGCCGAACTCTACCCGGAAAAGCCGATCTACGACATTCCGGGCTGGCCCTCGATCTCGGCGCAAGGTCTGGTCGACAAGCTGCTTGAGCAGATCGCGCCGTTCAAGCCCGAATTCACCTATAACCGCATGGTTTCGGGCCTGGAAAGACTGGAGGACGGCAGCTTCCGCGTCACTACCGACGAAAACGAGGTGTTCGAAGCCAAAATCGTCGTGATCGCCGCTGGCGGCGGCTCTTTCCAGCCGAAGCGGCCGCCGATCCCGGGCATCGAACCCTATGAAGGCAAGAGCGTGTTCTACTCGGTGCGCCGGATGGAGGACTTTCGCGGCCATGACCTCGTCATCGTCGGCGGCGGCGATTCGGCGCTCGACTGGACGCTGAATCTGCAGCCGGTGGCCAAGAGCGTGACACTGGTGCACCGGCGGCCCGAATTCCGTGCAGCGCCCGACAGCGTCAACAAGATGTATGCCATGCAGGAGATGAAGCAGCTGGAATTCCAGGTCGGACAAGTGACTGGCCTGACCGGCGCCGACGGCCAGCTCGCCTCCGCCATCATCAAGGGACCGGAGGGCGATATCGAAGTACCGTGTACGCGGATGCTGCCATTCTTCGGCCTGACGATGAAGCTCGGCCCAATCGCCGAATGGGGCCTCAATCTCCACGAGAACCTGATCCCGGTCGACACCGAAAAATTCCAGACGTCGGTACCCGGCATCTTCGCCGTCGGCGACATCAACTGGTATCCCGGCAAGTTGAAGCTGATCCTGTCAGGCTTCCATGAGGTCGCTTTGATGGCGCAAGCAGCCAAGCGCATCGTCAGCCCCGGCGAGCGCATTGTGTTCCAGTATACGACCTCGTCGACCAGCTTGCAGAAGAAGCTCGGCGTGGTCGACTGACCCTCGCTGTATTTTTGTCCGGCCGGTCTACTCCGCCAAAGCTGGGGCCACAGCCTCGGCATGGCCGCGAAGCGTTTTTTCCGGCATCAGCCAGAGCGTGATGAACGACAACAGCAAGGTTGCGGCCGCGGCAAGAAAGATCATCACGAACGGCATGGCCGAGGCAACATGGCCGGCCGGCTGCGTGCCTTCGCTGGCCAGCGGCAGGCCGTAGCCAAGGGCGACGGCACCAAGCATGGCGACGCCAAGCGCACTGCCCAGCGAGCGGAGGAAGGTGAGAACGCCGGTCGCCACGCCAAGGTGCATACGATCGACGGCGTTCTGGACCGAGACAGTGGCAACCGGAAAGGTCGTGCCTGTGCCCAGGCCTACGCAGGTCGTCAACACCTCGACGAGCAACAGTGAGGCATGCCCGGCGACCAGGCTGAGCACGCCGAGGCACAGGATCGAGAAAACCGTTCCGATCATGGCAATGCGTTTATAGTGGAAAAAGCGCGGGATCATTCGCGCGCTGAAGGTCGCACCGGCCACCGTGCCGAGCATCAGCCCAAGCAACGCGGTGCCCGATTCGCTGACCGACAGGCCGACGACCGATTGCAGGTAGACCGGCAGATAGACCGACAAGCCGACATTGGCGGCCTGCAGCAGGAACATCGACAGCGTCCCGGCGAGAACGATCGGATTGCCGAGCACTTCGAGCGAGATCAGCGGTTCGGCCGCACGCAGCAGCCGCAGCGCGAACCCGCTCCAGAACACCGCTGAGCAGATGAGCAGTCCAAGGATTTCAGGCGACAGCCAGGGATACTCGCTGCCGCCCCAGTTCAAGGCAAGCAGCAGCAGCGAGGTGGCCGCGACCAGAAGCAGCGCGCCGAGGCCGTCGATGCGGTGATGTTTTGCGGCGATCGGCAGCTTCTTGAGCGGGTTGTTGATGATAGCCATCGCCAGCAGGCCGAGCGGAATGTTGATCCAGAAGATCAGCGACCAATGCAGATGTTCGGCGAAGGTGCCGCCGAGCAGCGGCCCGGCGATGCTGGCGACGGCCCAGGTGCCCGAGATCCAGGCGGCGTAGCGAGCCCGCTCACGCGGCGGCACGAGGTCGCCGATCACGGTCTGCGTCAGGGCGAACAGCCCGCCGCCGCCTGCGCCCTGGATCGCCCGGCCGACAACCAGGACCAGCATGTTGGGGGCGGTGGCGCTGACCAGCGAGCCGGCGAGAAAGATCAGGATTGCAGCATAGACGGTCGGCCGGCGACCATAAATGTCGGAGATCTTGCCGTAGAGCGGCGCCACGGCGGTCGCGGTCAGAAGATAGCCGGTCACGATCCACGGCAGATACTCGGCATGCCCGAGCAGACGTGCCATCGTCGGCATCGCCGGCGCGACGATGGTCTGGTCGAGCGCTGCCAGCAGCATCGACAAGAGCACGCCGCCGATGATGGCGTTTTTCTCGGTTTCGGTCAGCGGCGTGCTGGTTTCCACCATCGCTTGCTTGTCGATAGCCTGGTCCATATCCATTCATCCCATTACGCTTGGGTGCACGTCGGCGAGGCGCTGGAGTGCGTCGAGTGTACAGATTGGCCGTGTTCTTGTGCCTTTGAGATGAGCCCTGCGAACTCGATATATGTCGTTCGCTATAGGCCGATTTCGACAGCGGCTCGAAAGTTTTTCGAAGCTGGCACCATGTTTCGGCAAAATTGGCTTTGGTCCAAATTGGCTTTTCCGACGACGCGAAGTTCAGCCGGGAGCGAGTCGGCCGTTCTCAATGCGCTCGATGCGGTAATTCAAGAGCCGCAGGATGCGGCTTTGGAAATTGACGCTTTCCACACGATCGAAGCGCATCTGCTCCTGGTCGTGCTTGGCGAGCATGGCCGCCGTTATTTTTGCGGCCTTGGCCTTGGCCAGTTCGCAGGTCTTTTCCGGGTGGCTCGCCTTCAAGGCGTCTTCGAGTTCGCGGCCATGGTTCTTGGCAATCTCGACGTGGCGTTCCTCATGGCGCTTGATGTCGGCGGACAACGTATCCCAGAACAGCCTGACGCCTGCATCGGCTTTCCGCGGGCGGCGCCACTGCGGAAGGATCACCTTGACCTTGACGGTGACGACAGCGTCGGCAATCCAGCACGAGCCCGGCTTTTGCGCATAGCTGACGCGGGTGGTGAACGCCATCTGGGTAGCGCCTGGATGCCGCGACCCGGTGCTTTTCACCCGAGGCCCGAGTTTCGACAGCTGGGTCTCGATGTCGTCGAGCGTCCTGCCGCCGATCGGGAAATAACTATATGTCTTGACGAGAGTTGCAGCGCTGGCCGGGAATGCGGTCAGGGCGAGCATCAGGGCGCAAAGGAAGGATCGTTTCATCGTGTTGCCTCTTTGCCCACCTTGCTTTACCGCCGTCTCCGGCGCAACGGAATTGATCCCCGGCCACGCCGCGGGATCGGGCATGGTTGATGGGCAATGATGACAGGGCGATGGCAGTTGGCCCATGGACGCCATCTCGACATTGGTGGCAAGGCCGTGGTCGTCGGCATCCTCAACATCACGCCGGACAGTTTTTCCGACGGCGGCCTGTTCGATGCGCCTGAAAGAGCAGTTGACCAGGCGCGCCGCATGGTCGGGGAGGGGGCCTCCGTCATCGACATCGGCGGAGAATCGACACGTCCCGGGGCGTCTGCGATCTCCGCAAAGGAAGAGCAGGCTCGCATATTGCCGGTCATCGAGGCGCTCGCGACGTCTGGCGGAACGCTGATCTCGGTCGATACCTATCGCGAGGATACGGCCCGCCTCGCCGTCCAGGCCGGCGCACATATCGTCAATGACGTCTGGGGCCTGCAGCGCGAACCGGGCATTGCCCGCGTCGCGGCCGAAACCGGTGCGGGGCTTGTCATCATGCACACGGGACGGGATCGACAGAAACTGCCTGACGTGATTGCCGATCAGCTCTTCTTCCTCAGGAAGTCGCTGGAAATTGCGCGACGGAGCGGTGTTGCCGACGACCATATCGTGCTCGACCCGGGCTTCGGCTTCGCCAAGGAGACGGCAGCGGAAAATCTTGACCTGATGGCACGGTTTTCCGAGCTTCGTGCGCTGGGTTTTCCACTGATGGCCGGCACATCGCGAAAGCGCTTTATCGGCACCGTCACCGGCCGCGACGCAGCCGCAAGGGGCGCCGGAACCGCGGCCACCAGCGTCATCCTGAGGCTCAAAGGCGCGCATCTCTTTCGCGTCCACGATGTCGCAATCAACGTGGATGCGTTGGCCATTGCCGATGCTATGCTGGCGCGTGAGATCGGGGAAAGCTGAGCCATGTATGTCATCCGCATGAAAAACTGCGCTTTCTTCGCTCGGCACGGTGTGCTGGACGAAGAAGAGACGCTGGGCCAGCGTTTTTATGTCGATGCGGCACTCACGGTGGATCCCGGGCGGGCGCTGGTCGAGGATTCCATCGAGGACACCGTCAATTACGGCATCGCTTTTGCGGTCATCGAGAAGATCATTACGGGCGAGCGGCGTTTTCTGATCGAAGCTCTGGCGCTCGAAGTGGCGAGGGCGCTGACGGCGCGGTTTCCGCAGATCAAAAAGGCCGAGATCACCGTGCGCAAGCCGAATGCCCCGGTGCCGGGTGTGCTCGATCATGTCGAGGTGACCGTTGTCTGGCCAGAATAATACCGTCTATCTCAGTCTCGGCGGCAATCTCGGTGATCCGGCGACGTCGATGGCTGCGGCACTGGGAATTCTGGATGCCGACGAGAGCACGCGCGTCGTTGCCGTTTCGTCGCTCTACCGCACGCCGCCCTGGGGCAAGCTCGATCAGCCGGATTTCCTCAATGCGGCGGCCGAAATCTCGACCGCGCTCGCACCGCGAGACTTGCTGGATCTCTGCCTTGATGCCGAGCGAAAACTGAAGCGGGTGCGCGAGGAGCGCTGGGGTCCGCGCCTGATCGACATCGACATTCTCGTGTTCGGCGACCGCGTTATCCACGAGACCGGGCTGGAGGTGCCGCATCCGCGCATGCTGGAGCGCGCCTTCGTGCTGGCACCGCTGGCAGAAATTGCGCCGGAGCTTGTGGTCGACGGCAAGAGCGTGTCGGAGCGGCTGGCCGCAGTCGACACATCGGGCATTGAACGGCTGCCGTCAGGCCGGGATTGGTGGAAGGCCTGAGGCTGCCGCCATCGGTGCCCGAATCAGCCGGAAAACCCACCTCCGTCGAGGAACATTTGTTCGTCCGGTGTCGTCTCGCGGCCAAGCATCCTGTTTCGGTGCGGAAAGCGGCCGAAGCGCTGGATGATGTCGCGATGCTCGATCGCATATTTCAGGTAGGACGGAGTCTTGGCGGCGGTAAGCTCCACCGATTTGAGCTGGTCGGCGAGGTCCTCCGAATGCTCATAAGGCAGATAGAGAAAGACGCGGAGCTCTTCGTCGAGCGCCAGGTCATGGCCGGCTGCGATCGCCTTCCCGGCGAAATGCCGCGCCAGCGGGTCCGTGGCGTACATGTGGCCGGTGCCGCGAAAGCAGTTTCGCGGAAACTGGTCGAGCAGGATCATCAGTGCCAGAGACCCTTCGGCGTGTTCAGACCAGCCGTCGCATTCGCGGCCGGCGGCGGCGAAGTGCAGATCGAAAAACCGGGTGCGGAAGTCGGCATCAAAGGCGTCGTTCTTCTCGAACCATGCCTCCTCCCCGGCGTCGCGCCAGAATCTGGTGACGGAGAGAGCGCGCTCGTCCAGTTCGTTCATCATTCGCGTCATTCCAAGGTTTAATCGGCCGGTTCGGATTTCTGCAGCACGCCGGCGGTCTCTTCGTTGAGCGCCTGGCCCGCGCGTCGTGGCGTGCTGAGCGGCGTCGGAATGGGGGTCCCGATATTGCCTTTGAGAAAGCGTCGCCCGGCGCGGATGCCTTCGGCCAGCTGGAGTTCGAAACGGGCAGCGTCGCGGCGACGGACATCCTCGATGACCTCGGCGACCTCTTCTGGGTCGACGCCAAGGGCTTCCAGTGTCGAGCCGCCGAAGACAAGCGCCGATTCGAAGGTCTCGCGGAGCTGATAGTCGACGCCGGCACGAATGAGCTGCAACGCCGTACCGCGGTCGAAAGCCCGTGCCAGCACCGTCAGCAAGGGAAATTCCGCCTTGATCAGTTCGGCGATGCGCACGGCGGCATCGGGCTTGTCGACGCAGATCAGCACTGCGCGTGCCCGCCCGGCTCCCGCGGCACGCAGGATGTCCAGCCGCGTGCCGTCGCCATAATAGACCTTGAAGCCGAAATCGGCTGCCGCCTGGATCATTTCGACCTCATTGTCGATGATCGATACGTCGATGCCGCGCAACAAAAGCGGCTGGCTGGCGATCTGGCCGAACCGGCCAAAGCCGATGATCAGCACGCTGCCGGTCAGGCCGTTGGCGACATCGACGCCTTCAAGCGACTGCTCGTCGCGCGGCGTCAAATACCGCAGGGCTATAATTGCCAACGGCGTCAGCACCATGGAAATGATGACGATGGCGGTCAGCATCGCATTGGCCTGGCTATCGATGATCCCGACTGCCGCTGCTGCGGAATAGACGACGAAGGCGAATTCGCCGCCTTGCGCCATGAAGACCGCGCGCTCGAGCGCTTCCCGGTGGCCGGTTTTGAGGACGCGGGCAACGATATAGATGCCGATCGCCTTCATTATCATGTAGGCGACGACATAGATGGCAATGAGCTGCCAGTTGACGACGACCACATGCAGGTCGAGTGACATGCCGACAGCGAGGAAGAACAGCCCGAGCAGAATGCCGCGGAACGGTTCGATATCGGCCTCCAACTGGTGGCGGAAGGTCGATTCCGACAAGAGTACACCGGCCAGGAAGGCGCCCATCGCCATCGACAGGCCGGAAAGCTGCATGGCGAGCGCCGATCCGAGAACGACCAGAAGGGCGGCTGCGGTCATCACCTCGCGGGCGCGCGCATCCGCCAGGATACGGAAGAACGGATTGAGCAGATAGCGTCCTGCAAGCACCAGCCCGACGATCGCGGCAAGGCCGATACCGACCTCCGTCAACCGATCCGACAGGCTCATATCGGCGCCGCCCGGCGCGAGGAAGGCGATCAGCGCCAGCAGCGGCACGATGGCCAGGTCTTCCAAAAGCAGGACCGAAACGATGCGCTGGCCCTTTGGCGTGGCCAGTTCGCCGCGTTCTTCCAGCAATTGCATGACGATGGCCGTCGAGGTGAGCACGAAACCGGCGCCGGCGACGAAGGATTGCGCGATCGGAAAACCTCCCGCCAGCCCGACGCCGGTCAGCAGGACCGCGCAGACGCCGACCTGCAGCGCGCCAAGCCCGAAGATCTCGCGGCGCAGGCCCCACAGGCGTGACGGCTGCATCTCCAGTCCGATGATGAACAGGAACATGACGACGCCGAGTTCGGCGACATGAAGAATGGCTTCCGATTCGGAAAAGATGCGCAGCCCAAACGGGCCGATCACGACGCCGGCCGTCAAATAGCCGAGGATGGAGCCAAGTCCCATGCGCCTGAAGATCGGCACCGCAACGACGCCGGCGGCAAGCAGCGCCACCACCTGGATCAGATCGCTGTTCGATGCCTCTGCCGCCATGCCTGCCGTTCCGCTCTCTTGCAACAAGCGGCCAAGATAGGGGCTTCGGGGCGGATCGAACAGTGCGAATCCGGTGCGTCGTGGAAGCGATATTGCACTGCACAGGATAATGGGCCTCCGGGCGTTGCTTGTTCCAGCGATCCGGCTAAGGACGCCCGGCTTCGGCCAGTGGAGGGTGAGCGACGATCACGTCGCGGCCCTTTTTGAGGAGATGACTGACATGAAGACGTTTTTGCTGGTTGCCGTTGGTATCGCGGCACTTGCCGGCTCCGCCTGTTCCAAGGCACCGGAGTGCACGACCGAGATGCTGACCAAGAAGGCTCAGGACATGACTGCAGCGCTTCAGGCTGCGATTACCAAGGATCCGGCCAAGGCTGCCGATCTCACAGCCAAGGTCCAGGCGGTCACAACCAAGTATCCGGGTGGCACAACAGCGGCTGACGCCTGCAAGGCTTATGACGAGCTGACTGCGGCGATCAAAGGCTGAGCGCCCATTGCATGTCAAAGAGGGCGGCGCCGTTTGGCTGCCGCCTTTTTCATGCCCGAGACTCAGTTCGGAGCGATGGAGCCAACTTCTACCCCATCGACCCGCTTCAACTTCATCCCGATGACCGGGACTAGTTGCTGGTCGACGCGCACGGCAACGGTCACCGTCATCGAATTGTCGTCTGGGACAAGCGCCTGCATTACGCCGCGCAACTGATTGCGATTGATGGTGAAAACCACCTTGTGCGCATCGACGACATTGCCACCGATAATGTCGAGGCCGGACCCGGCGGCGCCGCCCATGAAGCTGCCCTCGTAGCCCTGGCGGCCCTTGTGCTCGATCGTTGCCGACATCTGCTGTGTGAACATGCCGACCCGGCAGCCGCCGTCGAGCGACATGCCGACTTTGCCGTCAGGCGTCGAGCCGGTGAAGCTGCAGGTGAATTTCGTGCCCTTGTATTTGCCGGCGACGATTTCTCCGGGGCCGACCCATTTGCCTTCGACCGATCGAAAGAACTGCTTGTCCGGTTCCGCCCCCGTAGCCTTTCCGGCAATGCCGACGGTTGCGACAAGCGCGAGCGCCACGGGTAGCCCGCTGGACAGAATAACGCTTTTCATCGACGACACCCGGCAACAAAGAGACTGGTTTGGACGCTTCCGACCATGAACAAGATTGGTTAATGCTTTGTCACCCCAAGGCAATAGTCACGTTCGGGAAACGGATGTTTCTTTTTCTTTTTTTGCTGCAAAGGACGTCAGCGCGGAGAGGAAATCGCCTAATCCAGGCCGCCTGACCGCGTAAAAGGGCAGGGGCCTTGCGGTTTCCATCGCTGCAATGCCGATGCGCGCCGTCATCATGCCGTTGACGACGCCTTCGCCGAGCTTTGCCGACAGCCGGGCCGCAAGGCCGTGGCCGACGATCTGTTGGACGAAACTGTCGCCGACGGCGATCGACCCGGTGACCGCGAGATGGGCGAGAACGCTGCGCGCCAGGCGAAAGAAGCCGAGCGTGCCCGGGCGGCCGCCATAGAGCTCCGACAGCCGCCGAATCAGCCGGCCGGCTTCGAATACGACATAGGCGACGTCGACCAGCGCGCGCGGGCTGACCGCGGTCACCAGGGACACACGCTTTGCCGCCTCGAGGATCATCACCTTCGCGCGGGCGTCGAGCGGGCCGAGGATCTCGGTCTCGGCCAGGCGCACCAGATTGCCGCCGTCAATGATCTCGCCGCGCAATTCGGCCAGCGAGCGCCTGCCGGCCGCGGTTTCGGGCTTGGCCGAGACAAAGACCGACAACTCGTCGACCACGGCTCGGGCGGTCTTCGGATCGTCACGGGCAATCGCATCGAGCGCCCGCTTCTGCAACTTTTCGACCTCGGCAAGCCGGGCAATCGCCATGAACTCGCGCACGAGGATGATCAGAAGCGCCAGGATGGCGATCGCGGCCATGCCGGCGGCCAGCCAGCCCAGCCACTCGGCGCGCTCGAACAGGTCGCGAATCAGCTGGTCGGTCCAGAGGCCGACGGCGAGCGAAACCAGAACGCCCAGCGCGCCGAAGAACAGGCTGCCAAGCAGCGAACGTTTTCGCGGCGCAATCGCCGGCGGCGGCTCGGCAGCGACGATATCAGGCTCGTCGAAGACGTCGATCTCCGCCGGTGTGACCACGGCCAGATCCGCCCTGACGGTACGCGGCTTTCGCGCCGGCGCGGCCTCGGACCCAGCATGGCGAGCCGTGGAATCTTCCTTCTGCTGGGGCTCCGGCTCGATGCGAAAGGCCGCCGGTCTGCGGGGCGCACTCATGCGAGATGATCTCCGATCAGGAACTGCAGCGCGCGGTCGAGCCGGATATGTGGCAGCGACAGCGTGACGCCCTCGGCGGTGCGCTCGAGTTTCGGCGGGCGAAAGCGCACGAAGCGGATCGTGGGGTCGTCATTGTTCTGCCGGCGGATCGATTCGGAAACGTCGAACAACGCATCAATTTTCTCCGGCAAGTCACCGGGAAATATGGCTGTTTCGGTCTTTCCGTCAAAGGTTTCGCCGTTGATTTTTTCGCCACGCAATGGCATGCCGATAATGACCGGCAAAGTCTCGCGGCCCTGCTTGACCGTGCCTTCACGGGTCGCGCGCATGGCCGCCATGGCGACGACGTCGACGTCGGCGCCGGTGAAATTCGCCCGCGCCACGGCGCGGTCGGCTAGCCGCCGCACGATGGCCTGCAGGCGGTCGTGGCTTTCGTGGTGCAGGTGGTCGGCCTTGGTCGCGGCCACCAATATGCGGTCGATGCGCCTCGAAAACAGGTCGGTCAGGAAGTTGCCCCGGCCGGGCCGGAAACAGGACAGGATTTCGGTGACCGCGCGTTCCAGATCGGCCATCGCGCCGGGGCCGGCATTCAATGCCTGCAATGCGTCGATGAGCACGATCTGGCGGTCGAGACGCGTGATGTGTTCGCGAAAGAACGGTTTAACGACATGCGTCTTGTAAGCCTCGTAGCGCCGTTCCATCATAGCCTGCAGCGATCCCGAGCGGGAGCGCCGGCCGCCCAGATTCGGCAGCGGCGCGAAGGTGAGAGCGGGCGAGCCTTCAAGATCGCCGGGCATCAGAAAGCGGCCGGGCGGCAAGGTCGAAAGCGCCCGCTCGTCGAGCTTGCAGGCCTTGAGATAGGCGGCGAAGCTCTCGGCGAGACGGCGCGCCGTCATCTCGTCGGCGTCGGCGTTGGGGTCGACCGGATTGGAGAGCGCCCGCCATTCCCGCGAAAGATCGACACGCACCGGCAACACGGCCATCTCGAAGGCCTCACGCGAAAAATCGGCGTAGGACTTGCCGAGCAGCGGCAGGTCGAGCAGCCATTCGCCGGGATAATCGACGATGTCGACCGACAATTTGCCGGCGGAAAACATGCGGCTCCAGCCAGAGGCCGATTCGTATTCGATGGTGAGCCTCAGTTCGGAAATCGCACGCGTCGAATCCGGCCAGACGCGCTCGTCGACAAGAGCCGCGATGTGATCCTCGTACTGGAAGCGTGGTACGGCGTCGTCCGGCTGCTCTTCGAGAAAAGCCCGGGCGATGCGCCCCGATTTTTGTGCCTCAAACAGCGGCAAGCGTCCACCATGGACCAGATTGTGCACAAGGGCCGAGATGAACACCGTCTTGCCGGCGCGGGACAGCCCGGTCACGCCAAGCCGCAGCGACGGAGCGAAAAGCCCGGCAGCGCGGCCTGACAACGTATCCAAGGCAATCTTGGCCTCGTCGGTAAAAGTCGTCAGCGATGATGCCAAATCTGTTCTCGCGGGCCGGTCAGGCTCCGATATAGGCTTTGATGCGCGGCTTTGAAATGGCCTCAGATATCGGCAGGCGTCAGGAAGGCTTCGAGATAGCCGGTGCCTGGCGCAGCCTCGGCAAGTCTGCCCTTGAACCGGACCACCGCAAGTGCGGAGGTCGGGAAGCCGTGGTTCAGCATGGCCCGCGCGGTCTCGTTGCCGTCGCCCGACAGCGCCATAGCGAGATCCTCAATCATCGGATTGTGGCCGATGGCGAGCAAGGCATCCAGCCCGCCATTCTGCCGGATGGCAGTGAGGTATGCGGCGGCATCGTCGCTGTAGAAGGTGTCACAGAACAGCACCCGGCCCGCGTCGGTATGGCCAGCCAAGCTTTCCAGCGTCTGGCGGGCGCGCTTGGCGCTTGAGCAAAGGGTGAGGGCCGGTGCGTATTTGCGGGAACGCATCAGCACGCCCATCGCTTCGGCGTCGGCCAAGCCGGATGCATCGAGCGGGCGGTCGAAGTCAGTCACGCCAGGCAGCGCCCAGCCGGCCTTCGCATGCCTCAGCAGGTAAAGTCTGGTCACGGAACCCCCGATATGTCGGGTACCGACCGGTCAAATGCGGCCGCAGGAATTAGCCATCAGAAGCGCTTCGCGCGCAATGCCGATGCCCCCTCAAGCATAATGAATCATGCGCGAATTCGGGCGTGCCGTTCATGCGAATGATGTCGCCAATGTCGGTTTGTCCCACATAAACAAATGCGTGAAACTGTCGTCGATTGCGCTTGTGCAGTTTTCGGTCCGCGAATATATAGGCGCCAAATTTGGGGTTTGTTGGGTGAGTCGAATGAACGACATCGTTACCGCCGATTACGTACCCTCCGAAGACGAGCCGTTCATGAACGAGCGGCAGAAATCCTACTTTCGCATGAAGCTCGTCACCTGGAAGAACGACATCTTGCGCGAAGCGCGCGAAACTCTCGAAATCCTGCAGCAGGAAAACGCCAACCACCCCGACCTCGCCGATCGCGCCTCCTCCGAAACCGACCGCGCCATCGAACTTCGCGCCCGCGATCGCCAGCGAAAACTGATCTCCAAGATCGATTCGGCCCTCCAGCGCCTTGACGAAGGCACTTACGGTTACTGCGAGGAGACGGGCGAGCCGATCGCGCTGAAGCGGCTCGACGCGCGCCCGATCGCCACCTTGTCGATCGAGGCACAGGAGCGCCATGAGCGGCGCGAGAAGGTCTACCGCGACGACTGAGCCGGCGGGAAACATGGCATCGGTAAAGCGTTCAAAATGGCCGGTTTTCCGGCCATTTTCCTTGGCCGTTCGCTATCGCCCTATCTTTTCTGATTGGACAATTCGCCGAGGAGCTTCGTCATCTCGTCGTCGAGAGAGGGCGATGCCTTCGCCACCGGCTTGCTCGCCGTTTGGCTGAAGCGTGGCTCGTCGAGGGAAACCTCCAGCTCCTTCATTAGCGCATCGTCGATCGACTCATGCTGTGCCGGCGGCTCGTATCTTGCCGGGGAGTCCTGTCTTGCCGGCTGCGGCGCATGCCGCGAGGCATTGGCATTGACGGATCCATAACTTGGCAACGGTGTAACGTTCGATGCCGGTTTCGGCGCCGGCGTAGGCGCCGGCATTGTTGCCGGCATCGTCGCCGTCTGGCGAGCTCGGACAGGGGGTGCCGCCGCGCTTGCCGGCTGCGGCGGCGCTTGCCTCGCCGGCGCGGCTGTGGTCTGAGCTGGCCTTGCTGCCGGCTGGTGGCTGTTGTCTCCGGTCAAAGCCGGGCGCCGCAGCGCCGAGAGCCTGATGTCGCGCTCGACGACGACGTCGGTCGGACCACCGATCAAGAGCAGGTGCTCGATATCGTCGCGGCGCACCAGCACCAGCCGCCGGTGACTGTCGACCGCTGTGGCATCCATGACAGCCAGCCGCGTCTTGCGGTTCCTGCCCCCGGCGACGAATGTTCCGAATGTCAGGCTGCGGACCAGCCTGATGATAAGAAGAATGATGAGCAGCAGGACAAGTACTGCAAACGTCCATAGGATTGCTGCGGCATAACCAGGCCCCGCCACGCCATCCAGCCATTGCAGCATTGGTTCTCCCAAAATCAGCTTTCGAAGAGAGGCGACACTAGACTGTTGCGGCAGGCCACCGCAAGTTGCCTTTCACGCTTCGTGAACAGCTCGAAACCGGGAGCCGAACGGCGTCATTTTTAGCGGACATCTGCCGCCGGGCCTTTTCCCGACCCTGAGAATATGATTCAACCGACACCGGAATTCACGAGCAGGGGGCACATGGCCAAGGAAGCGCGCGGCGATTTCTATCCGGTACCTATCGTCGACCAGAACACGCGACCGGGCGCGGTCACCCGACTCATCGTTTTCATCGTCGTCCTGACAGGGGCAGCGATCGTCTTCGGCGTTTTCCGCGAGCGACTTGGCGATCCATTCCTGCTCGGCATGCTTGGCGTGCTGGCGATGATCGGTGTCGGCTTTCTATTCGCCACTGCGATCGGCTTCGTGCATATCACGCCGCGCTCGACAAGCGACGAACTGTCGAAAGCTTTCGTCGATTCGATGTCACAAGGTCTCCTGGTCACCGACACCAAAGGCCGTATCATCTACGCCAACCGGACCTATGCCGATATGACGGGTGCCGAGTCGGCCGCCGACATCAAGACGGTCGAAGGTTTGCTTTCAGACGTTCCCGAGGCCTCGGTGACCATATACCGGCTGGCGTCGGGCCTGCGCGACGGCCAGCCGGGCGACGGCGAGTTTCGGCTTGCGCAGTCCATTCGGCCAGGCGCCGAACCGGGCGCGCGCTGGTACCGCGTCCGGGCTCGCGCGTTCAGCGTTCCAGGCCAGCGGCTGCCGATGCTTGCTTGGCAGCTTGCCGATATCTCGCAGGAACGGGCTGAGCAGGAGCGGTTCTTTCTCGACCTGCAAAAGGCGATCGATCACCTCGACCACGCGCCGGCCGGTTTCTTTTCGGCCGACCAGGAAGGCCGCGTCACCTATATCAACGCGACCCTTGCGGAGTGGCTGGGCATCGACCTGGCCAGCTTCACTCCCGGCGCCATCACGCTGCCGGAGATCGTCGCCGGCGACGGCATGGCGCTGGTCCGTTCGGTCAAGGCCGACGCTGGTACCACGCGCAATGCCGTTATCGACCTCGATCTGACGACGATGACCGGCGAGGCGCTGCCGGTGCGCTTCATGCATCGTGTCTCGGCCAGCCGAGAGGGGCTCAACGGCCCGACTCGCACCATCGTGCTCAACCGGACGCAAGGCGAGGACGCTTCGGCCGACCTCCGTGCATCGGAAATACGCTTCACGCGGTTCTTCAACTCGACGCCGATGGCGATAGCCGGCGTCGACCATGCCGGCCGCATCCTGCGCACCAATGCGCCGTTCCTGTCGCTGTTTTCCTCGGTCGTCGAGCGCGACGCGGTCGATCGACGTGTGCGGCTGGATACGGTGATCCACGAGCGCGACCGGCCGGCTTTCGCCGCGGCCTTTGAAAAGGCACGCCAGCAACAGGCTGACATCGAGCCGATCGATACGGTGCTGCCCGGCAATGAGGAGCGCCACATACGCTTCTACGTCAATGCGGTCGCTGACGGCACCGGCGGCGAGGGCGCCGAGGAATCGGCCATCGTCTATGCCGTGGAGACCACCGAGCAAAAGGCCCTCGAGGGCCAGATGGCGCAGAGCCAGAAAATGCAGGCGGTCGGCCAACTCGCCGGCGGCATCGCGCATGATTTCAACAATGTGCTGACCGCCATCATCATGGCCTCGGACCTGCTGCTGACCAACCACCGGCCGTCCGATCCGTCATTCCCAGACATCATGAACATCAAGCAGAACGCCAACCGGGCGGCCTCGCTGGTGCGGCAGTTGCTGGCCTTCTCGCGCAAGCAGACGCTGCGGCCGGAGGTGCTCAACCTGACCGACGTGCTCGCCGACCTAAGGATGCTGCTTGCCCGGCTGGTCGGCAACGACGTCAAGCTCAAGATCGACCATGGCCGCGACCTGTGGCCGGTCAGGGTTGATATCGGGCAGTTCGAGCAAGTGGTGGTCAATCTGGCGGTCAATGCGCGCGATGCGATGCCGGCCGGCGGCGAACTCACCGTACGTACCCGCAACGTCAGCGCCGGGGAATGCAAGACCTTTTCCTATCGCGAACTTGCTCCGGCCGACTATGTGCTGGTCGAGGTCGAGGACAGCGGCAGCGGCATCGCGCCTGATGTGCTGAAAAAGATCTTCGAGCCCTTCTTCACGACAAAGGAGGTTGGCAAGGGAACTGGCCTCGGCCTGTCCATGGTCTATGGCATCATCAAGCAGACAGGCGGCTTCATCTTCTGCGATTCCGAAGTCGGCAAGGGATCCGTGTTCCGCATCTTCCTGCCGCGGCACATTGCGGAGGCAAGGAAGGCGGGCGAGGCTGGAGAGGCGCCGGCCGCACCTGCCAAGATCGCCGACTCAGCAAAGGACCTGTCGGGCTCGGCCACGGTGCTGCTGGTCGAGGACGAGGACGCCGTGCGCATGGGCGGCATGCGGGCGCTGAAATCGCGCGGCTACACTGTCCACGAGGCGTCGTCCGGCGTCGAGGCGCTTGAGGTCTATGAAGCGCTCGGCGGCAAGGTCGACGTCGTGGTGTCGGACGTGGTGATGCCGGAAATGGACGGCCCGACGCTGCTTGGCGAATTGCGCAAACGGCAGCCCGACATCAAGTTCATCTTCGTGTCCGGCTATGCCGAAGACGCGTTCGCCAAGAACTTGCCGGCCGACGCGCATTTCGGCTTCTTGCCGAAGCCGTTTTCGCTCAAGCAATTGGCCACGATCGTAAAGGACATGCTGGAATCCTGACCCTTCCAACGCTCCGCTTGCGCAATGTCGTGAGACTGCCATGATTGCAGGCGAAACGGGCGACGGGTTTTGGAAAGCATGCCGTGACGCCACACAACGAAGCTAGCAAAGGCGATTACGCAAGCACGGTGCTGCTGCCGGGCGACCCGCAGCGCGCTGAATGGATGGCGGAGACCTTTCTGGAAGCGCCGCGCTGCGTCAACCGCCGCCGCGGCGCGCTCGGCTTTACCGGGCTGTTTCGCGGCAAACCTGTCAGCATCCAATCCACCGGCATCGGCGTCTCTTCGTTCCTGGTCTATGTGCATGAGCTGTTGGACTTCTATGGTGCGAAAACACTGATCCGCACCGGTACCTGCGGTGGCCTGACCGCCGAGATGGCGCTGCGCAGCCTGGTGATCGCGCAATCGGTGCGTGGCGAAAATGCGGAGAGCGGCCAGGTTTTTGGGCTCTATCGTGCCGATGCCGGCCCCGATCCGGCATTGTTGACCCAAGCATTGGCCCGAGCTTCGGAACTCGGCATCGACCATCGGGCCGGGCTGACCATTTGCAGCGATATTTTCTATCATCCGCTGGGGCGCGAACGCTTTGCCGAAGCACAGGCACAGGGCGCGCTCGCCGTGGACATGGAAACCAGCGCACTCTACCGCATTGCGGCCGATTTCGGCGCTCGGGCGCTGTCGATCCTGACCGTCGTCGACAACGTGGCAACCGGCGAGCAGACCGACTATTCCGAACGCCAGGGGCTTTTCACCGATATGACCCGGCTGGCGCTCGATCTGGCGGCGGAGAGCTAGGCGGCTTTGTGCTTCGGAGTACGGAACCTCGCCAGGTTCCATACTTTTTTTCAACGCTTCGTGCAGGTCGAGGCGGTAAAGGCGCCGTCTGGCTGCTTCATGATGATGTCGAAGGACGGGGTGGTTCCGCTTTCCAGCGTCGCCTGCGTAAGCGAGATCGAGTTGCCGCCACTGGTATAGCCACCCAGCGGACCTAGCCAGGTGATCACGCCGTCTGCATCCATCTGGTAGTTGTAGCTCTGCGGCGCGATGCCGAAGCTCACAGGACCGCTATAGACGTTTCCCTTGATGGTGATGTCGCCGAGGCTGAGGAACATGCCAAGCAGATAGACTTCGCAATGATAGGAGCCGTCCGGCAGCTTGCCGTCGCTGAAGCCGGCGCGCGCTACGGTCGTCGCCGCCAGCAGAAGCATGGCGGTGAAAATGCAAGAAGCTCTGAAAGCCATTTGATCGCTCGTTAAAGGGGGTTCAAACTTGCCCATTTCGCCGCGGCGCTGCAATCCTCGCCAGCGCTCATATGATGCTGCTCAAAATTCAGGCATTGGCCTATATGTGAGCAAAACTTAGGCTGATATGGGTGATCCTTTCTCGTTTCGAACATAGCAGGCGAGGTTCATCTCCTGCAGCTAATACATTAACCGACTGACAGAGCTGGGAAATCTCAAATCCTCCGACCTTGCTCCGGTGATTGGCACAGCCGTTGCATGGTCTGTTCCGATGCAGTTAACCAGCTTGGGAGTTTAAAAGTATGAGGGGCAGTTTCTCGACAATAGCAAAAATGTTTTCGGCCGGCGTGGTCACCGCCGGCCTGCTGATGAGCGTTCCCGCCAAGGCGGCCGACGACACCATCAAGGTCGGCATCCTCCATTCGCTGTCGGGAACCATGGCGATCTCGGAGACAACGCTGAAGGACGCCATGCTGATGCTCATCGAAGAGCAGAATGCCAAGGGCGGCCTGCTCGGCAAGAAGCTCGAGGCAGTGGTCGTCGATCCGGCTTCCAACTGGCCGCTGTTCGCCGAAAAGGCGCGCGAGCTGATCTCGAAGGACAAGGTCGCCGCGGTGTTCGGCTGCTGGACCTCGGTGTCGCGCAAATCGGTGCTGCCGGTGTTCAGTGAGCTCGACAACATCCTGTTCTACCCGGTCCAGTATGAGGGTGAGGAAAGCGAGCGCAACGTGTTCTACACCGGTGCGGCGCCGAACCAGCAGGCCATTCCGGCCGTCGATTATCTGATGAGCGAGGATGGCGGTTCGGTGAAGCGCTGGGTGCTCGAAGGCACCGACTACGTCTACCCGCGCACCACCAACAAGATCCTCGAGGCCTATCTGAAGGCGAAGGGCGTTGCCGCCGAAGACATCATGGTCAACTACACGCCGTTCGGCTTCTCCGACTGGCAGACCGAAGTCTCGGCGATCAAGAAATTCGGCTCGGCCGGTAAGAAGACCGCCGTCGTCTCGACCGTCAATGGCGACGCCAACGTGCCGTTCTACAAGGAGCTCGGCAACCAGGGCATCAAGGCTGAGGACATCCCGGTCATGGCCTTCTCGGTCGGCGAGGAAGAGCTTGCCGGTCTGGACACTGCGCCTCTGGTCGGCCATCTCGCCGCCTGGAACTATTTCGAAAGCGTCGATACGCCCGAGAACGCGAAGTTCATCGCCGACTGGCACAAGTTCATCAAGAACGACAAGCGCACCACCAACGATCCGATGGAAGCCCACTATATCGGCTTCAACATGTGGGTGAAGGCGGTCGAGAAGGCCGGCACCACCGATCCGGACAAGGTCATCGACGCCATGGTCGGCGTCTCGGTGCCGAACCTGACCGGCGGTTATTCAACCATGATGCCGAACCATCACATCACCAAGCCGGTGCTGATCGGCGAAATCCAGGCCGACGGCCAGTTCGAAACCGTCTCGCAGACGCCGGGCCTGGTAATGGGCGACGAGTGGTCCGACTACCTGCCTGACTCCAAGGACCTGATCTCCGATTGGCGCGCGCCTCTGTCCTGCGGCAACTTCAATGTCGCCACAGGCAAATGCGGCGGCAAGGGAACCAACTGATCCTCCCGGTCTGTCCTCCCAGACCGCAAAAGCCTCCGGGCGGGCTCGTCCTCCAGCCTGCCCGGAGGCGACATTCAACCTCCAAGAGCCACCAGAAACCGATGATCCTGATCCGCGCGATTGGCCTGATGCTGCTCCTCCTTCTGGGAATGCTGCTGCCGTCGAACGCCAGCGAATCCGATCTGCGCGCGGTCGTCGCCAAACTCGCCACCGCCTCCAATTTTTCAGCGATCGAAGCCGTCGTGCGCGAGCTTGCGGCAACCGGCGACACAGCCGTCGAACGGCCGCTTGCCGCGCTTGCGGAGGGCAGCCTTTACGTCCGCAAGGCCGATTCAGTAGTCTTTGTCGGCAAGGAGAGCGGCGACAGCATCGAACTGCTCGATGCGCTCACCGGCGAAAAGTCTGGCGAAGCAGCCAAGGCCGACATCACCAAGATCAAGGTCAACAACACGCTGCGCCGCGTCATCCGCGACGCGCTGGGCACGCTGACGCTGGGCTCCAAGGATCCGGCGGTGCGCATTGCCGCCGCCGACACCATGTTCAAGACGCCGGACGCGGCAAACATCGAGCCGCTCGACACCGCGATCGCCAATGAGAGCGCGGCAAGCGTCAAGGCGCTGCTCGAACAGGCCCGTGCCGCATCGGTTCTCGTTTCCGACAGGCCGGAGGCCGACAAACTGGTGGCGATAGCGCTCATCGGTGCGCGCGGCGACCGCGATGCGGTGTCGCTGCTCACGTCGGTGGAGGCCAGTTCCGAAGGTGCTGTGAAGGACGCGGCGACTGCGGCGATATCCAACATCAATTCGATGCTGGCGCTGTGGGATGCCGGCCAGAACATCTGGTACGGCATATCGCTAGGGTCGGTGCTGCTGCTGGCGGCGATCGGCCTTGCCATCACTTTCGGCGTCATGGGCGTCATCAACATGGCGCATGGCGAGATGGTCATGCTGGGCGCCTACACGACCTTCGTCGTGCAGGAGGTTATCCGCAATTCCTTTCCCGGCCTGTTCGACTGGTCGCTGGTCATCGCCCTGCCGCTGGCCTTCCTGGTGGCGGCGCTCGTCGGCCTTGTCATCGAGCGCGGGCTGATCCGCTTCCTCTATGGCCGGCCGCTGGAGACCCTGCTGGCGACATGGGGTGTCTCGCTGATCCTGCAGCAGGCCGTGCGCACCATCTTCGGGCCGACCAACCAGGAGGTTGGCAACCCATCCTGGATGTCAGGTTCGTTCGCGATCGGCCAGCTTTCGGTCACCTGGAACCGGCTCTGGATCCTGGCTTTTGCGCTCGGCGTCTTCGCGGTGTTGCTTTACGTGATGAAACGCACGCCCTGGGGGCTGCAGATGCGTGCCGTCACCGCCAATCGCCGGATGGCCGCCTCTATGGGCATCAGGACGCCGTGGGTCGATGCCCTGACCTTTGCATTGGGGTCCGGCATTGCCGGCATCGCCGGTGTCGCGCTCAGCCAGATCGACAATGTCTCGCCCAATCTCGGCCGCGGCTACATCATCGACAGCTTCATGGTCGTCGTCTTCGGCGGCGTCGGCAATCTCTGGGGCACGCTGGTCGGCGCCTTCTCGCTCGGCATTGTCAACAAATTCCTCGAACCCTATGCCGGAGCGGTGCTCGGCAAGATCGTCGTCCTGGTGCTGATCATCCTGTTCATCCAGAAACGCCCGCGCGGTCTGTTCGCGCTCAAGGGCAGGTCGGTGGAAGCATGATCACGGGACGCTTCTTTGCCGCCGGCGCCGACCGCCGCGTCGCCATCACCATCTTCATCCTGCTGGCGGTTGCAATCGTCGTGCCGCTGCTCAATCTTGCGGTCTCGCCGACAAGCGCGTTTTACGTGCCGTCCTATATCGTCGCGCTCACCGGCAAATATCTCTGCTATGCGCTGCTCGCCTTGGCCCTCGATCTCGTCTGGGGCTATTGCGGCATCCTCTCGCTCGGCCACGGCGCCTTCTTCGCACTCGGCGGCTATGCGATGGGCATGTATCTGATGCGCCAGATCGGCTCGCGCGGCGTCTACGGCAATCCGCTGCTGCCGGACTTCATGGTGTTCCTGAACTACAAGGAACTGCCGTGGTTCTGGTACGGTTTCGACCATTTCTGGTTTGCCGCAATCATGGTGCTTGCAGTACCCGGCCTGCTCGCCTTCGTCTTCGGCTGGTTTGCCTTCCGCAGTCGCGTCACCGGCGTCTATCTGTCGATCATCACCCAAGCGATGACCTATGCGCTGCTGCTTGCCTTTTTCCGAAACGACATGGGTTTCGGCGGCAATAACGGCCTGACCGACTTCAAGGATATTCTAGGCTTCAACGTGCAGGCCGACATGACACGCTCGGCGCTGTTCGCGGCTAGCGCCGTCATGCTGGCGTCTGCCGTCTTCGTCACCTGGGCAATCGTCGGTTCCAAATACGGCAAGCTTTTGATGGCGGTGCGCGACGCTGAAAGCCGCACGCGCTTTCTCGGCTGGCGGGCGGAGAACGTCAAACTGTTCGCCTTCACCGTGTCGGCGGTGATGGCCGGCATCGCCGGTGCGCTTTACGTACCGCAGGTCGGCATCATCAACCCTGGCGAATTCGAGCCGTCCAATTCGATCGAGGTGGTGGTGTGGGCGGCCGTCGGCGGGCGCGGCACCATCGTCGGGCCGATCATCGGCGCGCTTTTGGTCAATGCCGGTAAATCCTGGTTCACCGGCGTGCTGCCTGAATTCTGGTTGTTCGCGCTGGGCGGACTGTTTGTCGCCGTCACGCTGTTCCTGCCCAACGGCATCATCGGCATGTGGGATTCCTGGCGCGGCAACGCCAAGGCGTTGCGGGCGGCCTCGGTTGCCGAGGAAGCCGGGATCGATCCCGATGCGCCGGTGCCGCCGAAAACCGACCGTTCGGCGGCGAGAAGGCCGGGCGACTGGTCGGCCTCCAGCGCCGAACCGCAGCCGGCGGAGTGATGGTCTGATGTCGAAGAGCAACACCATCCTCTATCTCGACGGCGTTTCGGTTTCCTTTGACGGCTTTCGCGCCATCAACAACCTTTCGCTGGTGCTCGACAAAGGCGAGATGCGGGCGATCATCGGCCCCAACGGCGCCGGAAAGACGACGATGATGGACATCGTCACCGGCAAGACGCGGCCCGATGCGGGCGAGGTTTTCTTCAACGGTGAGATCGACCTGACCAAACACGACGAGGCCGAAATCGCCATGATGGGCATCGGCCGTAAATTCCAGAAGCCGACCGTCTTCGAAAGCCACACGATCGAGGACAATCTGATGCTGGCGCTGATGGCCCGCGCTCGATCTTCCCGGCACTGTTCCATCGTCGCTCGGCCGCGGAAGTGCGGCAGATCGACGACATCCTCGGCATCATCCGGCTTGGCGACAAGCGCGACGAACTCGCCGCCAATCTGAGTCACGGCCAAAAGCAATGGCTCGAGATCGGCATGCTTCTGGCGCAGGATCCGCTGCTGCTGCTGGTCGACGAACCGGTTGCCGGCATGACCGACGCCGAGACCGAAGAAACCGCGCGGCTGCTCAGGGATATCGCGCGCGACCATTCGGTCATCGTCGTCGAGCACGACATGCATTTCGTGCGCGAGCTCGGCGTCAAGGTTACCTGCCTGCACGAAGGCTCGGTGCTTTCCGAGGGCAGCCTCGACTTCGTTTCGGCCGACGAGCGCGTCGTCGAAGTCTACCTGGGGAGATGATCATGGTCTGGCGCGTTCCGTTCCATCATTTCGACCTTTCGTTCTTCACGCGTTGGAGAAAGCGCTGACCATGCTCGAAGTCTCCAATGCCACGCTGCATTACGGCGCCGCTCAGGCGCTGCGCGGTGTCTCGCTGACAGCCCGCGCCGGCAAGATCACCTGCGTGCTCGGTCGCAACGGCGTCGGCAAGACCAGTTTGATGAGATCGATCGTCGGCCATCATCGGCTGACGAGCGGAAGCGTTGCCTTCGAGGGGAAGGCGCTCGACCGGAGCGCGGCGTATGATCGCGCCCGGTCGGGCATCGCATTCGTGCCGCAGGGCAGGGAGATATTTCCGCTGCTTACGGTGCGGGAAAACCTCGAATCTGGCTTCGCGCCGCTGAAGCGCGCCGACCGCAACATTCCCGGTCACGTCTTCGAATTGTTTCCGGTGCTGAAGCAGATGCTCGCGCGCCGAGGCGGTGATCTTTCCGGCGGCCAGCAGCAGCAGCTTGCCATCGGTAGGGCACTGGTGATGCGGCCTAAACTGCTGGTGCTCGACGAGCCGACCGAAGGCATCCAGCCGTCGATCAAGGATATCGGCCGCGCCATCCGCTATCTGCGCGACCAGGCCGGCATCGCCGTGCTCCTGGTCGAACAGTATCTCGACTTCTGCCGGGAATTGGCCGACGAGGTCAACATCATGGACCGTGGCCAGATCGTTCATACCGGCTCGGCCGAGGATCTCGACCGGGCGGACGTCCGCAAATTCCTGACCGTCTGAATTCTTATTGATTCTATTACTTTGCAACTCTGGCGCGCTGCAGATTGCGTGCTAGATTTTGCTTGGCCTTGGTGAGTCGGCCGCTTTCCGTACCAGTTTCAACTTGGCAGATCAGGGGAAGGCGCGGATGCGTCGGCACGCTTGCGCGCAAGCCCTTCCCTTCGAGCGATCTGTTGTCGTCCAACATTTCGGGTGCTTGGGAGCCAGGGCCAGTCAATGGAGTGCTATGTCGAGGACTACCAGAAACGACGGCTCACGGAGCGCGTCGACATCCTGACAGCCATCAACATTCTGAAATCGCAGGGGTATGACCACGACGAACTCATCGCGGAGATCACCAAGGTCTTCTATGTCGATCTCGATGCCTTTAACGAGATCGTCAGGGTTGATCGGCGTCCGGACGAACGCGCCGCATAGCCGGTAGTTTAGGACCAAGCCACGCGGACCACCGACAGCGGGGCGTCAGCCTGCGACCCGCTTCATCAGCGCGATGGCGCCGAATGGAGCGCGGACCTTGCCCTCTGTGATGAAGTAGACGAACACATCGCGTGGCTTGACCGGCGCGTCGGTTGAAGGATCGGCACGCGACAGGTCGGCCGGCACCTTGCCTTCCGCCCAGGTTTTTGCGCGCGCCGCCCATTCGTCGAGCGCCTTTGGCGTGTAGCAATCGGGATTGTCGTCGCTGCCGGTCTGCAGCCGCGCATAGATGAAATCGCCGGTAACGTCGGCAATCCCAGGATATTTGGCGTGGTCGGCATAGACGATGGCGGCCTTGTGCTTTCGCGCCAAGGCGGCGAACTCCGGCACGACGAAGCTGTCGTTACGCACCTCGACCGCGTGGCGCAGCGCAACGCCGTCCTGCTTTTCCGGCAACAGCTTGAGGAAGGCCTCGAAATCGTCCGGGTCGAATTTCTTGGTCGGCGCGAACTGCCACAGGATCGGCCCGAGCTTGTCGCCAAGTGCCGCGACGCCCGACCCGAGGAAGCGCATGATCGATTCCCCGGCCTCGCCGAGCACGCGGCGGTTGGTGACGAAGCGGTTGCCCTTCAGCGAATAGACGAAACCATCCGGCGCCTCGTTGGCCCATTTGACGAAGGTCGGCTCCTTGAAGCTCGAATAATAGGTGCCGTTGACCTCTATAGTGGGCACCTGCCGGCTGGCATAATGCAGTTGCTTGGCCTTCGACAATTTGTCCGGGTAGAAGGACGTGTCCCACGGCTCGAAGGTCCAGCCGCCCATGCCGGCGCGGATTGTTCCTGATTGAGTCATGGTCGTCCTCCCGGTTTGCAGAAAAGGATCACGCGATGGCGGTCGTCTCGACGGCTTTCGCCATGTCGACGACCGTCCATCCTGGCCGATATGGATTGGGCCGGCGACCCGTTTCGCGAAAGCCGTAGGCCTTATACAACGAAACGTTCCGTTCCATTCTGGCATTGGTGTAGAGTCGGATCTCAGGCAAGCTCCACAAGCGCGTCTGTTGCTCGGCCCAGTCGAGCAGCCCGATGCCGAAACCCTTGCCCTGAAAGGCTGGCGCAACGGCAACGCTGAAGATCATTGTATGGTCCGCATGTCGTTCGAGAACGATCAAGCCGGCCGGCTGTCCGTTCTGCTCCAAAAGCCAGACCTCGCCGCGTTGGATGCGCGGCGCATAGTCCTCGGTGACTGGGATCGGCGGCGCTCCGAACAGGGCAGTGTAGGGCGCGTAGGCGTCGGTGGTGAGCGAAATCACCGTGGGGAGATCATCGGCCCGAGCGGCTCTCATCATCAAAACTGGCCCGCGCCGGCAGCGGCCGCAATCACCTTGTCCATGCCGTCGGCGATCGCAGCGACGGCATTGCGACTGGCGTCGCCCAAGCCGTGGCGCTCAGCGAGCCAGTGCGCGTCATTGTAGGAGAGCCAGACCTCGCCTTGCTCGTCCTCCCAAGCCAGTGCCTTGACCGGCAGATCGATGCCGGCAAGCTGCCGGTCCTGCATCAGTGGCGTACCGCCTTTCGGATTGCCGAAAATCAGGAGCTGGGTTGGACGCAGTGATGTTTCGACGCTGCGCGCACCAGCGGCGTGATCAATGCGGGCGAAGACCAGCAATCCTGCACGTTCGACAGTTTCGACCAGGCGATCGATGGTTTCGGTCACGCCGAAGCGGCTTTGGACCGTGATGAGACCGTTCTTTGCCATCACTCCGCCGCTTCGCGCTTGCCTCCGGGGCGCCGCTCCAGCAATTCCCTCAGGAACTGCCCGGTATAGCTGCGTTTTTCGCGGACGATGTCCTCCGGCGTGCCGGACGCCACCAGCTCGCCGCCGCCGTCACCACCTTCGGGGCCAAGATCGAGAACCCAGTCAGCGGTCTTGATCACCTCTAGATTGTGCTCGATGACGACGACCGTGTTGCCCTGGTCGACCAGCTCGTGCAGCACTTCAAGCAACTTGGCGACGTCGTGGAAATGCAGGCCGGTGGTTGGCTCATCGAGAATGTAGAGCGTCTTGCCAGTCGCCTTGCGCGACAGTTCCTTGGCAAGCTTGATGCGCTGCGCCTCGCCGCCCGACAAGGTCGTTGCCTGCTGGCCAACATGGATGTAGCCGAGGCCGACCCGTTTCAGCGTCTCCAGCTTGTCGCGCACGCCTGGCACGGCGGCGAAGAAATCGACGCCTTCCTCGACCGTCATGTCGAGAACGTCGGCGATCGACTTGCCCTTGAAAAGGACGTCCAGTGTTTCGCGGTTGTAACGCTTGCCGTGGCAGACGTCGCAGGTGACGTAGACGTCGGGCAGGAAGTGCATCTCGATTTTGATGACGCCGTCGCCCTGGCAGGCCTCGCAGCGGCCGCCCTTGACGTTGAACGAGAAGCGGCCCGGCTGGTAGCCGCGCGCCTTGGCCTCCGGCAAGCCGGCGAACCAGTCGCGGATCGGCGTGAAGGCGCCGGTATAGGTGGCGGGGTTGGAGCGCGGGGTGCGCCCGATCGGCGACTGGTCGATGTCGATGACCTTGTCGAGGAATTCCAGCCCCTCGATGCGGTCGTGCTCGGCCGGATGCTCGCGCGAGCCCATGATGCGGCGCGACGCCGCCTTGAACAGGGTCTCGATCAGGAAGGTCGACTTGCCGCCGCCGGACACGCCGGTGACGGCGGTAAACGTGCCGAGCGGGATTTCGGCGGTGACGTTCTTCAGATTGTTGCCGCGCGCGCCGACGACCTTCAGCCGGCGGTTCTTCTTGGCCTCGCGCCGCACTGCCGGCGTCGCCACTTCGAGCTCGCCCGACAGATATTTGCCGGTGATCGAAGCGGGCGTCGCCATGATCTGCTGCGGCGTGCCCTGAGCGATGATGTGGCCGCCATGAATGCCGGCGGCCGGGCCGATATCGACGACATAGTCGGCGTGCAGGATGGCGTCCTCGTCATGCTCGACGACAATCACTGTGTTGCCGATGTCGCGCAGATGCTTCAGCGTATCGAGCAGGCGGGCATTGTCGCGCTGGTGCAGACCGATCGACGGCTCGTCCAGCACGTAAAGTACGCCGGTCAGGCCGGAGCCGATCTGCGAGGCAAGACGGATGCGCTGGCTCTCGCCGCCTGACAGCGTGCCGGAGTTGCGCGACAGCGTCAGATAATCGAGCCCGACATCGTTGAGGAAGCGCAGCCGCTCGCGGATTTCCTTGAGCACGCGCACCGCAATCTCGTTCTGCTTGTCGTTGAGCGAAGCGGGCAGATCGGTGAACCACTGGTCGGCCTTGCGGATCGACAGCTCGGTGACCTCGCCAATGTGCTTGCCGGCGATCTTGACCGCGAGCGCCTCGGGCTTCAGCCGATAGCCGCGGCAGGCCGGGCAGGGCGTGGCCGACATGAAGCGCTCGATCTCCTCGCGCATCCAGGCGGATTCGGTTTCCTTCCAGCGGCGCTCGAGGTTGGGGATGACGCCCTCGAAGGTCTTGGTCGTCTTGTAGGAGCGCAGGCCGTCATCGTAGTGGAAGGTGATTTCGCGCTCGCCGGTGCCGTGCAGGATGGCTTGCTTTGCCTCTTCGCTCAGATCCTTGAACTTGTCGCCGAGCTTGAAGCCGTAGGCAACGCCCAGCGCTTCCAGCGTTTGCGCATAATAGGGCGACGTCGATTTCGCCCAAGGGCTGACGGCGCCGGCGCGCAGCGAGACATTCTCGTCGGGCACGACCAGGCTGGCGTCGATGGCGCGTTGGCTGCCGAGCCCATCGCAGGTCGGGCAGGCGCCGAACGGATTGTTGAAGGAGAATAGCCTGGGCTCGATCTCGGGAATGGTGAAACCGGATACCGGGCAGGCGAACTTTTCCGAGAACAGCATGCGTTCATGCGTCTCGTTCTTCGATTTGTTGACCGAATCCTCGCCGGTCTGGCTGGCGTCGAGCGGCCTGTCGGCAAATTCCGCTACCGCCAGTCCGTCTGCAAGTTTCAGCGCGGTCTCGATGGAATCGGCGAGCCGCGTCGCCAGATCGCCGCGCACGACGATGCGGTCGACGACAACGTCGATGTCATGCTTGTACTTCTTGTCCAGCGCCGGCACGTCGGCGATCTCGTAGAAGACGCCATCGACCTTGACGCGCTGAAAACCCTTCTTCTGCAGCTCCAGCAGTTCCTTGCGGTACTCGCCTTTGCGGCCGCGCACCATCGGCGCCAGGATGAACAGCCGGGTGCCTTCCTCGACTGCAAGCACCCGGTCGACCATCTGCGAGACCGTCTGGCTCTCGATCGGCAGGCCGGTGGCCGGCGAATAGGGTACACCGACGCGGGCGAACAAAAGCCGCATATAATCGTAGATCTCGGTGACGGTGCCGACAGTCGAACGTGGATTCTTCGAGGTGGTCTTCTGCTCGATGGAGATGGCTGGCGACAGGCCGTCGATCTGGTCGACGTCCGGCTTCTGCATCATTTCGAGGAATTGTCGTGCATAGGCCGAAAGGCTCTCGACATAGCGGCGCTGGCCCTCGGCATAGATGGTATCGAAGGCAAGCGACGACTTGCCTGACCCCGACAGGCCGGTCATGACGATCAGGCTGTCACGCGGCAGGTCGAGATCGACATTCTTCAGATTGTGTTCGCGTGCCCCGCGAATGGAGAGATATTTATGGTCGGCCATCGCCGGTCGCCGCCTCAGAATCTGGAATTCGTGGGATGGGCGGGTTTTCCCGACCATCCCCTATGTAGGTAATTTCGCCGCCTTTTCGAGAGACGCCACAACTCTCGACCAAAGCGTTTAACCGCCTTTCGCGCGAACGGGCAAGCGGAAAGAACAAAGGCCGAACACGCTCCTGACAAAAGCTGCCCGTGCGGCTGGGTTCACCCGGGGTTCACAAAGCGTCTCGCGATCACATTTTTCGGTAATCGGCCATTCAAGGTTGACGTCCACCTGTCACGGGGGCAGAGTCCAAACGTCAACGAAGCCGGCCGTCTTTCGATGGCCTCGCGGCCTGGGGCTAGCCTGCGAGACGCCGCGGGTTATGCGATGAGCGCTTCGACGACGACAGTCGCAACGAACAGAAGGAGAGCAGAGGCATGACTCCACCGGACAGTTCCTTGAGGCTCCACGTGTCGCTGGAGCCGCGGCAGGTATAAGTGGCTAGGCCAGGCGTTTTGCGCTACCTGCCAACGTTGACCTGCCGATCCCCACAACAATCAGAGACTGCTAGTCGGATCGTCGGCTGAACGCCGCGAAGCATCCGAAATAAAAAGCCGGCAGTACACTCCCGGCAATTTGGATTTTAGATCCAAGAAGCCCCGTCAATTGCACAAGCAATGACGGGGCTATTCGTTTGAAGCGCACATTTGTGGTGCATGCCAGGCGAACTTACCGGCTGGGGGGCCTGATCCCGCCGGTAGCGACATCGATGGTTATGCTGCCGGAAATGCGAACGTCGGTATCGCCGATCTTGAACGTGCCGTTGCCGCTGCTTGGAACCGCGTCGTCGGGCTCAGGCTGCGGCGCTGGCTCGGCGATGCGATAGTCGCTGGTCACGCCGGGCAGGGCGCCCTTTTGCGAAGACGTCGAATTATCTTGGGCAAATGCCATGTCCACCAGCATGTTGGTGCCGGCCACAGTAGCGATAGCAAGGCATAACAGGCTGGATGAACGGCTGGCGGTCATCGCCGCACTATAGTGCCGTGATGGCGGCAAGACCAGATCGATGGCGCTGAAATTGCGGGCGATCAACCGCCTCGGTTCCGTCCGCCGGCCCGGCTCGTTCATGCGGCCTGCTTGCGAGTGTCGAAAACATGGTCGACGAGTCCCCAATCCTTGGCCTCCTGGGCGGTCATGAAAAAGTCGCGGTCGAGCGTGCGTTCCACTTCTTCGTAGGTGCGGCCGCAATGGTGGGCGTAGAGATCGGTCATGCGCCGCTTGGTGCGAAGGATGCCCTCGGCATGGCGCTGGATATCGGAGGCTTGGCCCTGGAAACCGCCGAGAGGCTGATGCAGCACGATGCTGGTGTTGGGTAGCGCGATACGCCGCCCTGGCGTGCCCGCCATCAGGAGAAACGAGGCCATCGAGGCGGCGAAGCCCATACAAACGGTGGAGACCGGGCAGCTGATATACTGCATCGTATCGTAGATGGCGAAACCGCTGGTCACCACGCCACCCGGCGAGTTGATGTAGAGCGAGACCTCCTTGTCGGGATTGTCGGATTCCAGCGACAGAAGCTGGGCGCAGACCAGCGCCGAGGTGCCGTCGTCGATCGGCCCGTTGATGAAGACGATGCGCTCGCGCAGCAGCCGCGAAAATATATCGAAGGCACGTTCGCCGCGACTCGATTGCTCGATCACCATCGGCACCAAATTGGCAAGGCCGCTCATCGTTATCTCCTTTGACTGTCGTCGTTCAGGCCGCGCGCATAAAGAGGCGCGGGGTGTTTGCGGCGATCTGCTTGTACTTGGGAGTACGCGCTTCAAACGAAAGTCGGCAACCGGCGCCTGCCATCGCGATCTCCGGCACTGCTGCCCGAGCAAAACCATCATGGACGATGCGCAGATGTGTGCCGCCGGAAACGGTGCGGTCGAGCGTAAAGGTGACGATGCTGTCCACTGGGCTATCGTTCATTGGGCTGTCCACCGGGCTGTCGGGCGGCACCTGCGTATCGTCGGGCGCCGGCCGCTCCCGCCAGGAATAGCGCAGCAGCCGTCCGGGATCCGCGTCGAGGATTTCGCACTCGATCGGCGCATCCGGCGCTTTAAAGGCAAAGCGGTTGCCGACCTTTGGTTCAATGTCGTTTGGCATCATCCAGGCCGCGAGCAGGTCCGGCACTGTCAGCGCCCGCCACACTTTTTCCGGCGGCTCGGGCAGCTCGCACTCGAACTCGATCTTGTCTGCCGCCATTTCCGCGCGTTCTTTGCCTCGGCTGGTCATTGGTCCATGTCCTTCAAAACCGTCTTGAGCCTTTCGATGCGCTCTGGCCAGAACGCGCGGTAGCGTTCGATCCAGCCGAGCAGCGGCACAAGCCCGTTCGGATCGGCGCGGTAATAGGCATTGCGGCCGGCCCGGCGTTCGACCACGAGGCCGGCACCTCGCAGCACCGCGAGGTGCTGCGATACCGCCGGCTGCGAAACTGGCATGCCATTGCGGAGTTCCGATACCGTCATCTCGCCGTCGGCGAGCCGCTCATAGACGGCGCGACGCGTTGGATCGGCCAGTGCCCGAAAAATCTCTGCTTCGATCATTCCAGAAGCATAAGTCAATACTTATAGGTTTGGCAAGTCGCGTTTTTAAGACAAGCAGTGTTTTTTACGACCGGCGAGATTTTACAAACGCGTCGGAAGCCAGCGTCTCACCATGTCTGGAGATCCGTTAAACGTTGCCTCAAAAACTGGTGACGCACGGCATGGATATGAAGCAGTTCGGAGCCGACGTTTCGGAAGCCATGTTGCCTGTGCGCGGCAACAACAAGCGACTGTCCGGCAGTCAAGACGAGATGCTCGTCATCGATCCACATCTCGGCCCTGCCAGCGATGACGGTAAGCACTTCCTCGACCGGGTGCCAATGTGTCGGGGCGCCAACCGCGGGTTCGACCCATTGTTCAAATATGCAAAGTTGAGTTGCGCCGTTGCAGACCGAGACATGCATGCGGGTCTTTACTCCCGTCCGCCATTCTTCTTGCGGCTGATCGTCATGCTCGACCATCTTCATTGAGTTCGCCTCGATCTCAGGGTTCGTGGAAAATTCGGCGCCAAGACACTACTTGTTACTGACATCTATTGACAGTGCAGGACCTTTAACCTAGAACGAAAAGAGAACAAAAACCTTGTGGGAAAAGGCAGCCACGGCAGGCAGGGATTGTCCATAGCCTGTAAGGTGCAGCGACAAGAATTTGGTTTCGGATGAGCGCGGAGAAGTGTCATGGCGGGTAGCGTCAACAAGGTCATTCTGGTGGGCAACCTCGGGGCGGACCCTGAAATCCGCCGCCTGAATTCGGGTGACCCGGTCGTCAATATCCGCATCGCGACGTCGGAAAGCTGGCGCGACAAGACATCCGGAGAGCGCAAGGAGAAGACCGAGTGGCACAATGTCGTGATTTTCAACGACCAGATCGCCAAGGTGGCCGAGCAGTATCTGAAGAAAGGCATGAAGGTCTATGTCGAGGGCCAGCTGCAGACGCGCAAATGGCAGGACCAGACCGGCAACGACCGCTATACGACCGAAATCGTGTTGCAGAAATTCCGCGGCGAGCTGCAGATGCTTGATGCGCGGGGCGAGGGCGGCGGCCAGGTCGGCAACTATGCCGGTGGTGGTGCGAGCCGCGGTTCCGATTTCGGCCAGTCCGGCCCGGGCGAAAGTTTCAATCGGGGTGGCGCCAACAAGGGCGGCGGCGGTGGTTCATCGCGCGAGCTGGACGACGAAATCCCGTTCTGATTTCTCGGGGCGGACTGCCCTTGCGGCGAAAAGCGCCAGCACCTTGGCCACGAAATGGCGTCCCGAAAATCGGTCTTGGATTTTCGGGACGTTGTGCGTTTGAGCGGTGAAAGGACGTATCAAGTGAAAGCAAGGGTCAAATGGGTCGAGGAGCGCACTTTCGTTGGCGAGTCCGCCAGTGGGCACAAGTTGGTGCTAGGCACTGCGTTCGGGCCGGAGGGCAAGACGCCGGGGCCGAGCCCAATGGAACTGGTGCTGATCGGCACCGGAGGCTGCTCGGCCTATGACGTGGTCCATATCCTCGAAAAGGGGCGCGAGGCGGTCGAAGATTGCGTGGTCGAACTCGATGCCGACCGTGCAGAAGCCGATCCCAGGGTGTTCACCCGCATTCACATGCATTTTGTCGTCAAGGGCCGCGCGCTGTCACACGACAAGGTGAAGCGGGCGATCGGGCTTTCGATCGAGAAATACTGCTCGGCCTCGGCAATGATGGCCAAGACTGCCGAGATTACCCACGACTTCGAAGTCATTGAAACGACAGCGAAGTAGGGCAGTTCCTAAGTCGCCATCAGCGCCTTGATGCCGTCGGCGACGAACTGTATGGCGAGCGCCGCCAGGATGACGCCGAGCAGCCGTGTCAGGATCGAACGGCCGGTTTGGCCGAGGATACGGTCGATGCGCTCTGACAGCACGAACACCAGGTAGGTGATGACGAGGCAGATGGCGATGATGCCGACAAGGGCTGTCTGCGCGCCAAAACCCTGAAACGAGCTTGAGAGCAGGACGGTCGCCGAAATCGCGCCGGGACCGGCAATCAGCGGGATCGCCAGCGGAAAGGCGGCGATGTTGTGGATCATGTCCCTGGTGATGGCGACGTCGCCGATCTTCTCCTTACGGTCCTGCCGGCGCTCGAACACCATTTCGAAGGCGATGAAGAACAGCAGAAAGCCGCCGGCGACGCGGAAGGCCGGCAGGGTGATGCCGAAGACCGACAGGATCGACGCGCCGGCGATTGCGAACAATGCCATCACCAGGAAAGCGATGATCGAGGCGCGCACGGAGACCTGGTTGCGCTCCTCGCGGTTCATGCCGCGGGTCACGGCAAGGAAGAGCGGCGCCAGGCCGGGCGGATCGATCGTCACCAGTATGGTGACGAAGGCGTTGAACAGGCTGTCGAAGCTCGGCATGCTGACCCTCCCCGCCGGCAATGCCGGTTAGCGGGATTGGTAGAGCAAAGCGAAGCCAGTGGAAACCGTGCGGATCAGGGGCTGGCGGTGCGGCGCGCCAGAAACTCGACTTCGAGACGCCAGGTGGCGCCGTCGTCAAACGAACGCTCGCCCAGCCAGCGGAAGGAATCTCCGGTGATCCGGGAAAAGCTCCAGCGTACCGAAGGGCCGGTGCCGTCTGCGCCTAATTGGACGATCGTGTCGCCTTCGACGCGGCCCAGCTGGCGGCTGTAATACTGGTTGCGCGGGTCGCTCCAGAAGATGTGCCAGGCGTCGACGCCTGGGTCATAGACGCGCAACGTCGTACCATAGAAGGTCCATTTCCCGAGCGAAGGGGAGGAACCAGCGTCACGAGCTGGCAGGATCCATACGTCCTGGATCGCGCGGCCTTCAAGCACCCAGCCGAAATGCACCTCGCCGCGCCCGGTCAGCACCTGACCGTCTTCGAGATGGCGCGTGGCGTCGAACGTCCAGGCGCCGACGAAGCGGCCGTAAAGGTTCAGTTTCTCGGCAAGGGCCGGTGTGGGCCCATCGCTGTGCAGGGCCTTGGCAAAGGAATTGGACATGGCTTCGCTCTCATCTTGTCAGGAGACCGGCAAGCATGAGGCCGACAGGGGTTCTGCGCTTGGGAAAAATTGCTATGTTTGGGCGATGACGACGAGCGCGCATAGGCTGGCGTCGGGCCGAGGCTGGCAGGTGTCGGATGTCATCTGCACCGCCAGCGCCGCCGACAGGCCATTCGAGGAGGAGCATCGGCATTTCTGCGTTGCTGCCGTAACCAGCGGCACCTTCCGCTATCGTGCCCGCCAGGGCACGGCGATGCTGGCGCCGGGCGCGCTCCTGCTCGGCAATCCCGGCACATGCTATGAGTGCGGGCACGAGCATGGCGCCGGCGACCGTTGCCTCTCCTTCCATTTCGGACCGGCCTGTATGGAGCGGATCGTCGCCGACGTGCCGGGCGCCAAGACGCTCGATTTCAGCACGCCGCGCCTGCCGCCCTTGCCGGCGCTGGTGCCGCTGCTCGCCGAAGCGGAGGCGGCGCGCGAGATGGCCGACACCGGCGCGTTCGAGGAACTCGCCCTGCGCGTTGCCGGTGCCGCGGTAACAGCGGCTTGCAACGCCACGGATCGGGGACGGACGCCGAGCCGCCGTGACCAGAAGCGTATTGCCGAAGCGGTGCGGCGCATTGAAGTCGATGCCGACCGGCCGATCTCGCTTGCCGAACTCGCCGACGAGACCGCCACCAGCCCTTACCATTTCCTGCGCACCTTCCGGCACGTTGCCGGCATGACGCCCTACCAATTCCTGCTGAGAACGCGGCTGCACAGGGCAGCCGTGCGGCTGCGGACGTCAGATAACACAATTTCGGCGATCGCCTTTGCGGCGGGATTCAACGACCTATCAACCTTCAACCGCCGTTTCCGGCGGCTGATAGGCGAGGCGCCGGGTAATTATCGCGCCCGCCGGCGACGCCCGTGAAAGGGTGCCACGGCCATATCGTCGCAATTGGTGTATCCTTTTGAATTTGCCGCTAAAAACCACATTGGAAAACTGCCGCGATTGTTGGAGTTTCGGGCCGGCTTCCTATATAAGCACCAAGTGATTCCTGATTAGATTGTGATCCGATTTGACCGACCAGAAGACACCGCGCGGCGCCGACGGCGGCCCCACCGGCATCGAGCCGATATCCATCATCGAGGAGATGCAGCGCTCCTATCTCGATTACGCCATGAGCGTGATCGTCAGTCGCGCGCTGCCGGACGTGCGCGACGGCCTCAAGCCGGTGCATCGCCGCATCCTCTACGCCGCCTATGAGAGCGGCTATCACTGGAACCGCAAATATGTGAAATCGGCACGCCCCGTCGCCGACGTGATGGGTAAATACCATCCGCATGGCGACGCCTCTATCTACGACGCTTTGGTGCGCATGGCGCAGGACTGGTCGCTGCGCGTGCCGCTGATCGACGGGCAGGGCAATTTCGGCTCGATCGACGGCGATCCGCCGGCGGCGATGCGCTACACGGAATCGCGGCTGACCAAGGTCGCGCATGAGTTGCTGGAAGACATCGACAAGGACACCGTCGATTTCCAGGACACTTACGATGCGTCCGGCAGCGAACCGAAAGTCCTGCCGGCGCGCTTTCCGAACCTGTTGGTCAACGGCTCCGGCGGCATCGCCGTCGGCATGGCCACCAACATCCCGCCGCACAATCTGGGCGAGGTTTGTAACGGCGCCATTGCCCTCATCGACAATCCAGCGATCGACCTTCCGGCGCTGATGGAGATCATTCCGGGACCGGATTTCCCGACCGGCGGCATCGTGCTTGGCCGTTCCGGCATCTACAGCGCCTATTCGACCGGCCGCGGCTCCATCGTCATGCGCGGCCGCGTCAACATCGAGGCGCGCGGCAACGACCGTGAATCGATCGTCATCACCGAGGTTCCCTATCAGGTGAACAAAGCATCGATGATCGAGAAGATGGCCGAACTGGTGCGCGACAAGCGCATCGAGGGCATTTCCGACATTCGCGACGAGAGCGACCGCCAGGGTTACCGCGTCGTCATCGAACTGAAGCGCGACGCCGTCGCCGACGTCATCCTCAACCAGCTTTACCGCTTCACTCCGCTGCAGACGTCCTTCGGTGCCAATATGGTGGCGCTGAACGGCGGCAAGCCGGAATTGCTGACGCTGACCGACATGCTGAAGGCGTTCGTCGCCTTCCGCGAGGAGGTGATCAGCCGGCGCACGAAATTCCTGCTGCGCAAGGCGCGCGACCGCGCCCATGTGCTGGTCGGCCTTGCTATCGCGGTTGCCAATATCGATGAAGTCATCAAGCTGATCCGCAGCGCTCCGGACCCGCAGACGGCGCGCGAGCAGTTGATGGAGCGACGCTGGCCTTCGGGCGACGTGGAATCGCTGATTCTTCTGATCGACGACCCGCGCCATCGCATCAACGAGGACGGTACCTACAATCTCTCCGAGGAGCAGGCGCGCGCCATCCTCGAACTGCGCCTGCAGCGCCTGACCGCGCTCGGCCGCGACGAGATCGCCGACGAGCTGAACACGATCGGCGACGAGATCAAGGACTACCTGGACATCCTGTCGTCCCGCGCCCGCGTCCAGCAGATCGTCAAGGACGAGCTCATCGCCGTGCGCGACGAGTTCGGCACGCCGCGCCGCACCGAGCTCGCCGAGGGCGGGGCGGGCATGGAAGACGAGGACCTGATCCAGCGCGAGGACATGGTCGTCACGGTCAGCCATTCCGGCTATATCAAGCGCGTGCCGCTGTCGCTCTACCGGGCGCAGCGCCGCGGCGGCAAGGGCCGCTCCGGCATGTCGACCAAGGAAGAGGATTTCGTCACCCGGCTGTTCGTCGCCAACACCCACACGCCGGTGCTGTTCTTCTCCTCGCGTGGCATCGTCTACAAGGAAAAGGTCTGGCGCCTGCCGATCGGCAACCCGCAATCGCGCGGCAAGGCGTTGATCAATATGCTGCCGCTCGAACAGGGCGAGCGCATCACCACGATCATGCCGCTGCCGGAGGATGAGACGAGTTGGGGCGAGCTCGACGTCATGTTTGCCACCACGCGCGGCACCGTGCGTCGCAACAAGCTGTCGGACTTCGTCCAGGTCAACCGCAACGGCAAGATCGCCATGAAGCTGGACGAGGAAGGCGATGAGATCCTCGGCGTCGAGACCTGCACCGACAATGACGACGTGCTTTTGACGGCAAGTTCCGGCCAGTGCATCCGCTTTCCGGTCAGCCACGTACGCGTCTTCCAGAGCCGCAATTCGGTCGGCGTGCGCGGCATTGCGATGGCCGATGGCGACCGGGTGATCTCGATGGCGGTGATCGAGCACGTCGATGCGCCGCCGGCGGAGCGTGCCGCCTACCTCAAGCGGGTGGTGGCTGAACGCCGGCTCGCCGCCGACATCGCGGCCGGTGAGGAGGAAGAAATCCAGCTTACCAACGAAGAGGTCGGCGAAGAGGCGGAGCTTTCGGACGAGCGGTACGAATTCCTCAAGGCACATGAGCAGTTCGTGCTGACGGTGACGGAATATGGCTACGGCAAACGTTCGTCGTCGTACGATTTCCGCCTGACCGGCCGTGGCGGCAAGGGTATCCGCGCCACCGACGTTTCGAAAACGGCCGAAATCGGCCGCCTGGTTGCGACCTTCCCGGTCGGCAATGATGATCAGATCATGCTGGTTTCGGATGGCGGAACCGTCATTCGGGTCCCGGTCAACGGCATTCGTTTCGCCAGCCGCGCCACCAAGGGCGTTACGATCTTCAATACCGCAGAGGGCGAGAAGGTCGTTTCGGTGGAGCGGATTTCGGAGCCGCAGGCGGACGAAGAGATCGAAGAGAGTGTCGAGGCTGAAAGCGGCGCTGCTACCGAAGGTGGGGAGCCTGACAACAACAACGTCGAGTGAGTTGCCACGACGCCGCCAGCCCGATAGGTCGGTCCGGTGTTGTCAACAAACACTCTAGAAATGCCGATAAGGCCTACGGATGCCGAAGCCTTCGAACTGCTTGGTATTGGCCTTGGCGCGGACGCGCTGTGCTTCCTGATGTAACCCGAATACGGTAGCAATCAGCATGGCGACGGTCATTGCGGTGGCAAGCATGTAGATCAGCATGTGCGTGTTCTCCTGCGCCTAACAACGATCAGGTGGGTGTTTGGTTTCATCTTTTGCAGCTGCAACTTAGTGAACACTGCGTGAAGCCGTTGTGAGCGGCACATTCATCTGTCGTTCACGTCGGCCAAAAGGTTCATGGGGCGGGCCTGTCGATCGGATTTGCCTTTAGGGGAGAGGCTCGCTAGAAGCACCTGCCATGACCGAACGCATCGCCCTTTATGCTGGCTCTTTCGACCCGCTGACCAACGGGCATCTCGACGTGCTGAAGGCATCGCTGGCCGTGGCGGATACAATCTATGCGGCGATCGGCACCCATCCCGGCAAGAAGCCGTTGTTTTCCTTGGAAGAACGGGTTGGCCTGATCGAAACGGCCGCAAAGGCGGAATTCGGCAGCGACGGTGCGCGTATCAAAGTGGTCGCCTTCGACGGGCTGGTCATCGATGCGGCCAGGAAGCATGGCGCCTCGATCATGATCCGCGGCCTGCGCGACGGCGCCGATCTTGACTATGAGATGCAGATGGCCGGCATGAACGAGACCATGGCGCCGGAGCTGCAGACGGTGTTCCTGCCCGCCAGCCCCTCGGTGCGCACCATTACCGCCACACTTGTGCGCCAGATAGCTTCGATGGGAGGCGACATCCGCCCCTTCGTGCCGGCGGCCGTGGCCGGCGCACTCGCCGCCAAATTCGCGAAATAAATGCATGTCACCCAAAAGTGGAACCCGGCTTTGGGTAACGACATGCATGAACGAAGATATTCGGAGAAAGATCCCATGCAGCTGAAAAAGCTTGCCTTCTTGCTTGCCGTGTTTGCCGGTCTTTTGACCGCATCCGTGTCGGCCTTTGCCGCTGATCCGGAAAACACCATGATCGTAACGCTGAAGGACGGCGACGTGACCATCGCGCTGAGGCCCGACCTTGCGCCGAAACACGTCGCGCAGATCAAAAAGCTGGTGCGCCAGGGCGCCTACGACAACGTCGCCTTTCACCGCGTCATCGACGGCTTCATGGCGCAGACCGGCGACGTCAAGTTCGGCAACATGAAGAGCGGCTTCAATGCCGACGCTGTCGGCACCGGCGGCTCCGATCTTCCTGACCTGCCGGCCGAATTCTCCAGTACCGAGCACTACCAGCGCGGCGTGGTCGGCATGGCCCGCTCCGACGATCCGAATTCCGCCAATTCGCAATTCTTCATCATGTTCGCGCCGGCACCGCCGCTCGATGGCCAGTACACCATCGTTGGCAATGTCGTCAGCGGCATGGAGCTGGTGGACCACATCAAGAAAGGCGACGAGGCGCAGAACGGGACGGTGACCGATCCCGATCGCATGATCAAGGTGCGCATCGCCGCCGACGGCAAGTAAACCCAAGTTTCAAAAGGATATTTCTGACATGGCCGAAATCAAGGACCGCGAGAACGCGCTTATCATGGACACGACCAAGGGCAAGGTGGTCATCGAATTGTTTCCAGATCTGGCGCCCGGCCATGTCGGCCGTATCAAGGAGCTAGCACGCGAAGGCGCCTATGACGGCGTGGTCTTCCACCGCGTCATCGACGGCTTCATGGCGCAGACCGGCGACGTGAAGTTCGGCAATTCCAACAAGCCGTCTTTCGCGCCGTCGCGCGCCGGCACTGGCGGTTCCGACAAGCCCGATCTGAAGGCCGAGTTCTCCAACGCCAACCATGGCCGCGGCACCTGTTCGATGGCGCGCTCGCAAAACCCGAACTCGGCCAATTCGCAGTTCTTCATCTGCTTCGACGACGCCGCCTTCCTCAACCGCCAGTACACTGTATGGGGCCAGGTCATCGAAGGCATGGACAATGTCGACAAGATCAAGCGCGGCGAACCGGTGCAGGACCCCGACAAGATCGTATCGCTCAAGGTTGCGGCCGACGTGAAATGACCAGCCGGGCTGTCGCGGCCATCGCACTTGTGCTCGTCGCGGCGGCCACTCCGGCGCTGGCGACGGAATCGATCGTTTGCAGCGCCGACGGCGGCGCGGCATCGATTGATGTTTTGATGGGACACACGGCCGTCATTGCGGTGGCGCGGGTGTGGCTGGATGCCGGCGGCAAGACATGGACCACGGACGGCCAGCCAGGCTCAGCGAAAGTCATCGTTGGACAGGCATTCGAAGACGACGAGCGCATGCTGATCGATCTCACTGATGAGGGCCTCAGCTCGATCGTCGCCAAATTGCGGCTGGTCAAGGCCAGCGAGCAGTCCAGTTTCGCGATGGGCGGTACGCTGAGCATAGACAGTGTCGGTGCCTGGGCGGTGACCTGCCCGGAACCTTGAGGCGGGGTTTTCTTGCGCGTCGACCTTTTCGACTTCGATCTGCCGGAAGAACGCATTGCGCTTCGCCCAGCCGAGCCGCGCGACAGCGCCAGGATGCTGGTGGTCAGGCCGGGTGAGGGGCTCGAAGACCGGACGGTGCGCGACCTGCCGGCCCTGCTCAAGGCTGGTGATGTGCTGGTCTTCAACGACACCAAGGTCATTCCGGCACAATTGAAGGGCATCAGGCGGCGCGGCGAAGCAGCAGCGCAGGTCGAAGCCACGCTGCATATGCGGACGGCGCCCGACCGCTGGCTCGCCTTCATGCGTCCGGGCAAGCGCATCGCAGCCGGTGACCGCATCCATTTCGGTCATGATGCCAATTCCTGCTTTCTCGGCCAACTCGATGCAACCGTGATCGAGAAGGGGGAAGGCGGCGAGGTACTGCTCGGCTTCGACCTGTCAGGTCCGTTCCTCGACGAGGCGCTGCACGCTGTCGGCCACATCCCGCTGCCGCCCTACATCGCCTCCAAACGTGACGACGACGAACGCGACCGCAGCGATTACCAGACCATTTATGCCAGGGAGGAGGGCGCGGTCGCCGCGCCGACGGCAGGGCTGCATTTCACGCCGGAGCTGTTTGCGACGCTCGACGCCAAGGGCATAGAGCGCCGTTTCGTCACGCTGCATGTCGGCGCCGGTACGTTCCTGCCGGTGAAGGCGGACGACACCGCCGACCACAAGATGCACGCCGAAACCGGTTCGGTCAGCCCGGAAACCGCCGAGGCGCTGAATGCGGCGAAAGCAAAAGGAGGGCGCATTATCGCCGTCGGCACGACATCGCTGCGTTTGTTGGAGAGCGCGGCTGGCGAGGAGGGCAGGCTGGCCGCATGGTCAGGCCCGACCGACATCTTCATCACCCCCGGCTATCGCTTCAGGACCGCCGACATGCTGATGACCAATTTCCATCTGCCGCGTTCGACGCTGTTCATGCTGGTTTCGGCCTTCTGCGGTTTGCAGACGATGCGGGCGGCCTATGCGCATGCCATCGAGAATCGCTACAGGTTTTATTCCTATGGAGACGCAAGTCTTCTGTTCAGGGAGGATAGTAATGGACGATGACCTGGAAACCTTCGACCGCGAAGCATTGATCGGCGAGGTCAGGAAATTACGCGCCGGCATCCGCCAACACCGCGACGCCACCGGCCATGATCTGTGCTGGCATCATCCCGACCTGTGGTCGCTTTTGCCCGAAAAGACCGAGCCGGCGATTGCCGTGCCGCCGTGGCCGAAATTCATGCGCGGCTGCATCCGCTACCGTCAATCGCTCGATAGGCAAGCTCCGGACGCGCCGGTATTCGACAAGGAGTTCGATGGCTAGGGAATTCAATGACTGACGAATTCACCTTCAAGGTGCTGGCGACCGACGGCAGGGCGCGGCGTGGTGCAATCACCATGCCGCGCGGGGAAATCCGCACGCCTGCCTTCATGCCGGTCGGTACCGGCGGCACGGTGAAGGCCATGTATATGGATCAGGTGCGCGGCGTCGGCTCGGACATCATCCTTGGTAATACCTACCACCTGATGCTGAGACCCGGCGCCGAGCGCGTGGCGCGGCTCGGCGGCCTGCATGAGTTCGCCCGCTGGCCGCATCCGATCCTGACCGACAGCGGCGGCTTCCAGGTGATGTCGCTATCGAAGCTGAGGAAACTGACCGAGAACGGCGTGACCTTCCGTTCGCATATCGACGGCGGCGCCTTCGAGATGTCGCCGGAGCGTTCGATTGAGATCCAGGGGCTGCTCGATTCTGACATCCAGATGCAGCTCGACGAATGCACGGCTCTGCCGGCCAAGCAGAACGAGATCGAGCGTGCCATGGAGTTGTCGTTGCGCTGGGCCGAGCGCTGCAAGACGGCATTCGGCGAGCAGCCCGGCAAGGCGATGTTCGGCATTGTGCAAGGCGGCGACGTGCCGGATCTGCGGCTGCGCTCGGCGCAGGCACTGAAGGCAATGGAGCTGAAGGGCTACGCGATCGGCGGGCTGGCTGTGGGCGAGCCGCAAGCGGTGATGCTGGAGATGCTCGACATCACTTGCCCGGAGCTGCCGGTTGAGCGGCCGCGCTACCTGATGGGTGTCGGTACGCCGGACGACATCTTGAAGTCGGTAGCGCGCGGCATCGACATGTTCGACTGCGTGATGCCGACGCGGGCAGGGCGCCACGGCCTTGCATATACACGGCGCGGCAAGGTCAATCTGCGCAACGCCCGCCATGCCGACGATCCGCGTCCGCTCGATGAGGAAAGCGACTGCCCGGCCGCACGCGACTATTCGCGCGCCTATCTGCACCATCTGGTGCGCTCGCAAGAGGCGCTTGGGGCGATGCTCCTGACCTGGAACAATCTGTCCTATTACCAGCAGCTGATGCGCGACATTCGTGAAGCGATCGAAGCTGGCAGGTTGGAAGCACGCTCAGCTGAGATTTCCGAAGGCTGGAGGCGGGGCGATCTCCCAGTGAGGTGATCGAAGGCTCAAGTGCTGAGCGACACGGACGCGCGCAGGCTGCAGCCGGTGATCCGAAAGCTGCCGTCGGGCTGCTGCTCGAGCGTATAGACCGCTTCATAGTCCTTGCCGTCCGGTCCGACGATCAGCACCTGCTGGATGATCGAGGTCGGGCTCGTCTCACGAACCTTGCCGAAAGAGTAGGTCTGCGGCTGGCGCACCGGCGGATAGCCGTTGGTCACCATGTTCATGAAGGTATCGACGGTCGGAAAGAGGCGCTTCACATTCGGTGCGGCAAAGCTGTAGGCCGTCATTCCGTCATTGGCGATGAAGGCCCTCAACTGACCATCGATGACCGTCTGCGCCGCTTTGACTTCGGCGTCGCCAGCAAAGGCCTGGGATGCGAAAATGAATGGAACGACTGCGAATGCGAAAAACGCGCGGCGCATGGCCTGTCTCCGTTGTCCCCGAGAAATCGCTGCCTGAAGGTACATGATACCATACGCTTTGCCATGCTTCAGGGTTTCAGCCGAGCGTAAACATTCGGCGTAGCAGTCCGCGTCCGAGCCGAGAAAGCATTGTCGAGGCGAGACAGCCTGAGCGATTGGCGATGCTTGAAAGCCGGGCGGCAGTCTGCCACAAGGGCCGCTCGATTAGAGCGTGCGATGTTGGACAGGACCAGGCAATGAAGGCATTTTTCGTGCAGATAAAGTGCGATCTGGGCAAGGCCTACGACGTTGCCAGCGCCCTGGCCGATGCCGAGATTGCTTCGGAAATCTACTCGACAGCCGGCAACTACGACCTGCTCGCCAAATTCTATGTCGACGACGAGGAAGACATCGGCCACTTCGTCAACGAGAAAGTGCAGATTCTCCCGGGCATCAAGGATACGTTTACGGTCGTCACCTTTCGCGCGTTTTGATCTCCATCCGACATTTGCCCGGACACCAGGCAAAGCCTGATCAAGGCCCTATTGGTGCTGCCTTAATTTTAGGCAACCGCGATATACTGATCGCCGGCGCCCGCCAAATCGCCGATTGCGCTTGATTTTCTCCAGCGAGGCCAGTGAAATGGCGTCACAGGGGAGTATGCGATTGGCAGCGTTCGACGAAATGCTTCCGGAAGTTTCCGGGCTGAGAAAACCGTATTCGGCTTACGATCGCTGGCTGAAGGAACAGGACCCGGCCAGACTTACCGAGAAGATGCAGGACGCCGAACGCGTCTTTCGCAAGACAGGCATCACTTTCGCCGTCTATGGCGAGCAGGAAGCATCGGAGCGGCTGATACCCTTCGACATCGTTCCGCGCATCATTTCGGGCAATGAATGGCGACGGCTGACGCAAGGCATCGAGCAGCGCGTCCAGGCGCTGAACGCCTTTCTCGACGACATCTACCATCGCCAGGAGATCTTGCGCGCCGGCCGGGTGCCGAAGGAGTTGATCGCCAAGAACGAGGCGTTCCTGCCCGAGATGATCGGGGTGCGGCCGCCGGCCGGCGTCTATACCCACATCATCGGCGTCGACATCGTACGCATTAGCGAGAACGAGTTCTACGTACTGGAGGACAATGCGCGCACGCCGTCCGGCGTCTCCTACATGCTGGAGAACCGCGAGACGATGATGCAGCTGTTTCCCGAGTTGTTCCAGCAGATCAAGGTGCGGCCGGTGGAGAATTACCCGCAGCTCCTGCGCCAGTCGCTGGCGGCGGTACGGCCGCAAAGCACCAAGGGCACGCCGACGATTGCCGTGCTGACGCCGGGCAGCTTCAACTCAGCCTATTTCGAACATGCTTTCCTTGCCGACCAGATGGGCGTGCAACTCGTCGAAGGGCAGGATCTGCGCGTCGTCGATGGCCATGTCGCGATGCGCACGACCGAGGGCTACAAGCAGATCGACGTGCTATACCGGCGTGTCGACGACTCGTTCCTCGATCCGCTGACCTTTCGCCCCGACTCGGCACTTGGCGTGCCGGGCATTATGGACGTCTACCGCGCCGGCAACATCACGATCGCCAATGCGCCGGGAACCGGCATCGCTGACGACAAGGCGATCTATTCGTACATGCCCGAGATCGTCGAATTCTACACCGGCCGCAAGGCGATGCTCGGCAACATCCCGACCTGGCGCTGCTCGGAGCCGGACAGCCTGAAATACGTGCTCGAGCACATCGATGAACTGGTCATCAAGGAGGTCCACGGGTCCGGCGGCTACGGCATGCTGGTCGGTCCGGCGGCGACCAAGAAGGAATGCGAGGATTTTTCGAAAAAGCTCGCGGCAAAACCATCGAACTACATTGCTCAGCCGACGCTGGCGCTGTCGACCTGTCCGATCCTGACGGACAAGGGGCTGTCGCCGCGCCATGTCGATCTGCGCCCCTATGTGCTGGTTTCCGACCGTATCCAGATCGTGCCCGGCGGGCTGACCCGAGTAGCGCTCAAGGAAGGCTCGCTGGTCGTCAATTCCTCGCAAGGCGGGGGCACAAAGGATACCTGGATATTGGATGATTAGAGTGGAAGTAGTGAATAGTGAATAGTGAATAGATAAGGATATATGTTGTTGATGTTGGTGAAATGCCCTGAAGTGAAGCACGCGGCATCGTGGCTTAGGTTCTGGATAGTCACCATTCACCGTCCACCGTTTACCGTTCGCCACAGGACCGCCTGACATGCTTCTCGGCCGCACCGCCAACGGGCTCTATTGGATGAACCGCTATATCGAGCGGGCGGAAAACATGGCGCGGCTGGTGGACGCCGGCTTGCGCATGGCGCTAACCCGTACTCAGAACGCTTCGGAGGAGTGGAATTCGGTGCTGCTCAGCGCCGGTTCGGACGCCAGCTTCACGCAGAAATATTCCGACTACACCGCCGCCAATGTCGCCGACTATCTGCTGCGCGACACATCGAACCCGTCGAGCACGATGTCGTCTATCGAAACGGCCCGTAACAATGCCCGCATGGTGCGTACCGCGTTGACGCGTGAAACCTGGGAAAGCATCAACGAAGCCTGGATGTCGCTGAAGCGGATGCTGGCCAAGCCGATCGACGAGCGCGACCTGCCCAACGCGCTCGACGCAATCAAACGCGAGACGGCGCTGATCCGCGGCTCGTTCTACGGCACGATGCTGCGCAATGAGATTTTCGATTTTTCGCAGCTCGGCACTTATGTCGAACGCGCCGACAACACCGCGCGCATCCTGGATGTGAAATACTACGTGCTGTTGCCGTCGATTTCCTGGGTCGGCTCGACGCTCGACAACTACCAGTGGGAATCGATCCTGCGCTCTGTATCGGCGCACCGCTCCTACCGCTGGGTTTATGACGCCGACTACAAGCCGAGCAACATCGCCGACTATCTGATCCTCAACGTCCGCATGCCGCGCTCGCTGACCTTTTGCTACCGCTTCCTGACGGAGCATCTCAAATTCCTGGGTGACGACTATAGTGAGTGCCACGCCTGCCATGCGACGGCTGCCAAGACCCAGGCCATGCTGACGGCCGGCTCGATCAAGGATATTTTCGACGCCGGTCTGCATGAATTCCTGGCCAATTTCATCCGCGACAACACCAGGCTCGGCGACGAGATCGCGCAGGATTACAGGTTCTATTGAGCATGACCCCAAAAAGCGGAGACCGGTTTTCAGAAAAGCTCATGCTCCAGGGACGAGTGCGATGCGGCTGAAGATCACCCACCGGACCGAATACCGCTACGATGCGCCGGTGCATTATTTGTTGCAGCGTTTGCGGCTGCTCCCGGTGAACGGGCGGACCCAGACGGTACTGTCCTGGGCGCTGAAGATCGAAGGCGCACGCGAGGAAGTGCGCTTCACCGACCATTTCGGCAATGATACCCGGCTGTTGAGCGTCGAGGGTGAGCGCGACTTCATCACCGTCGAAGCAGCCGGCGAAGTGGTGACGCGCGACACTGCCGGCGTCTGCGGGCCGCACCAGGGTTTCGTGCCGCTCTGGCTGTTCGGCCACGAAACGCCGCTGACGACGATCGGCAGCGGCATTCGCGAGCTTGCTGCCTCGGTCGGCAAGGGCACCGACATCGAAAGGCTGCACCGGTTGATGGCGATGATCGGCGAGCGCGTCGCTTATACGCCGGGCACCACCAACGCGACGACGCCGGCCGAAGAGGCCCTGGCGCTCAAGACCGGCGTTTGCCAGGACCACAGCCACATCTTCGTTGCGGCGGCGCGCGCCATGGATTTTCCGGCGCGCTATGTCAGTGGCTACCTGATGATGAATGCAGCGATCGAGCAGGCGGCAAGCCACGCCTGGGCCGAGGCGCATGCCTCGGGCCTCGGCTGGGTCGCCTTCGACGTCGCCAACGGCATTTCTCCCGACGAGCGTTATGTAAAGGTGGCGACTGGCCGCGATTATCGCGACGCCACACCGGTATCGGGAATTCGGCTGGGACAGGCGGAAGAACAGCTTGCCGTCACCGTCACCGTGGAGCAGTAATCTCCGCCAAGATTGTTGCCAAAGAGATTCGATGACCTATTGCGTCGGCCTGAAGATCGATCGCGGGCTCGTGTTCATGTCGGACACGCGCACCAACGCCGGCATGGATTCGATCTCGACCTTCAGGAAGATGCATGTCTGGGAAGAGCCGGGCGAGCGCGTCATCGTTTTGATGTCGGCCGGCAATCTGGCGACGACGCAGGCCGTAGTCAGCCTGCTCGACGAACGCACCAAGGCAGTGGCGGAGCGCCGTGCCACGCTGCTCGAAACGCCTTCCATGTACCAGACAGTGCGGCTGGTCGGAGACACCGTCAAGGAGGTCATCGCCAGTTCGTCGCCGGCGGGCGAAAAGGCGGATTCCTATTTCAACGCCTCCTTCATCCTCGGCGGTCAGATCAAGGGCAGCGCGCCGCGCCTGTTCATGATCTATCCGGAAGGCAATTTCATCGAATCCACCGACGACACGCCGTTCTTCCAGATCGGTGAGACCAAATACGGCAAGCCGATCATCATCCGCGCTTATGAAAGGACGATGAGTTTCGCCGAGACGGTGAAGTTGCTGCTTGTGTCGTTCGACTCGACGCTGAAGTCGAACCTGTCGGTCGGCCTGCCGCTCGACCTGCTGTTCTATGAAAAGGACACCTTCAAGGTTGGCCTCAAAAAGCGAATAACCCAGGATGATCAATATTATCGCACGATCTCGGATAGCTGGTCGAACGCGCTGAAGACTGCCTTTGCCAGCTTGCCTGATTTTCCCGAATGAAAACCTTCGTTTTTCGTGCTCTTTGATGGCGGCTCGACGAGGCGCTACGGAGGCGAAGATGAATAGCAACGAATTCCGCGAATGGTCGCTGCGAGCGGCCGAATGGGGCGCCGACTACAGAGACAGCCTTCGCGAAAGACCGGTGCGGCCGTTTGTCGAGCCGGGCGAAATCTTCAAAAGCATCGATGTTGCGCCGCCGGAAAACGGCGAAACGATGCACGCAATCTTCGCCGATTTCGAGCAAAAGATTCTGCCGGGCATGACGCACTGGCAGCATCCGCGTTTCTTCGCCTATTTCCCGGCCAATGCGGCACCGGCCTCGGTCGTGGCCGAGTATCTGGTTTCCGCCATGGCTGCGCAATGCATGCTTTGGCAGACCTCGCCGGCGGCAACCGAACTCGAGACGCGTGTCGTCGACTGGATGCGGCAAGCGCTTGGTCTGCCGGAGGGATTTTCCGGCGTCATGCAGGATTCGGCTTCGTCAGCGACGCTTGCCGCCGTGCTGACCATGCGCGAGCGCGCGCTCGACTGGCAAGGCAACAAGAACGGCTTGCAAGGCCAGCCGGTCGTGCGGGTCTATTCTTCCGGCCAAGTCCATACTTCCATCGACCGGGCGATCTGGGTGTCGGGCATCGGCGAGGCGAACCTCGTGCGCATTCCGGTCGCCGGACGCTTCCGTGCCATGCAGACGGCGGCTCTGGAAGCCGCGATCGTCACCGACCGCGAAAACGGCATGCTGCCGGCGGGCATCATCGCCAGTGTCGGCGGCACAAGTACCGGCGGCACCGACGATGTGGCGGCTGTTGCCGCGGTGGCTAAGCGGCACGGGCTCTACCTGCATGTCGATGCCGCATGGGCTGGCTCCGCCATGATCTGCCCCGAGTTCCGGCATTTCTGGGCAGGCGCCGAACATGCGGATTCCATTGTCTTCAACCCGCATAAATGGCTGGGCGCACAGTTCGATTGCTCGATGCAGTTCATCCGTCAGCCGGAAGACCTCGTGCGCACGCTGGCGATCAAGCCCGAATTCCTGAAAACGCATGGCCGCGACGGAGTCATCAACTACTCCGAATGGTCGGTGCCGCTTGGCCGGAGGTTCCGCGCGCTGAAACTTTGGTTCCTGCTGCGTGCACATGGCTTGGAAAATCTGCGGACCATGGTCCGCAACCATGTCGCCTGGAGCGAGAGCCTCGCCGCAAGGCTGGCAAAGGAACCGGATTTCGAGATCGTCACGGAGCCGATGCTGTCGCTGTTCTCGTTCCGGCGTCTCGCGGCTGCGGGCACCGACTCTGACGAGCACAATTTGCGGTTGGTCAGCGCGATCAACGATGACGGCCGCATCTACCTGACGCAAACCCGGGTGGACGGGAAGGTGGCGATCCGCTTTCAGGTCGGGCAGTTCGAAACGACAGCGGCGGATGTCGATACTGCTTTCGAGGTCATTACTGAAATTGCGCGTGGCCTGGGTTGACCGGCATCATCGAGGTTGCGCCGGGGCTCTTCTTGCAGTCACTTGATCTTCCTGTTCATGGCTTTCGTTTTCCGTTATAGACAAGTAAAACGAAAACGAGAGGTTGCTAGATGTATCTGTCGCCGCGTCATTCCGAAATCATCCAGATGGCCAAGGACCATGGCCGCGTACTGGTCGAGGAGTTGGCGACGCATTTCAACGTGACGCCGCAGACGATCCGCAAGGATCTCAACGATCTCTGCGACCAGCGGCTTTTGTCTCGCATTCATGGCGGGGCATTGTTCCCGTCCGGCATCGAGAACATGGAATATGAGGCTCGGCGCAAGATCGCCGCCGAGGAGAAGGAGGCGATCGGCCGCGCAGCAGCCCGGCTGATCCCCGACAACGCGTCTCTTTTCATCAATATCGGGACAACGACGGAAGCTGTCAGCAAGTCGCTGCTCGATCACAGCGGCTTGATGGTCATCACCAATAACATCAATGTTGCCAACAGGATGCGCGTATATCCTTCGATCGAGGTGGTGATCGCCGGCGGTGTCGTACGCGGTTCCGACGGCGGTGTGGTCGGCGAGGCAGCGGTCGATTTCATCCGGCAGTTCAAGGTCGATTTTGCGGTGATCGGCGCCTCGGCCATCGATCATGACGGCGCACTGCTCGACTTTGATTTTCGCGAGGTGAAGGTGGCTCAGGCGATCATCGCCAACGCGCGGCATGTGATCCTCGTGTCGGACCAGACCAAATTCGAGCGCACCGCGCCCGTCCGCATCGGCCATCTGTCGCAGGTCAACACCTTTATCACCGATCGTTGCGACATCCCATCGGTGCGTAGGATCTGCCAGGAGGCAGAAGTTCAGCTGATCGAAACGTCGCTCTCCTAGAGATGCCGTTGCGGCATCTGTGGCCAATCATATTTCGTTTGACATTCGTTATCATTTCGAAATAATTCCCGTACGGTTTCGCAAGAACCCAAAAATGTCGCAATGCGAAATCGAGGGAGGACTGTTTGGGCGCATCACCGATCCATGACATTTTCGTCATCGGTGGCGGCATCAATGGCTGCGGCATCGCCCGCGATGCCGTTGGGCGTGGGTTTTCGGTATTTCTTGCCGAGATGAACGATCTGGCCAGCGGAACCTCTTCCGGTTCGACCAAACTGATCCATGGCGGCTTGCGCTATCTCGAATTCTACGAGTTCCGCCTGGTGCGCGAAGCGCTGATGGAACGCGAGGTCCTGTGGAGGAACGCGCCGCATATCATCTGGCCGATGCGCTTCGTGCTGCCATACGCCAAGGGGCTGCGTCCGGCCTGGCTGATCCGGCTCGGGCTTTTCCTCTACGATCATATTGGCGGGCGCAAATTGCTGCCGCCGACGAAAACGCTGGACATGGCCAAGGATCCGGCCGGCAAGCCGCTGAAGCCGCTGTTTCGAAAGGCGTTCGAATATTCGGACGGTTGGGTCAACGATGCCCGGCTGGTTGTGTTGAACGCCCGCGACGCTGCCGAGCGCGGCGCAACCATTCGAACCCGAACAAAGGTCGTCAGCGCACGCCGCGAAGGCAATCTCTGGACGGTCAGGCTTGAAAACGTGCGGACCGGCGATACCGAGGAGGTCAAGGCGCGGCTGCTGGTCAATGCCGCCGGCCCGTGGGTCGATCAGGTGCTGTCGGCCACCGTCGGCTTGAACGACGTGCACAATGTCCGCCTCGTGCAAGGCAGCCACATCGTCGTTGGCAAGAAATTCGACGACCCACGCGCCTATTTCTTTCAGAACAAGGACGGGCGCATCATTTTCGCCATCCCCTATGAAGACGAGTTCACGCTCATCGGCACCACCGACCGGGACTATCCCGGCGATCCGCACGACGTCAGGATCAGTGATGCCGAGATCGACTATCTCTGCGCTGCGGCAAGCGAATATTTCGCGCAGCCGGTCAAGCCGTCGGATATCGTCTGGACCTATTCCGCGGTGCGCCCGCTCTACGACGATGGCGCCTCAAAGGCGCAGGAAGCCACCCGCGACTATGTGCTGAAGGCCGATGGAGGCGAGGGTGCCGCCCCGATCGTCAATGCCTTTGGCGGCAAGATCACCACCTACCGCCGATTGTCGGAATCGATGATCGAGAAGATCGAGGGTTTTCTCGGCAAGCGCGGCAAGCCATGGACGGCAAACGCGCCGCTGCCCGGCGGTGACTTTCCCGTTACCGGCTTCGATGCCGAAGTGGCGAAACTGAAAACGGCGTACCCGTTCCTCGACGCGCGGCTGGCCCGCCGGTTGACCCGGCTCTACGGCACCCGCGCAAGGAAGCTGCTGGGCCTCGCCAAATCGAACGTCGATCTTGGCCGCAACTTCGGCGCCGATCTCTACGAAGCCGAGGTGCGCTACCTCGCCGAAAACGAATGGGCGATGACTGCCGAGGATGTATTGTGGCGCCGGACCAAGCGCGGCCTGCGTCTCAGCCGTGAGCAGGCGGCAGTGCTCGACGAGTTCATGCGCGGAATAAGCCGGCAGCACGTAGCGGCTGCCGAATAGGGACGGCCGACTGATGCAGAAAGCCTGGGAGGAGGCATCATGCTTGAACTGAGAAACGTGACGAAGACGGTGGGTGCGGCGGACCATATCCGCGATGTCTCGCTGACGCTTCAGCACGGCTCGCTCAACGTCCTGCTCGGGCCGACGCTCTCCGGCAAGACCAGCCTGATGCGGCTGATGGCGGGCCTCGACGTGCCGACCTCGGGCTCGGTCTGGTTCGATGGCAAGGATGTCACCGGCATGCCGGTGCAAAAGCGCAACGTCGCCATGGTCTACCAGCAATTCATCAATTATCCGGCGATGACGGTCTACGAAAACATCGCCTCACCGCTGCGGGTAGCCGGCGCGGATCAGGCAACGATCGACAGGGAGGTGCGCAATGCGGCCGCCGTTCTCAAACTCACGCCCTATCTCGACCGGACGCCTCTCAGTCTGTCGGGCGGCCAGCAGCAGCGCACCGCGCTGGCCCGCGCCATCGTCAAGAATGCCAGCCTCGTGCTGCTCGACGAGCCGCTCGCCAATCTCGACTACAAGCTGCGTGAAGAATTACGCGCGGAACTGCCGAAAGTCTTCGCGGCCGCCGGCACAATCTTTGTTTATGCCACGACCGAGCCGCACGAGGCCTTGCTGCTCGGCGGCAACACGGCAACGCTTTCCGAGGGCAGCATCACCCAGTTCGGGCCGACCATCGAAGTGTTCCGCAAACCGGTCGATCTGGTGACGGCGAGGACCTTCGCCGATCCGCCGCTCAACACCATCGTGCTTGCCAAGAAGGGCCTGGATTTCCTGCTTGAGGGCGGCGTGAAATTGCCGGTGCCGGCGGAACTCTTCGGCATTGCCGATGCGATCTATACGATCGGCTTCCAGCCGCATCATCTGTCCCTCGATCGGCCCAACGCCGCCGCAGTGCCGGTGCGCGCAAAGGTGACGATCACTGAGATCACCGGATCGGAAAGCTTCATCCATCTCGATTTTGCCGATGCGCGCTGGGTCATGCTGACCCACGGCATTCGCGACTTCGAGCCGGACGAGGAGGTCGAGGTGTTTATCGACCCGCGCCACATCATGGTCTTCGACGAGCACGGCCGCGCCGTGGCCGCGCCGAAGCTGGCGGCTTAGGAGGAAGCCATGGCGCGCATCGATGTCAATCATATCCGCCACTCCTATCTGCAGAACCCGCGCACGGATGCCGATTTCGCGTTGAAGGAAGTGCACCACACCTTCGAGGATGGCGGCGCTTATGCGCTGCTCGGCCCGTCCGGCTGCGGCAAGACTACGCTGCTCAACATCATTTCGGGATTGCTGCATCCCTCGCACGGCCAGTTGCTGTTCAACGGCAGGAACGTGACCAATCTGTCGACCCAAGAGCGCAACATCGCCCAGGTCTTCCAGTTCCCGGTGATCTACGACACGATGACGGTCTACGACAATCTGGCGTTCCCGCTGCGCAATCGCGGCGTGCCGGAGGCCGACGTCGACCGTAAGGTGCGCGAAACGCTGGAGATGACCGGGCTGGCCGATATGGCCAAACGAAAGGCGCGCGGACTGACCGCCGACCAGAAGCAGAAAATTTCGCTCGGACGCGGGCTGGTGCGCTCCGACGTAAATGCCATCCTGTTCGACGAGCCTTTGACCGTCATCGACCCGCATATGAAATGGATGCTGCGCTCCCAGTTGAAGCAGCTTCACCGCCGCTTCGGCTACACCATGGTCTATGTCACGCACGACCAGACCGAGGCCTTGACCTTCGCCGACAGGGTGGTCGTCATGTATGACGGCGAAATCGTGCAGATCGGCACACCGGCAGAGCTGTTCGAGCGCCCGCGCCACACCTTTGTTGGCTATTTCATCGGCTCGCCCGGCATGAACGTTATGCCAGTGGCGATCGACGGCAAGACTGCGCGGCTGGGCTCGCAGCAGATCGAACTGCCGGGCGTGCCCAATGCGGGTGGCGGTGCCATCGAGCTCGGCATCCGTCCCGAATATGTGCGCCTGGGCAGCCAGGGCATGGCCGTCCGGATCAGCAAGGTCGAGGACGTCGGCCGCCACAAGGTGGTCCGTGCCAATCTCGAAGGGCGCGAGATCGCCGCCGTCATCGGCGAGGACGAGACGGTTCCGGCTGATCCGAAGGTGCGGTTCGACCCAGCCGGTATCAACATCTATGCCGATTCCTGGCGCGTCGAGATGGGGGCCTGAAGTGGAAAAGACCTGGAACAATAGAGCCTGGTTCCTGGTGCTGCCGGTGCTGCTGCTGGTGGCGTTCTCGGCGGTCATACCACTGATGACGGTCGTCAATTATTCGGTGCAGGACACTTTCGGCAATAACGTCTTCTTCTGGGCCGGCACGGAATGGTTCGAGGAACTGCTTTCCTCGAGCCGCTTCTGGCAGGCGATGATCCGCAACCTTGTCTTCTCCTTTATCATCCTCGCGATCGAAGTGCCGCTCGGCATCTTCATTGCGCTCAATATGCCGAAGAAGGGTTGGGGCGTGCCTGTGTGCCTTGTTTTGATGGCGTTGCCGCTGCTGATCCCGTGGAACGTCGTCGGCACCATCTGGCAGGTGTTCGGGCGCAACGACATTGGCCTGCTCGGCTATTACGTCAACGCGCTCGGCATCGACTATAATTATGTGCAAGACCCATATGACGCCTGGGTCACGGTCATCATCATGGACGTCTGGCATTGGACCAGCCTCGTCGTCCTGCTCTGCTATGCCGGCCTGGTCTCGATCCCGGATGCCTTTTATCAGGCAGCCAAGATCGACGGTGCCTCGCGCTGGGCGGTGTTCCGCTACATCCAGCTGCCGAAGATGAACCGCGTGCTGCTGATCGCCGTGCTGCTGCGCTTCATGGATAGCTTCATGATCTACACGGAGCCGTTCGTGGTCACCGGTGGCGGCCCCGGCAACTCGACGACCTTTCTTTCGATCGACCTCGTCAAGACCGCGCTCGGCCAATTCGACCTCGGCCCGGCGGCGGCGATGTCGCTGGTCTACTTCCTTATCGTCCTGCTGTTGTCGTGGGTGTTCTACACCGTGATGACCAATTATGACGCGGAGCGTTGAGATGAGCCGCACCGAAGAGAGAGCCGATAGGGTGAGCGAGACGACAGCTTCGGAAGGGCTCGCCAGCACGCTACGACAGGACGAGATCGCACGGCTGATGCGCCGTCGCGGCGAGGAGTCGCGCTGGTGGTGGATCGTGCCGACGCTCTACATCGTCGTTCTGCTTTTGCCGATCTACTGGCTCATCAATATGAGCTTCAAGACCAATGGCGAGATCGTCTCGTCGCTGACTCTCTACCCGCACGCGCCGACATTGGCGAATTACCGCACCATCTTCACCGACGCGTCCTGGTATTCGGGCTACATCAACTCGATCACCTATGTGGTTATGAACATGGTGATTTCGGTGGCTGCGGCACTGCCTGCTGCCTATGCTTTTTCGCGCTATCGCTTCCTCGGCGACAAGCATCTGTTCTTCTGGCTGCTGACCAACCGCATGGCGCCGCCGGCGGTGTTCGCGCTGCCATTCTTCCAGCTTTATTCGGCCTTCGGCCTTATCGACACCCATATCGCCGTGGCTCTGGCGCATTGCCTGTTCAACGTGCCGCTGGCGGTGTGGATCCTCGAAGGCTTCATGTCGGGCGTGCCCAAGGAGATCGACGAGACCGCCTATATCGACGGCTATTCGTTCCCGCGCTTCTTCATCAAGATCTTCATGCCGCTGATTGCGAGCGGCATCGGCGTGGCGTGCTTCTTCTGCTTCATGTTCTCGTGGGTGGAGCTCTTGATCGCCCGCACGCTGACGACCACGGATGCCAAGCCGATTGCCGCGACCATGACCCGCACCGTTTCGGCCGCCGGTATGGATTGGGGGCTGCTCGCCGCCGCCGGCGTGCTGACGCTGATTCCGGGCGCGCTCGTCATCTGGTTTGTGCGCAACTACATCGCCAAGGGCTTTGCCCTGGGGAGGGTATGATGGAACAGGTCGACAGAAGCCCATGGTGGTGGGCCGTGCTGTTTCTTGCCCTGGTCGTCGTGGCCTGGGTGGCACTTCAAATCGATTTCGTGGCGATAACGGTGGGCTTCAGCGACCCGGCCAATATCCGCCTGTGGGGATTTAACCTCTCGTCCAACCTCGATTTTTCGTGGATGGCCTGGACGTGGCCGACCGCGGCCTTCTTTGGAACCATCTTTCTGCTGCTTTGCGGCATGGCGGTGTGGGAATACGTCTCGCCGGGCGGCAATCCGCGCGTCGGCGTACTGCGCTTCGAAACGACGCGCGGCGACCGCCTGTTCCTGTCGCTGCTGGGCAGCGCCTTTATCCATCTCGCTTGGCTGGGTCTAGTCGGACCCAATCTGTGGTGGGCTCTCGCTCTCTCCGTGGTCTTCGCCGTCGGCGTGTTCCGCTACGTATAGAGGGGGAAACTGTTGGAACGGCGGCGTGCCGGCCGCCGATCCAGATCGCACTTTGAACTTTAACAGTGGAGGAAATACATGCGACGGCAATTCTTGACATCAACAACTGCGCTTGTCCTGTTGCTCGGGGCCAGCAATGCCTATGCCGGAATGGACGAGGCCAAGGCCTTCCTGGACAAGGAAATTGGCGACCTCTCGACGCTCGACCGTGCCGGCCAGGAAGCCGAAATGCAATGGTTCATCGATGCCGCGAAACCTTTCGCCGGCATGGATATCAAGGTGGTCTCCGAAACCATCGCCACGCATCAGTATGAATCGCAGGTGCTTGCGCCGGCCTTTACGGCCATCACCGGCATCAAGGTCACGCATGACGTCATCCAGGAAGGCGACGTTGTCGAGAAGATCCAGACCCAGATGCAGACCGGCCAGAACCTCTATGACGGCTGGGTCAACGATTCCGATCTGATCGGCACGCACTGGCGCTACCAGCAGGTGCGCAACCTGACCGACTGGATGGCAGGCGACGGCAAGGATGTCACCAACCCGAATCTCGACCTGAAGGATTTCATCGGCACCTCGTTCACCACCGCGCCCGACAAGAAGCTCTACCAGCTTCCCGACCAGCAGTTCGCGAACCTCTACTGGTTCCGTTACGACTGGTTCAATGACGAGAAGAACAAGGCGGACTTCAAGGCCAAATACGGCTACGACCTCGGCGTGCCGGTCAATTGGTCGGCCTATGAGGACATCGCCGAGTTCTTCACCGGCCGCGAGATCGACGGCAAGAAGGTCTACGGCCATATGGACTATGGCAAGAAGGACCCGTCGCTCGGCTGGCGGTTCACCGACGCATGGCTGTCGATGGCCGGCAATGGCGACAAGGGCATTCCGAACGGTCTGCCCGTCGACGAATGGGGCATCAAGGTCGACGAGAATTCGCGACCGGTCGGTTCCTGCACGGCGCGCGGCGGCGACACCAATGGTCCGGCTTCCGTCTATGCCATCCAGAAGTACCTCGATTGGCTGAAGGCCTATGCACCGGCGGAAGCCCAGGGCATGACCTTCTCCGAGTCAGGGCCGGTGCCGGCGCAGGGCGCGGTTGCCCAGCAGATCTTCTGGTATACCGCGTTCACCGCCAGCATGGTCGACGCCAGCGCCAAGGCGGTGCTGAACGACGACGGCACGCCGAAGTGGCGCATGGCGCCGTCGCCGCATGGCGTCTACTGGAAGGACGGCATGAAGCTTGGCTATCAGGACGTCGGTTCCTGGACGCTGATGAAGTCGACGCCGACCGACCGCGCCAAGGCCGCCTGGCTCTACGCGCAGTTCGTCACCTCGAAGACGGTCGACGTGAAGAAGAGCCATGTCGGCCTGACCTTCATCCGCGAGAGCACGATCCACGACAAGAGCTTCACCGAGCGTGCGCCGAAGCTCGGCGGCTTGATCGAGTTCTACCGCTCGCCGGCACGCGTCCAATGGTCCCCGACCGGCACCAACGTGCCGGATTATCCGAAGCTGGCACAGCTCTGGTGGCAGGCGATCGGCGATGCTTCGTCGGGCGCCAAAAGCGCGCAAGAAGCAATGGACTCGCTCTGCGCCGAGCAGGAAAAGGTGATGAGCCGCATCGAGAAGTCGGGCGTCCAGGGCGATATCGGCCCGAAGATGGCCGAAGAGCATGACCTCGCCTACTGGAACGCCGATGCGGTCAAGAAGGGCAATCTCGCTCCTCAGCTCAAGATCGAGAGCGAGAAGGAAAAACCGGTCACCATCAACTATGACGAGCTGGTGAAGAGCTGGCAGCAATAGGGCTGTTTGATGCGGGCGTTCGCGCCCGCATCGCCATACTCAGGGGAGGCGGCATGTTGCCGTCTCCCCTGTTTGCGTGAACGGCTCCGCGCCATCGGGCGTCGAGACATCGTAGCACCTTGAATTCGCTTCGACGGGAGAGAGAATGACCGGATATATCCTCGCAATCGACCAGGGCACGACATCGAGCCGGGCGATCCTGTTCGACGACAAGATGAAGGTCGTCGGCAGCGGGCAAAAGGAATTCACCCAGTATTATCCGGCCTCCGGCTGGGTCGAGCATGATCCCGAGGAAATCTGGTCAAGCGTCGTGGAAACGGTGAGGGCCGCGCTGAAGACAGCCGGCCGCAACGCAGCGGACGTTGCCGCGATCGGTATCACCAACCAGCGCGAAACCGTCGTCATCTGGGACAAGGAGACCGGCGAGCCGATCCACAACGCGATTGTCTGGCAGGACCGCCGCACCGCGCCGCTATGCCAGAAACTGAAGAAGCTGGGGCTGGAGAAGAAATTCACGAAAAAGACCGGCCTGCTGCTCGATCCCTATTTCTCCGGCACCAAGATCGCCTGGATGCTGGACAAGGTGAAGGGCGCCAGAAAACGCGCCGAGAAGGGCGAACTGCTGGCCGGCACCATCGACAGCTTCCTGATTTGGCGCCTGACTGGCGGCAAGGTCCACGCCACTGACGCCACCAATGCCTCGCGCACGCTGGTCTACAACATCGAACAAAACGCCTGGGATGACGAGTTGCTGGCCATTCTTGGTATACCTGCAAGAATGCTGCCGCAGGTGAAAGACTGTGCCGATGATTTTGGAATGACCGACAAAAGTCTGTTCGGCGCAGAGATCAGAATCCTCGGTGTGGCCGGCGACCAGCATGCGGCGGCGATCGGCCAGGCCTGTTTCGAGCCGGGCATGATGAAATCCACCTACGGAACCGGTTGCTTCGCGTTGCTCAACACCGGCAGCGATCTGGTGCGTTCGAAGAACCGGCTTTTGACCACCATCGCCTACAGGCTGAACGGCAACACCACCTATGCCTTGGAGGGCTCTATCTTTATCGCCGGCGCCGCCGTGCAGTGGCTGCGGGACGGCATCAAGGTGATCGGCAAGGCCGAGCAGAGCGGCAAATTGGCGGCGGAGGCCGATCCGACGCAGAACGTCTATCTGGTGCCGGCTTTCGTCGGGCTCGGCGCACCGCACTGGGATGCCGACGCGCGGGGCGCCATCTTCGGGCTGACCCGCAATTCGGGGCCGGCGGAATTTGCCCGCGCGGCGCTGGAATCCGTTGCGTTCCAAACGCGCGATCTGCTCGACGCTATGCGCAAGGACTGGAAGGGCGCTTCGGCCAAGACTGTGCTCAGGGTCGATGGCGGCATGGTGGCGTCGGACTGGACCATGCAGCGGCTGGCCGACATTCTCGATGCGCCGGTCGACCGGCCGACAATTCTCGAGACGACCGCGCTTGGTGCGGCATGGCTGGCCGGCTCGAAGGCCGGTGTCTGGCCGAAGGCGCGGGAATTCGCCAGGAGTTGGGCGCTCGAGCGCCGGTTCAAGCCGGAGATGGATGCTTCGACACGTGCCGCCAAGCTGGCAGGTTGGCGCCACGCTGTGCGCAGGACGCTAAGCGTGCAATAAGCAGGGAGGGCACCGGCTTCGCACCCATGAAACCCGCGCCGTTGCGGGCGCGGGCTTACAGTCTCTAATCACGACTCAGTAAGGCGACCGGCACTGCCGGCGCGGACCGTAATTGGGCTGGTAGGTGTTGTCAGAGGCACGATAGCTCCGGTAATGGTCATAGCACCACTGCACATGGGCATCGCCGCGATAGACTCGATTCTGGTTGTTGATGATAGCGCCGGTAATCAGCGCACCGGTGGCGAAAGCGGCCAGCGGGAACCAGTAGTCGCCATGGCGGCGATAGCCGCGACGATATTCGCGATAGCCGCGATGGCCACGCCAATACATGCCGTCGTCACGCGCAAAACTGCGCCGGGAGAAATCGCGACGCGAGAAATCGCGATTGAAATTCCGGTGCCTCCGCCACGGCTCGTACTGAACGGTCTGGACATTCGAGGTGAGCCCTTGGGCAGGGGGCGCATAGCTGGGCTGAGCGTTGACTGGCACGATCTCCGCGGCAGCGAATGAGATCGAAAGGGTGGTCGCCAGCAGGCCCGACATGATCCTATTCATGATCTTCTCCTTGAAACGCGTGTCCCTTGTCGCGGAAAAACGGGCAGGCTGCGCAAATTGTTCCGCTAAGAATCCCAAGTTGCTGATCTGCAAAGGTTCTCTCGATTCGCTGCTTGCGCTTGTCCCGCAAAGCGCGAGCTTCGGACTTGCGCGAGACGGAGGCAATTCCGTCAACGCCGAAGCGCACCGCACGGCATGATGACGCGACAGGAAAGTCCGGTTTGGGAGCCGTCTTTTTCCGGTTGACCGGCAGAGGCACTCTCCCTATGTTCCGCGCAATTTCGAGGGCGGCCTTTCTGAGCCCGCGGGAGCGCGTAGCTCAGCCGGTAGAGCAACTGACTTTTAATCAGTAGGTCATGGGTTCGAATCCCATCGCGCTCACCAAATCCACAGTTTTTCAACAGGTTGCGAGAGGTGAGGGCGGGTTTTTGTGTCCGCGGAAGTTGGTGTCCGCACTATGTCCGAACAGATGCGCCAAATGAAAGGCCAGACTATGACGCCCATCAACATTGCCTTGAATGACATAGCGCTAAATCAACTGACCGCTCGACACCGCGAGGTCATGTTGGATGTCATCCTGGTCTGGGCCAAGTTAGACGGCGCAATGGGCCTGATGGTCGCGAAGATACTCAATATGCACCCGGTGGACGGTGCCGACTTTGTTCAGCAGCTCTCTACACCAAAGCGGTTTAATGAGATTTATCGAAAGCTAAGATCACAACCAGGCGGCGAGGCCGCGGCGCGTAGCATGAAGAAACACAAGCGGCAGTATGAATTGCGGTCAAAGGTGCGAAATCGAATCGCTCATTCGAATTGTGCAGGTCACCTTAACAGCAGACCGAACTGGATCGTGTTTCTGCGCTACGAAAGGGAAGGTGACGGCTTGGCCGTTGAAGTCACCTCGATCGAGGAAATGCAAGACGCTATCCGCTGGGGAAGGGCAATGACAGACTTGGCCCTCAAAGCGTCGGAAGTCAGTTCAGAGCCCGTTGTGTAAACGGGTGAGCAAACAGGCTAAGTCAGAAGCCCGCCACCGTGAGGCAGCGGGCCAAATTCGCCAAATCGGGGCAGTAGAGAGGAGGAAACGCACGAAGCTTGCAGTCTGAGTCTATATTAGCAAAATCTTGATTAAGGCACCGGCCGCCCCAGACTCCCGTACATGGCGCGGGGCATTGGCATCGGTGACGTGGTTGCGATCACGGCCACGGTACGCAGGCGGGTCACCGACGACCGTATCAGCGTCTCAATCCCCTCCTACAACTTCCCGCATTCGATCGTGGACAGCAAATCCAAGGTCAAGCGGGGTCAGCAGATCGAGCTGATGGGCGAGGTCACGCGCATAGACGAGGAAGGCGGCAAGGTGACAATCGACCTGGGACCGCTGGTGACGGTCGATCTCGGGAAGGTCAAGCCGGTCGAGAAGTACAGGCCGCCCAAGCGCAAAAAGCCGTTGCGTGACATGGTGGATTAAGGTCACTGCACTGGCCGGCGAGCTTGCGTTTTCCTCAACAAGGGACAAAGCTCGCGCGCTCAATGCGGGGAGATTTGAGATGTGCCGGCTAACGCTTCTACTTTCGGGAATAATCCTGATGATGACCGCTTTGCCAGCCGGAAGCGGCCTCATGGATGAAGGCACGTGTAAACGAGGCGCGACGATGTACGGCTTCGATCTCGCCGATCACATCAATGCCGTAAGCGAGCGCTTGGTGGCCTGCGTCAACTTTATCAACGACCGGGAGGTCGAGAACCACAACAATCAGCAGAAATTGCTCCGGGAACTGGCGCAGCAAATCGCTTCGCTGGAGGCCAGAGTTAGTGAACTGGAACGGCGGTAGACAATGACCGAACTCGATGACCAATTTGCCGACGTGCTGGAAAAAATCCCCCTTATGACAGACACGGAATTAGTTTCGACATACGGCGGCCTTGCGAAGAAATTCCCGGTTCTTTTGGATCCCCCTAATTCTTGGGCTGATAGGGTCCTAGAGACATACCGAGAAGAAATTCGTCGGCGAGGGTTGAATACTCGCTGACCTTGCGTCCTTCTAGAGGTGCTTCGCTTCCTCACGGGCCGCGCCGCACTTCCAGTCAGGGAAAGAGCCGATCGTGTATCGACGAGCGAGTCCGGTAGTTCAGGATGAAGGCACGGGCACCGGCCTTGCTGACGCGGATGCCAAAGCCCTTCACGTCGTCATCATAGGTGATTTTGTGTACGGCCCGGAGACATGGGTAACAGTTTGTACCTACGACATGGTGTAGTGCACCCCTCGGGTGAGACAGAGATCAGTAACAGTTCTCTGTTTCTGAGATCGCCGCAGGGGCTTCCCGCCGCGATCGTATTAGGCCGG